>CAIXWQ010000646.1 GCA_903923175.1 uncultured delta proteobacterium | reverse complement strand
GACCGGCGCGACCTCGCCGAGCCACTCGACGCCGCCCGCGTCGACGAAGTGGAGCGTGCGATCCACGCAGGGATCGCCGGCGAGCAGGTCCTCGGCGTGCTCGCGCTCGCGCGGCGCGACGAGCTCGACGAACCCGCGCCCGACCAGCGCCACTGCGGCGTGGCCGGCGGCTCCCGTGCGCCCCGCGTGCCGCGCGAAGGACGCGTTGGCGAAGACGACGCGCCCCTCGCGGACCACGAGCGCGCCGTCGGAGAAGCGGTCGAGCGCGCGGAAGAGGTCCAGGCGGGCGCGCTCGGCCGCGCGGGCCTGCGACGAGCGTTCGGCGGCCTGCGCCTCCAGCGCGACGAGGAGCCCCTGCGGCCCCGACAGGGCGTGCGCCGCGCGCCGCAGCCGCGCCAGCGCGCCGCTCGACGGCATCGTGATCACGAGCTCGGCGCGCCGCGGCCCGACGCGCGCGTCGACCGACGCGTCGGCGAGGTCGAAGAGCCGCGGCAGCGCCCGGCAGAGCCCGGTGCACAGGTCGAAGGGCAGCGGCGAGGCGATGGCCTCGGCCTCGAGCTCGAGCACGAGCTGCACGCGTCGCTCGTCGAGCTCCTCGAAGCGACCGCGGATCGCGCCGAGCTCGGTCGGGAGCGCCCACCCCGCGAGGGCGCGGTACACCAGCCGCGGCGAGGTGAACGCCCCCGCGATCGCGCGCAGCGGCGCGAAGGCCTCGCCTTCGAGCATCGCCTCGCCGAGCGCGCTCAGCGGCGCCTCGCGCGCGCTGCGGGCCTGGTAGCACGCGAGCGCCTCGACGAAGCCGGCCCAGTCGAGCGGCGCGTGGCGCTCGGCGGCCAACGCGAACGCCGCGCCGAGGTCGGACGGGCGGAGCCCCTCGCGCTCGCAAGCGCCGCGCAGGAACTCCACCGCGTTCGCCGAGACGGCGCTCATGCGAGCACCAGGCTAGCGGATTCTCGCGCGGACGCGGCGGACTCGCGGAGCGTATTGTGCTGGGTCACGAGTGGCTCCTCCGTAGCGCCGCGCCTCGAGCGCGCGGACCGCAGCGACGCGCTACGAGCGCGGGCGGAGGTCGTGCACGTGCAGGGGGACGGACTCGCGCGCGCACCCGGGGATCGTGGCCTTGCGGATCGAGCGCAGGCGCGGCCGGTCGTCGTCGACGCGGTAGCGGAGGTAGGCGGCGCGCGCGGCGTCAGCGTCGCGGCTCAGGCCCAGCCGGTCGTACGCGAGGGCCTCCAGGTGCCGGAGCTGGGCGGACTCCGAATCGATCCCGAGCCCCTCGTGCGTGACGTCGAGCGCGAGGCGATCGTCGCCATGGAGCTCGAGCGCCTCGGCGAGGAGCTCGCGGGCGACGAGCGAGCGTGGGGCGCGCTGCGCCGCGAGCCGCAGCGGCTCGACCACGTCACCGAGGCGGTAGATCTGGTACATCGCGACGCCGCGCAGGTACGGCACGACCGGCGTCGCGGGGTCGATCGCCGCCGCGCGGTCGAGCTCCACGCCCGCGTCGACCACGCGCCCCTGGAGCACGAGCATGCGCGCGAGATCGACGTGCCCCTCGGCCCGATCGGGCCGCAGCGAGATCACCTGCTCGAGGATCGGCTGCGCGTCGCCCACGTCCTCCTGCAGCGCGTTGATCAGCCCGCGCCCGTAGGCGTCGAGCCGCCGCCACGCGTCGACATTCGTCGCCCGCCCCTGCGCGCCGCCGCCGATCGTGGCCTCGTCGTGCGCGACCTCGGTGACCGGGAGCTCCGGGCACTTCGCGAGCGGCGGGAGGAAGGCCTCTTTGGTCGCGCACGCTTGCTCGGTGAATTCCCGCGAGAACTTGCGGTACAGCACCTTCGCCGAGGCGCGCAGCGGCAGCGCCGCCCCTTTCGGCGGCGTGATCCGGAAGCGGACGACGCGCGCGTCCTTCGGTGGGATCGTCGTGTCCCAACCGGCGGCCACGAAGCGGTGCGCGTCGCGCTTGAGCGCGGGCTTTCCCTCGCCGTCGAGCTGCAGCACGCCGAAGCGGTGCGCGTCCGGATCGAGCGCGCTGCGGGCGTCGAGGGCGCCGCTGCGCGCCACGATCACGCCCTTGGCGTCGAGCACGTCGAGCGCGAGCCACACCTCGTTCGAATCGACCGTGCCCGAGGGGAAGCGGTGACCGACGTTCTCGTTCACCACCACCACGTCGAGCAGGAACGGCTCGCCGGCCTCGAGCTTCGCGTCCTCCACCAGCTCGGCCTTGCCGACGGTGCGCTCGCGCCGCACGGCCATCACGTCGACGCGCACCGCGCCCGCGAGCCGCTTGCGCTGGCGCTCGATCGTGTCGGCGTCGCCCGCGAGGGCGGCGAGCGCGGTGTTCGCCGCGAGGAAGCGGTGCGAGCGCACGAACTTCTTCTCGCCGTTCCCCGTGCCGCCCGGCAGCGCCTTGCCCGCGAGATCGCCCTTGGAGATCTCCTCGTGCTGCATGTGGCAGTCCTGGCAGCGCTTCTGCTCCGCCTCGGGCGCGTAGATCTCCCCCGCGCTCTTCTTGCCGCCGAGCGCGTAGGGGCCTTGCTCCCACGGATCGAAGTCGTTCTGGCCGCGGAGCCAGCGCTTGCCGTTCACCTCCACGTCGAGCGAGACCTTGTGGCAGCTCGCGCAGAAGTCGGCCTCCGCGAGCACCGGCGCGCGCATGCGCTGCTTGTGCGCCGCGATCGACTTGTCGTCGGTGATGTCCGGCTTCTCGAAGGGGCGCCACGTGAGCGTGTAGCCGCCGCCGCCGAGCCGCGAGCCGCCGGTCGCCGAGTGGCACGAGAGGCAGCCGAGGCCGTCGGCCGCGCGCGGGTGCTTGGTCACGCCCGGGCGATCGACGACGCTGTCGAAGGTCGTCCCCCCTTTGCCGTCCGGGATCTCCTTGGCGTCGAACAGGAGGCTCGGCTCGTGGCAGCCGGCGCAGAAGCGGGCCGCCTTGTTCCCCTTGTCGGTGCGCGTGAGCGCGACCGACATCGCGTAGAAGCGATCGGCGAACGAGCTGTTGTGATGGGACGAGGGCTCCCACTGCGCGACGACGTCGGCGTGGCACTCGGCGCAGAGCGTCGGCTCGACGAGCTTGGTGACGTCGACCGGCAGCCCCTTGGGATCGACCTTGGAGAACGAGGGCGCGAAGGGCGAGTCGTTGAGCGAGACGGGGAAGGCGCTCGGCGGCGGCGGCGCCGGCGGAGGCGACGGTGACGCGTTCGCGACCGGCGAAGGCTCGCTCTGGCGCCGGGCGCCGCACGCGACGGCGCCCACGGCGAGCAGG
>CAIXWQ010000645.1 GCA_903923175.1 uncultured delta proteobacterium | reverse complement strand
CCGGCGCGTCGTCGGCCAGACGCGTGGCGAGGTGACGTGTCGCGCCCACGGTCACCGACAGCGCGACGATCCCGCGCGCCCTCGTCAGCGTCGCCTCGGTGCGAACCTGCGGAGCGCCATGGCGCGTCTTGCGCGAGGCGCCGTGGACGACGAGCCGATCGCCGAGCCGCTCGGCGCGGTAGTCGAGCGTCAGCCCGGCGACGGGCAGGAGCGGCGAGACGAAGTCGCGGAGCGGGCGCAGCAGCGAGGCGCGCGCCCAACGCGAGGGGAGGTAGTCGCTCCAGACGAGCGCGGCGGCATCGTCGAAAGGGACGCGCGGGAGCGCCGCGCGGAGCAGCGCCAGGACCGAGCGCGGAGCGCCCAGCGGATCGAAGCTCGTGAAGCCGTCGTCGGCGCGTTCGAACTGGAGCGTCGCCGCGCGCTCGCGCGAGCGGAGCACCAGGTTGCCGAGGAGATCGATCTCGTGCTCGACGTGCTCGACGTGCTCGACGTGCTCGACGCGCTCGACGTGCTCGTGGCGCTCTGCGCGCTCGGCCCCCCGCGCGCCGCCCGAGAGCTCGAACGCGAGCGTGCTGCCAGGCTCGAAGCGGAAGAACGCGGCGAGCTCGTCGTCGGGCGCGACGTTGCGCACGGTGTCCCCCTCGCGCGGCGTTGTCGCGAGCAGCAGCCGCGCCTCGCCGGGGCCGGGCGCCGCGCCGCTCGCGATCACGTCCGAGAACCGGCACGGCAGGGTCGGCGCGCCGAGCTGCGGCGTGGCCTGCAGCTGGAAGTGCAGGTGCGGCCGCGGAGAGCGCCCCGAGCTGCCGCAGGCGCCGAGCACCTCGCCGCGGCGGACGTGCTGCCCCTCGTACACGCGCGCGCTCCCCTGCGCGAGGTGCGCGACGAGCGAATAGAGCCCGGGCGCGTGGCAGAGCACCACCACGTTGCCCCAGTTGCGCTGCAGCTCCACCGCGCCGATCGCGTTGTCGGCGACGTCCCTCTCGACGCGGACGACCACGCCATCGGCGCAGGCGAGCACCGGGAGGCGATGGCAGTGGTAGTCCTCCACGCGCGCGCCGCCCGCGCCGCTCGCTTCGTCGCCGCCGCCGCGAAAGAGCGCGCCGTCGTCGCCGCGGACCTCGAAGTCGAACCCGTGCCGCCACGCGCCCTGGTGCGTGAGCGGGCCGTCGACCCCTTGCGTGCACGTCCACGCCCCGCGGAACGGCAGGTGGACCGCGACCGCGTAGAGCGCCTGGAAGCGCGCGCGCCGAGACTGGAAGTGGGCGAGGTTCTCCTCGGGCGTCCCCGGCACGAAGTCGACCGCCTTCGGCGCGCGGTCGAACAGGCGCTGGCGCATCGCGAAGAGCACCAGCAGCACGCTCGCGTTGAAGGGCAGGATGAGCGCCGGCAGGCCGAGTCGCTCGAAGAGGCCGCGGGTGCCGAGCGCGATCGCGACCGCCCCGAGCGCGCCGACCAGCCCGAGCCCGAGCGACGACGCCGACGGCACGAACCACACGCCGCCGAGCGCGATCGCCGAGAGCGCGGCGTTGAGCACGAGCGCGTGGAAGGTCTCCGGCTGCGCGATCACGGGCGACGCGTGGCCCAGCCAGAAGACGAGCCCCGTCGCGGCGACCGCGAGCAGCGTCGCGATGCGGCTGTGCCAGAGCAGCGCGCCGAGCACCACCGCGCCCGCCCGCGCGCTCGGCAAGAAGAGGAGCGCGCCCAGCCCCTCGAGCGCCGCGGTCGGAAGGCCGGGGAACGCGCGCGCGATCGGCGCCGCGGCTTCCGGAGACGCGAGCGGCGCGAGCGGCGCGAGAGACCGCAGCGGCGCGGGGACGAACGCCGGCGCGAGGCCGAGCAGCAGCCACGAGGTCGCCACGAACGGCAGCGACAGGACGGGCGGCGCGCCCACGCGGCTCGCGAGCGCCACGAGCGCGGCCGTGAGCAAGACCACCACGAGCGCCGCCGCCGCGACGAGCAGCAGCGCCGTGCCGCTCCACGTGTAGGCGTGCGCGAGCCCGAGGCCGACCAGGAGCGCGTTGTAGCCGTAAGGGCCGTGCACCGCGTCGCCGCCGCCGAGCCCGAGGAGCCGCGTCGCGAGCGCCGCCGACGCGACCGCGAGCAGGCCGAAGAGGAGCGCGCGCGGCTCGGTCGCGGTCGCCGCCAGCATCGCGGCGCCCACCACGCGCGAGCGCGAGAAGAGGAGCTGGGCGTAGCTCGCGAGGACCGCGTCGCCCGCGCGCCCTACGCCATCCAGCGCGGCGCGCGCGACGCTCTGCCGCCCGAGGCTCGCCGATCGCGTGCCGTCCGCGACGCTCAGGAGAGCCATTCCGGGACCCCCTCGTGCGACGTGAGATCTCCGACGTCCTCGGCCCGGCGGATGCGCGCGACGCGCCCGTCGGTGCCGATCATCACGACCGCCGGGCGGGTCGCGATGAACTGCATCCACTGCGTCACGTTGTAGGCGCCGACGTTGCGGAACACGACGCGCTCGCCCGCCGCGAGGGGGGGCAGCTTCGCCGACTCTCGCAGCACGTCGATGTTCATGCACAGCGGGCCGTAGAGCACCGTCGGCTCGGGCGCGCCGCGCGTCTCCTGCGCCGGCACGACGGCGTGGTCGTACCAGAACGAGGTGAAGAGCAGGTTCACCCCCGCGTCCATCACCAGCGCGCGCTCGCCGCCCGGCAGCCGCTTGGTCGCGTGCACGGTGCTCACCAGGTAGCCCGCGTCGTCGACCAGCGCGCGCCCGGTCTCGAGCACCAGCGTGGGGAGCTCCTTGGTCGGGTAGTCGAGCTCGCCGAGCCCGTCGGCGATGGCATCGGCGTAGCGCGCGAAGCTCGGGCTCGCCTGCTCGCCGAGCAGGTACGTCCCCTTGAGCGTGTTGGGCGAGGCGAACCCGCCGCCGAGGTCGAGGAACGAGAGCTTGATCCCGTGCTCGGCGCGGATCTCGTTGGCGAAGCGGGCGAGCTTGCGGGCGGCCATGCCGTGCGCGTTCGCGTCGAGGATGAACGTGCCGATGTGCGTGTGCAGGCCGAGCAGCTCCAGCCGGTCGCTCGCCACGATGCGCGCGATCGCCTCGCGCGCTTGGCCCGACTCGAGGTTCACCCCGAAGCGGCTCCACGCCGTCAGCCCGTCGATCGCCAGGTTCACCCGCAACGCTACGCGGGCCCACTTGCCGACCTGCTCGGCGACGCGATCGATGCGGCCGATCTCGTCGAAGTTGTCGATGTGGAGGATGGCCCCGCCGGTGATGGCCTCGGCGAGCGCGAGGTCGGGCTTGAACGGGCCGTTGAAGTGGATGCGATCCGGGCTCACCCCCGAGCGCACCGCCTTCTGGAACTCGAACGGCGACACGACCTCGGCCCACGCCCCCTCGCGATGGAACGTGCGGCACACCGCCTCGAGGTAGTTGGTCTTGTACGACCACGCGAGGCGCACGCGCGGCAGGCGGCGGGTGAACGCGTCGCGCAGCTCCCGGTAGCGGTTGATGAGCGTCCGCTGCGAGAACACGAACAGCGGCGAGCCGTGCTCGGCGACGAGCGCGTCGATCGCGACGCCGTCGACGTGCGTGAGCGGCTTCACCGTGTCCATGCGCCCGAACTTGTTCATCAGGCCCATCTGGTGGCGGACGATCGCGGGGCGTTCGTAGGTCGGTCGGTTCACGGGCGTACCTCCTGGAGAGTCGAGTGCGTCGGAGCAAGCGGGCATCGCGCGATCGGCCTCACGCCGCGTGGACCTCCGTTCGCGCCTCGGTGGCGGCCAGGGGTCGTGAATCCGCGGGCTCGCCGCGGCGGATCTCGCCGGCGGTCACGATCCGCTCCAGGTCCTCGAGGCTCGCGATCTGGTCGATCGAGATGCGCACGAACATCGTGCCGACCTGGTAGTCGCGCACCGGCGCGGGCTTGCCGCCGGTCGCGAGCGCGGCGATCGCGCGCGGCAGGTTCACGCCGGCCGCCGTCGCGAGGTGCACCCAGGCCGGCAGCCGCGGGTTGATCTCGAGGAGCTGATAGCGCCCCGCGCGATCGCGGATGACCTCGACCTCGAACGGCCCACGCCAGCGGGTGACCTGCACGAAGCGCTCGGCCACCGCGAGCAGCGCGGGGTCGCGGATCGTGATCCCGGCCCAGCCCTTCCCCTTGTCGGTGATCATCAGCTTCTTCATCGGAACGGCGCCCCAGAGCCCCCCTTCGCCGTCGCCGAGGCCGATCACGTTGAGCTCCTCGCCCGCCACGGAGGCCTGCACGATCACCGGCACGCCCCACTGCGCGACGACCTTGTGGAAGGCGGAGATCGCCTCGTCGAGGCAGGTCACGAGCTTGGCGCCGTAGAAGACCCCCTTCACCCAGAACGGGTAGGCGATCCGCTCGTGCACGCGCGCGAGCTCCTGCACGCTCGTCACGACCGCCGCGGCGGGGACGTCGAGCCCCGCGCGCCGACCGAGGTCTCCGAGGTTCGCCTTCGAGCGCAGATCGAGCTGCTCGCGCGTCGGCAGGAAGGTGCCGATCCCCATGGCGCGGAGCTTCGGTTCGGCGGCGATGAACGCGGGGAGCTCGGCGTCGAGCGTCGGGATGATGACGTCGAGGCCGACCCGCTCGTGGACGTACGCGAGGCGCTCGAGGTAGACGTCGAGGCTCGACGACGGGTACGGCAGCAGGAACACGTCCTCGACGAGCTCCCGCGCGTAGATGCCGGGATCGAGCGCGTCGTAGGCGAGCCCGACGTGCCGCTCGCCCGGCTGCGCGCCCTCGCGCAACGAGCGGAGGACGCCGACGCCGGGCGCCGGGTTGTCGGTCGCGTTCATGCCCGTGACGGCGACGACGCGCGGCGCGGCCCGACGCGCGCTCACGAGGTCACCTCGAAATCCGCGCCGAGGAGCCCGTGCCCCCGGAGCAGCTGCACGAAGTCGAGCACCTCGTCGCGCGCCGAGCGCGAGGCCTCGGCGAAGCCTTCGCTCAGCTGCTCGACGATCCGCGTGAGCGAGGCGCCGTCGCGCAGAGCGCGCAGCACGACGAGGCCGGTCGCGTTGACCGTGAAGGTGGCACCGGTGGACGGATCGAAGACGAAGCCAGTCTCGCTGACGGCGAGATTGGCGAGCTGCGGCGTGCTCGACATGGGAGCCTCCTGAGAGAGACTGGATGGTTCGACGGAGCGCCGTGAGCGCTCGGCGAGCTGGCGAATGGGGCGAACTGGCGAACTGGCGAACTGGCGAGTCTGCGACGGGCGAGGATCAGAAGCTGAAGACCGGGCCGACCGATAGCGTCTGAACGGCGCTCGTCTGCCCCTGCGCGCTCCCCGAGACGCGCAATCGGTCGTAGGCGTAGGTGGCGGCGAGGCCGATGCCGTCGCCGAGGCGAAGCCGCAGCCCTCCCCACGCGCCCCAGGTGACGCGATCGGTCAGGTCGTAGACGATCGACTGCGCGAGGTAGGCGGGGCGCTCTTCCTGGCCGTACTTGCCGCCGGCCCAGAGCGAGAGCCCCGGCCAGTCGAGCAGCACCGAGAGCGACGCGCTCGCGAGCGTCGCGCCGCCGACGCGCTGGACCGCGAGCCCCGGCACGAGGCGCAGCGGGCCGGCGATCGGGAGCGTCCACGACGGCGCGATCCGCGAGACGGTCTCGTCGCGATAGCGGCTCACCGAGACGTCGACGAGCAGATCCCCGAACGGGCTCCAGCGGCCGACCATTCCCACGTGCTCCGAGGTGCCGAGCGTGCCGCTCCCCTCGCTCACGAGCGCCGCGTGCAGGCCGAGCCCCAGCACCAAGGAGCTCCAGGCGGCGTGCGCGTACGCCTCGTTCTGCGCGAAGCGCGAGGTCGTGGTCGTCACCTGCCGCATCGGCGGTGCGCCTGGGGGCGCGCCCGGGGGCGGGGCGAACCGCGTCTCGGTCTGCTGGGTATCGACGCTCGCGTATCGGTACGAGAGCCCGAGCGACCACTCGGACGAGACGCGCTCGGAGGCGCCCACGAACAGCCCGGTCGCGCCCGTCTTGAGCGAATCGCCCGGGAACTGCCAGCGCGTGAAGGCGAACGACAGCGTGGTCGGCGGCTCGGGCGGGCCCGCAGGCGCCGCGCACGCCGCCGTGACGTCGTCGGCGCGCGGCTCGCGCTCGAGCGGACGGATCTCGAGCTTCGCGTCCTCGCAGCGGCCTCGACGCACGAGCGTCCACGCGAGGCCGAGCCGCGCGTCGACGCCCGCCGGGGCGCGCACGAGGGCCTCGCGATAGGCGCGCTCGGCGCTCGCGTAGTCCCCCGCAGAGAACGAGTAACACCCGAGCTGCAGCGCGACCTCGTAGTCCTGCGGATACGCCTCCACGACCGGCGAGAGGATGCGCGCGGCCTCGCGCGGCTCTCCACGCAAGGCCGCGGCGCGCGCGCGGGCCAGCGCGGCGTCGTAGCCCTCCGCGGCGCCTTCGCGCGCGGATGCCGCCTCGGCCTCCTCGCGGCCCACCGCCGCGCCTTCTCCCTCGGACGCAGCGGCGTCGCGCGCGCCGCCGAGCAGCGTCGCGGCGCAGAGGGTCAAGGTCGGCAAACGTCTCGATGTGCCCATCACGCGCTCTCCGGGCGGACGTCGGGCGCCTCGCCGCGTCGGCGAGTGGCCTCTTCTCGGGGCGGACCGGGGGCCCCTTGCCCCGCGACGCGCGCACACGGCGCCTCGTCGACCTCGGCCCTGCTGACTGGTTGGCGCTGGGTACCTCGAGAGGCGCGCCAGCAGACGCTCACGTCGTCGATTCTCTCGTCGTCGTCGTCGGAAGCTCAGTGGCGCGCGGCGGGCGATTCGATCAACGAGGTCGGTCGATTTTCGTCGCGCGTTTCAGCCGAATTCCCGCGCAAATGCGCGAGAGCGCACGCCCCCGCGCGGGCCGACTCGGCCCGTTCGAGCGCGCAGACGGGAGCGGTGCGACGGCGCCTCCGCTTCCGGATTCCGACTGCACGATAGGGAGCGAACCTTGCGGACTCCTGAAGGCGCGCCGGAGCGACGCAGGCCGCCTCGCGCGCTCGCCCGCTCGCCCGCGCACGCTCAGCCCCGCTTCGCCTCGAGCGCTTCCCAGCGCGCCATCAACGCGTCGATCTCCGCGCGCGCCTTCGCGAGCCGCTCGTTGAGCCCCGCCACCTCGCCGCCGCGCTTGGCGTACGTCGACGGGTCGGCGAGCTCGGCCTCGAGCGCCGCGGCGGCCTGCTCGGCGACCTCGATCTTCTCGGGCAGCGCCTCGAGCTCGCCCTTCTCGGCCCAGCTGAGCGCGCTCTTCTTCGCGGCCGCCTTGCCGGCCGGCTGACCATCGGCGCGCGGCGGCGGCGCGCTCGCGCGAGCGACCTCCGCTTGCGCCACCGCCGCAGCCTTCTTCTGCGCGGCGAGCTCGGCGCGGTGCGCGACGAAATCGGAGTAGCCGCCGCCGTGCTTTTCCACCGTCGCGGGCGCGGGAACGCCGTTCGACTCCGTGCTCGCGCCTGGCGCCGCCCCGGGGACGAACGCGAGCAGCGAGGTCGCGACGCGATCGAGGAACGCGCGATCGTGCGTGACGACCACCACCGAGCCCGCGTAGGTGAGCAGCAGCTCCTCGAGCGCGCCGAGCGTCGCGAGATCGAGATCGTTGGTGGGCTCGTCGAGCAGCAGCAGGTTGGTCGGCATCCGCAGCAGCTTCGCCAGCGCCACGCGCGCGCGCTCGCCGCCCGACAGCGCGCCGATCTTCTGCCGCTGCTTCGAGTCGTCGAAGAGGAACAGCTCGAGGTACGCGCGCAGGTCCATCGTGACGCCGCCGCGCGCCGGATCGCCGAGCACCACGGTGGTCGCGCCGTCGCCCTTCACGTCGTCGAAGATCGAGGCGTCGTCGTCGAGGCCGCCGCGCATCTGGTCGAGCAGGCCGATCTTGGTGTTCTTGCCGACCACCAGCTCGCCCGCGACCACCTGGCTCGGCTTCGCGTCGCCGCCGCCTCCCCCCGAGGCCGCCGCGATGATCGCCGCGAGCAGGGTGGTCTTGCCCACGCCGTTCGGGCCGACCACCCCGACGCGCTCGCCGGGCCCCACGCGCAGATCGAACGGCTCGGTGAGCGTGCGCACGCCCCCGACGCCGAGCGCCACGCCGTGCAGCTCGAGGATCGTCCGACCGCTGCGCACGGTGGTGGCCGCGAGCGCGACCTGCCCGGCGCGCCCCGCGTTCGCGGGCGTCTCCGCGATCATCGCCGTGGCGCGCTGGATGCGCGCCTTCTGCTTGGTGGTGCGCGCCTGCGGCCCGCGCGCCAGCCACTCGCGCTCGCGTCGCAGCACGTTGCGCCGGTTCTGCTCGGTGCGATCCTCGAGCGCGCTGAGCTCCTCCTTCTTCGCGAGGTACGCCTGGAAGCCGCCGTCGAACGAGCGCACCACGCCGCGATCGAGCTCGAGGATCCGCTCGGCGATCGCGTCGAGGAAGTAGCGGTCGTGCGTGACGAGCAGCAGCGCGCCGGGGAATTCGTGCGCGAGGTGCTGTTCGAGCCACTCGGCGGTGTCGGCGTCGAGGTGGTTGGTCGGCTCGTCGAGGATCGCCACGTCGGGGCGCATCACGAGCAAGCGCGCGAGCGCGATGCGACGCCGCTCGCCGCCGCTGCGCCCGGCCACCACGCGATCGACCTCGACCACGCCGAGCCGCTGGAGCATCGCGTTCGCGACGTGCCCGCGATCCCAGCCGCCCAGGTGCTCGATCTCCTCGGCCAGCGTCGCCTGCTCGGCGACGAGCGCGTCGTGATCGACGCCACCCGCGTCGCCGTCTGCGAGCCGGTGGCTCACCTCCTCGTGGCGGGCCGTCGCGCGGCGCCACTCGGTGAGCCCCTCCTCGGCGACCTCGCGCGCCGTGCGGGTCTCGTCGAGGCGGGGCTCCTGCGACAAGTAGGAGACGCGCAACCCGCGACGGATGGCGATCGTTCCGCCGTCGGCGACCTCTTCGCCGGTCAGGATCTTGGCGAGGGTCGACTTGCCGGTCCCGTTGGAGCCGATCAGCCCGACTTTCTCGCCGCGCGCGAGCGAGAGCGAGACGTCCTCGAGGATCGTCTGGGGGCCGTAGGACTTGCGGAGGTGCTGCGCGGTGAGAGCGGGCATGAAAGCGGCTGGATCTCGGGGCGGTGGGGCGTCGCGGGACCGGACGCCCGGTGGAACTAGCACGCGTTGGCCGGCGCCGGAGCGGTGGGGTAGTCTCGTCGGACGCGGCGGTGTGCCGCGGGGAGGCTCGATGTCGGTCCGAACGCGTCGCCAGAGGCCCCGGGCGCAGGTCCGCGGCTTCACGCTCATCGAGATCATGATCGTCGTCGCGATCATCGGCGTGGTCGCGATGCTCGCGATCTTCGGCGTCCGGCGCTGGATCGCGAGCGCGCACATCGCCGAGGCCACCGAGATGGTGCAGGCGATCGGCGGCGCGCAGGAGCAGTACCGCGCCGACGTCGGCAACTACGCGAACGTCACGGTCGCCAACTCGATCGCCGACAGCGCCCTCTGCCCCGCGTACACGCCCGGCGGCCAGGCCCCGTGGGACTCGTACAACTGCCCGGCGGCGGTCGCGCACTCGTGGACCAAGCTGAACGTGGTCTCGAGCAAGCCGCTCTCGTACGGCTTCGGCACCTGGGCCGGCGCCGCCAACACCGATCCGTCGACCAGCGCCATCCCCTCGATCACCATCAAGGGGAGCGTCCTGAACTACAACACGATGGCCGGCGGCGTCCCCTCGACGCCCTATTACGCGGTCATCGCGCGCGGCGACCTGAACAAGAACGGCGTCTACGCGACGGTCTTCTACGCGACGTTCGCGCGCACGGTCATCACCGACAACGACAACGAGTAGGCCGCGCCGCGGGCCTTTCGCCGCCCCTCGCCCGGCGATCAGCTCGGCGGAGGCGCGTGCGAAGCGCGCCTTTTGCGGAGCCCGCGCGGCGCGTGATCGCGATAAGCTCGCGCTCCATGTCGACGCAGGAACGAAAGGGCGTGGCGAGCACCGTCTCGCGCATCTCCGTGCACCCGTACTCGTACGAGGAGGGCTCGATCGCGGGGCGCGCGGGCGGCGCGCCCACGCTCGCCTACCAGCTCTCGCTCCCCGAGGGCGCGCGCGCGGCGGTGCTCCTGCTCCACGGCTACGGCGAGCACGGCGGGCGCTACCGCCGCGTGATCGAGCGCTGGGCGAAGAAGAAGATCGCCACCGCCGTCCCCGACCTGCGCGGCCACGGCTGGTCCGCGGGCGCGCGCGGCTACTGCGATCGCTTCAGCGAGTACCACGAGGACGTCGACGACGTGCTCGCGGTGCTCCGCGAGCGCGTCCCCGGCGTGCCCCTGTTCGGCTTCGGGCACAGCTTCGGCGGGCTGATCACCGCGACGTACGCGCTGGGGCACCCGGGCACGTTCCACGGGATCGTCCTGTCGTCGCCGTACTTCGGCCTCGCGTTGCAGGTCCCCGGCGCGAAGAAGCTCGCGGGGCAGCTCGCGTCGCACCTGCTGCCGAAGCTCGCCCTCCCCTCCGGGCTCGCGGGCAAGGACCTGACCCACGACGAGACGCTCGCGCGGCTGTACGACACCGATCCGCTCGTCAACAAGGGCGCGACCGCGCGCTGGTTCACCGAGTCCTCGGCCGCGCAGCGCGACCTGCTCGCGCGCGCGGCGCAGATCCGCGCCCCCATCGTGATCTTCCAGGGCGGCGCCGATCGCGTGGCGAGCCCGTCCGCGGCGCGCGCGGTGTTCGATCGCCTCGGCTCCGCCGACAAGAAATTCGACGAGCGCAACGGGCTCTTCCACGAGATCCTCAACGAGCCCGAGGTCGGCATGGAGATCGCCGACGAGATGGCCGACTGGATGCTCGCGCACGTCTGAGCGGATGCGGGTGAACGGGCACGGGTGAGCGGATGCGGGTGGGGCGCGCGGACGCGGCCTGCTAGCCTTCGCGCATGCGTCTCCGCGCGCGCTCCGCGCTCTTCGCGCCCGCTTCACTCGCACGCGTCGCCAGCCTCGCCAGCCTCGCGCTCGGCGCCGGGTGCTCCTCGGGGGACTTCTCGGCGCCGGCCGGCTCGGGCGTCGCTGCCGATGCGGGCGCCGACGCCGCGCCGCCGGGCCCGTGCGATCCCGTCGACGGCGTCGCGAAGTTCTGCGTGAACGTCAGCGTGATCGCGTCGCGCCCCAATTACGACGCCGCGAGCCAGGCGAGCCAGCTCGGCATCGACGGCGCGGGCGTGCTGTACGTCTACCTCTACGACAAGGATCCGAGCCCCGAGACCAAGGATCCGGCGCAGCCGTCGGTCGCGCCGATCTCGACGCTCCGCTTCCCCGACGCGAGCAACATCGGCGCGGAGCTGAAGCTCGACGCCGATCTGCCGAAGACGATGTCGGGGACCGCGACGCCGAACCCGTACTGGGTCATCGCGACGTTCCAAGACAACAAGACCCTGTCGCGCACCGCCGAGGCCGGCGGGATCCTGGCGGGCGACTTCGTGCAGGTGCCGACCATCAACGGCAAGAAGGCCGACTACCCGAAGCTCGTGCTCGAGAGCGGCAAGGTCGCCAAGCTCGACGTCGTGATGCGCCCGTACCACCGCGTCGTCGCGAACGTGCACGTCAAGGCGGCGAGCGATCTTTCGGCGAAGGCCGCCGTCAACCACACGATCCACGGCGACGGGCCGATGCTGTTCCTGCTCTACGCGAACGGCGTCTCGATCACGGACGCGAGCGCCCAGGCACTCAGCCTGTCGCAGACAGGCTGCGTGAACGTGAAGCTGGGGAGCACGCCGCCGACCACGGTGGCGGTGCCGTTCGGCACGTGGGCCGAGGGCGGCCTGCAGCTCCTCGGCGCGCTGATCGACTACCCCGGGAGCTCGTTCCCGACGCCGGGCATGCTCACGTCGGACCTGTCGACGCCGCCGATCGTGCAGATCGCGCCGTCGACGTGGTCGAGCGCGGTCGACGTCCCGCTCACCACGGTCCTGAACCCGTACGCGGCGAGCGCGATGCCGGTCGACTCGTACGTCTGCAACTGACGCTCGCCGCCACGCTCCGGACGCGAACGCATCCCGCGCGCGACGCTCAGAACGACACGACGATCGACGCGCGGCCGAGCACGCGCGCGGAGTTGCCGCCGAGCCCGAACGCGGGGCCGCCGACGATCTGCGCGCGGCCGCGATCGAGGTCGATCGCGAACGTGGGGCCGGCGTACTGCTTCGCGCCCCCCTCGGCCGCGGGCGCGCCGAGCTCCTCGAGATCCTGGCCGACGTACTCGGCGCCGAGGCGCAGCCCCGGGAGCACGCGGTAGGACGCCCCGAGGCTGACGACGAGATCGGCGCCGTCGCGCCCGCCGCCGAACACGTGCTCGACGTGGAGGTTGCCGCCGAGGCGGAGCTTGTCGACGTCGTAGCTACCGGTGAGCCTCGCGTAGCCGCCGAACCCGCCGCCGAGCTCGCGGAAGCCCGCGCCGACGAGGCCGACGTGGAAGGGGCCGTCGCCGATCGGAAGCTGCCAGCGGAGCCCCGCGACGAGCCCCGTCCCCGAAGCAGCGCCGTCGCCGAAGCCGCGCACGCCGGAGACGAACGGCGCGAGCCCCGCACCGACGCCGACGCTCGCGGTCAACGAGCTCTCGACCGTTCGCGCGTCGCTCGCGGACGGGAGCGGTCGCAGCGCGGCGACGCCGGAGCCGACGCCCACCGACGACTCCGCGGTGACGGTGCCGCGCGCCGGCGTGATCGGATCGACGCTGTAGACGAAGGCGCGCTCCTCGGCCGTGCGCCGGGCCTCCGGCTCGCTCTGCGTGTCGCGTTCGCCAGCGCTCGCGGCGGTCGTCGCAGAAGCAGCGAAGAGGAGTCCGAGGGCGGCCAAGGGCGTCACGGCAGGGCGCATGGGGCGATGCTAGCGGACGATCGCCGGCGAGCGCGACCGGAGGGCTTCGCGACGCGGGATCGTCACGCGAGCCGGCCCGGGCGCGCGATCGCGGCCGCGACCCGCTGCAAGTAGACCGCGCGGGGGATCTCGACGCAGCCGAGCGACACCAGGTGATCGTTGAGCACCTGGACGTCGAAGAGCGTGTAGCCGCCACGACGGAGGCGCTCCACGAGGCTCGCGAAGGCGATCTTGGAGCAGTCGGTGCGCGCGTGGAACATCGACTCGCCCGCGAAGAGCCCGCCGATGGCGACGCCATAGATGCCGCCGACGAGCACCTCCCTGCCGCCGAGCGCCTCGGGGTCGTCGCCGGGCTCGCGGGGCGCAGGCTCCCAGACCTCGAGCGAGTGCGCCCAGCCGAGCTGGTGGAGCTGGTGGTAGCCAGCGACGAGCTCGGGGATGATCCACGTCCCCTCCGCGCGCGTCTCGCCGCACGCGCGGATCACGCCGAGGAAGTCCTCGTCGACGCTGACGCGGAACGGATGCCGGCGAAGCGTCCGCCGCAGGCTGCGCGACCAGTGCGGCTCGTCGGTGAGCGGGAAGACCGCGCGCGGGTCGGGGCTGCACCAGGGGACGACCCGCTTCGACTGGGGCCAGGGGAAGATCCCCGCGCGGTAGGCCGTGAGGAGCGTCGAGGGGGAGAAGTCGCTCCCGATCGCGACGATTTCCCGCGCGCCCGCCCGCCCCGGATCGGGGAAGCGCACGCCGCTGGGCGGCGGCTCGACGGGCGGGTACGGCGGCGGCAAGCGCCCCAGTGTACCGGGGCGGGCCGGCGAGCGGTGGTCACGCGCGTTTGCCCGGGGCGGATGAGCTCGCCGGCGCGGCCAGGCTCATCTCGTTTCGTGGCCGCCGGGCTCGGCCGGCATACACTCCAGTACGCATGCGGACCGTGACTTCTTCATTCTTTCTTCCGGTCGTGCTGGCTCTGCTCGCGCTCTTCGGCGCGACCTCCTGCGGCGTCGACGCCTCGGGGCTCGCCGCCGCCGGCGCGGACGCGGACGTCGACGGCCCCGACGGCGGGTGTCCCACCGGCACGGCGTCGTGCGGCGGCCTGTGCGTCGACGTGCGGAGCAGCGGCGACAACTGCGGAAGCTGCGGCAACAAGTGCTTCACCGACGAGGTCTGCTCGGAGGGGGCCTGCGGCAAGTTCTGCAAGGGCGGGACGTACCAGTGCGGCAATTCCTGCTTCGACCTCGCGGTCGATCCGGCGAACTGCGGCACGTGCGGCACGCAGTGCGCGGCCGGCCAGGTCTGCGCCCACGGCAAGTGCGAGCTGTCCTGCAGCGGCGGCACCACCGACTGCACCGGCGCCTGCCGCGACCTCGCGACCGACAACGGCAACTGCGGCGCTTGCGGCACGGCGTGCCCGTCGGGCCAGGTCTGCAGCGCGGCGACGTGCAACGTCTCCTGCGGCGCCGGCACCACCAACTGCAGCGGCGCCTGCCGCGACATCGGCACCGACAACAACAACTGCGGCGCCTGCGGCACGAAGTGCCCCTCGGGCCAGGTCTGCAGCGGCGGCAAGTGCAACGTCTCCTGCGGCGCCGGCACCACCAACTGCGGCAGCGTCTGTCGCGACGTCACGACCGACAACAACAACTGCGGCGCCTGCGGCAACATGTGCCCCTCGGGCCAGGTCTGCAGCGGCGGCAAGTGCAACGTCTCCTGCGGCGCTGGCACCACCAACTGCGGCGGCGTCTGCCGCGACGTCACCACCGACAACGCCAACTGCGGCGCCTGCGGCACCAAGTGCCCCGCGGGCCAGATCTGCAGCGGCAGCAAGTGCAACGTCTCCTGCGGCGCCGGCACCACCGACTGCGGCGGCGTCTGCCGCGACGTCACCACCGACAACGCCAACTGCGGCGCCTGCGGCACCAAGTGCCCGTCCGGCCAGATCTGCAGCGGCAGCACGTGCAGCGTCTCCTGCGGCGCCGGCACCACCAACTGCGGCGGCGTCTGCCGCGACATGACGACCGACAACGCCAACTGCGGCGCCTGCGGCACCAAGTGCGCGGCCGGGCAGCTGTGCAGCGGCAGCAAGTGCAGCGTGACCTGCGGCGCCGGCACGACCAACTGCGGCGGCGTCTGTCGCGACACCACCACCGACAACGCCAACTGCGGCGCGTGCAGCATGGCGTGCCCGTCGGGCCAGGTCTGCAGCACGAGCAAGTGCAACGTCTCGTGCGGCACCGGCACGACCAACTGCGCCGGCGTCTGCCGCGACATGACCACCGACAACAACAACTGCGGAGCCTGCGGCACCAAGTGCCTGTCGGGGCAGATCTGCAGCGGCAGCGCGTGCAGCGTCTCCTGCGCCGCCGGCACGACCAACTGCAGCGGCGTCTGCCGCGACATGACCACCGACAACAACAACTGCGGAGCCTGCGGCACCAAGTGCCCGTCGGGGCAGGTCTGCAACGGCAGCAAGTGCAGCGTCACGTGCGCCGGGTCGCAGGTGAACTGCGGCGGCGTCTGCGTCGACCCGGTCACCGATCGCAACCACTGCGGCGCCACCGCCGGCTGCGGCATCGGCGGCGTCGGCGCCACCGGGACGGTCTGCGCGAGCGGCAACGTCTGCAACTCGGGCACCTGCTCGGTCTCGTGTCCCGGCTCGCAGGTCAACTGCGGCGGCGTCTGCGTCGACCCCCTCACCGATCGCAACCACTGCGGGGCCACCACCGGCTGCGTCACCGGCACCGCCAGCGCAGGGACGGTGTGCGCGAGCGGCAACGTCTGCAACTCGGGCGCGTGCTCGGTCTCGTGCCCCGGCTCGCAGGTGAACTGCGGCGGCGTCTGCGTCGACCCCGTGACGGATCGCAACCACTGCGGCGCCACCACCGGCTGCGTCACCGGCACCGCCAGCGCGGGGACGGCCTGCGCGGCCGGCAACGTCTGCAACTCGGGCGCGT
>CAIXWQ010000644.1 GCA_903923175.1 uncultured delta proteobacterium | reverse complement strand
GGCCGGCGCGCCGGCCGACGAAGCCGCGGCAGCCGAGGTCGCGGCCTTCTGCGCCGCAGCCGCCCGCGGCGCGCCGCTGACGATCGCCTTCGCCTCGCCCCTGCCGCCCACGACGACCCGGAGCTTCGCGTCCGGCCCGCGCTTCTTCTTGCCACCCTTCGCCATCGCGAGGGGTCTACTACACCCGGCGCCGGCGAGGCGCGATGACGCGCGCGCGGGCCGATCCCACGGCGATCACGTCACGATCTCGCCTCGATTGATGCGGTCGGCGACCTGGTGCGCGTCGATCATCGACCAGATCCAGGTGGCGATGCCGGTCAGGAAGCCGATCCCGACGAACAGCAGGAAGAAGTTCACGATCGTGACGAAGATGAACGCGAGCCCCTTGCCGGCCTGGCCGTTGTAGAGCTGGCCGCCGCCGGGGATGAAGAACGAGATCAGCGCCGCGACCCCGGGATCCTTGCGCTTCACGTACGGCATCATCGCGTACGGGTGCATCGGGTAGGGCGCGTTGACCTGGTTCTGGATGACCACGATCGGCTGCGGCGCGGGCTGGTAGTACTGCGGCTGCGGCGCGTAGTACGGCTGCTGCTGAGGCTGCCCGGGCGGGTACCCGTAGCCCTGCGGCTGGCCGGGGTACGGCTGCTGCGCCTGCGAAGGAGCGCCGTAGGGGACCATCGACGCCTGCGCGGAGGGCAACGTGCCGATCGGGTGCGACCCGCCGGGCGGCGGCGCATAGGGCTGGCCGTACTGCTGCTGGGGCACCGGCTGCGAGACGGGCGCCGAGAACGACACGCGATCGGTCGAGGTCGCCGCGAGTGGGCTCTTGGTGGTCGGCGCCTCCGCGTAGCCGCAGCGCGGACAGCGGGCAGCGCTCGGATCGGCGACGAACGGCGTCGCGCAGTTGCGGCAGGTGAGCTGGACGGGGGCGTTCACCCCGTCACCGTCGCGTCGTAGACGACCTTTGCCTTGCGAGGCTCGAGATCGGGGATGCGGTAGACGAGGTTGCCCGACTCGTCCGCGTCGACGGTCGCGTGGCCGGAGGCGACCATCGCGTCGATGGCGACCTGGCACTCGCGCAGCGGCCGCCCGGTGGCCTGGGCGAGCGCGACGACGCGGATCACGCCGCCCTGCTCGGACGCGACGCGCAGGATGGCCTGCTCGAGGTGGTGGCTCGAGATGCCACGCCCGGCGCGCGCGCCGAGCACGAACGCGAAGAGCGCGATCACGCCGAGCGGGATCATCGCGAGCAGCACGGCCGCCGGGGCCCCCGCGAACGGCACGAGCAGCGCGGCGACCACCATCGCGGCGACGCAGGTGCCGCCGACGCCGAAGCCGAGCATCCGCGCGGGGCCACCACGCGCGACGGCCTCCATCGTCTTCTGGGCGGCGTCCTCGCGCATCATCGCGAGCGCGCCTCGGCCCTGCCCGGCCGCGGGCTGCGCGGGCGCGGGGCCGGCGACGAGGGCGTAGGGAGCGGCGGGCGGCGGCGGCGGATAAGGCGCGCCGCCGTACGCGGGCTGGGGGTAGGGCTGCCCGACGACGTTCGAGATCACGGTGACCTGCGCGCCGCCGGGGCTCCCCGCCGTCATGATGCCAGGCATGCCCGGCAGGCCCGCGATGTGGACGCCGGGCTGCATCTGCGGCGGGTACGGCGCCATCGGCGGCGGCGGCGCCATCGGATACTGGGCGTAGGGGCCCGGCGGCGGGGGCGCCGCGACCGGGTATCCCCCGTACGCGCCGTGCGGAGGGCCTTGCCCGGGGGGCGGTCTCTGATTCGGATCGTCCACGCGGTCCTCCAGCCGATGACTGTAGGCACCCGATCGAGTTCGATCAAACGCCGCAGCGTCGATCGGCATGCCCACGGTCGCGCAACGTCCGAGCCGGCGACGTCATTCGCCAGGGATCGCGCTTCGGGTCACGCCTCGGATCGCGCCTCGGATCGCGGACTCGTACCCGGTCGCCACGCGCGCGCCGGCGCACGCGCGCAATCACGCGCAATCACGCGCAATCACGCGCAATCACGCGCAATCGCGCGGAGTCGGGCTACGCTCGCCCGCGAAGGTCACGCCGCGCGGCAGCCGCCGACGCATAGGGGAGCCCGTATGAATCCGCCCGGAAATCGCCCGCCGCCTGGACCGCCGCCGCCGTACGGCGCCCCTCAGGGGGGTCAGCCTCCCTACGGCGCGCCGGTCATGCAGCCCGGCTATCCGCAAGCGCCCGGCTACCCGGCGCCCCAGCCCAACTACCCGATGCAGCCCTACGGCGCGCCGCAACCTCCGCCGTACGGCGCGCCGCAGCAGCCGCAGTACGGCTACCCGCCGCAGCAGCCGTACGGCGCGGCGCCGCAGCCGGTGATCATCGTGCAGAACCAGGTGAACCCTTACGGGTACGCGATGGCGCACCCGAACCCGATCAAGAAGGACACCGCGCTCCTCCTCGCGATCATCGGGTTCTTCACGATTCCCGGGCTGCAGCGCTTCTACACGCGGCAGGCCGGGATGGGCGTGCTCTACATCCTGACCTGGGGGCTCTGCTACATCGGGCAGATCGTCGACGTGATCCTGCTGCTGTCGATGTCGCAGCAGGAATTCGACATGAAGTACAACGTGATGCGCTGAGCCACGCGCGCTCAGACGCGCATCGAGGCGAGCTCGTCCGTCGCGACGATGCGCGCGACGGCCATGACCAGCAACGGTCGCCCCCCCGCGTCGACGACGCCGAGGGCGAGGCGCGAGGCGATCTCGGGGACGCCGGCGGGGATCGGGCGCAGCTCCCCCTGCTCGGCGTCGCGCAGCGGATCCAGGTGCGTCACGAGCAGCGCGAGCGTGCCCGTCTTGGCGAGCGCCCCCTGCACCGCGACCTTCGCGCGCACGACGACCAGGCGCGCGTTCGGCTCGCCCATCAGGCCCCGCTGCGGCGGCGCGCCGAGCAGCTGCGCGAGCTCGACGACCGGCAGGATGTCTCCGCGGAGGTTGAGCACGCCGAGCAGCGCGCGCGGCGCGTGGAAGAGGCGGGTGACCGCGCGCGGCGCGAGCACCTCCTGCACCTCCTCGATCGCGAACGCGACGCGGTGCGAGCCTGCGGTGGCGCAGACGAAACGCGCGCCCGGACGAGAGCCTTCCACGGCGTCGAGCATAGCCGCTTGTGGTCGCGCGGCGCGCGCGCAAGATGGCCGCGCATGCGCGCGCCGTCCGAGCCCTCACCGCCGAGCGCCGAGGAGGCGCGCGCGCTCGTCGAGCAGCGCGCCGCCGCGCTCGGCTTCGCGGCGGTCGGCGTCGCGCGGGCCGACGTCGCTCTCGAGCCGGAATTCGCGCGCTACGAGGCCGCGCTGGCGGCGGGGTTGCACGGGCCGCTCGCGTACTTGGCAGAGAACGTCGAGGCGCGTCGGCGGCTCGACGGGGCGGACATCCTCGTCGGGGCGAGGAGCGTGATCGTCGCGACCGTGCGCTACGACCAGCGCGACGAGTACGACGGCGCTCCCGTCCCGGCGCTCGCCCAGGGGATCGCTCGATACGCTCGCGGTCGCGACTACCACAACCGGATCCGCAAGGCGCTCCGCAAGCTCGCGACCTTCGTGCGCACGCTCGGCGACGGCGTCGAGGCGCGCCCGATGATCGACACCGCGCCGGTGCTCGAACGCGCCTGGGCCGCGCGCGCGGGGGTCGGCTTCCTCGGCAAGAACGGGCTGATCATCACGCCGGGGCAGGGGAGCTACGCGCTGCTCGGCGAGGTGGTGACGACCCTCGAGATCACGCCCGACACGCCGATCGAGGAGCGCTGCGGCCAGTGCACGCGCTGCCTCGACGCGTGCCCGACCCGCGCCTTCGCGAGGCCGTTCGTGCTCGACGCCGGCCGCTGCATCTCGACGTGGACCATCGAGGTCGCGGCCGCGAGCCCGGAGCCGCTTCGTGAGGCCGTCTCGGGGCGACTGTTCGGCTGCGACGTGTGCCAGGAGGTCTGCCCGCACAACGCGAAGGAGCGGCCTGCCGGGCGCTTCGCCGACACGTTCGCGCCGCACGAGCGCTGGCGGCGCCTCGAGCTCCGCGATCTCGCGCGCCTCGGCCTCGCCGACGGGCCACGCTGGGAGGAGCTCGCGGAGGGGACGCCGTTGTTTCGCGCCGGACCGGCGGGGCTGGCGCGCAACGCGTGCCTCGCGCTCGGCCGGGCGGGGGACGCGGGCGCGCTGCCGCTGCTCCGCGAGATCGCGCGCGAGCACCCGAGCGACGTCGTCCGCGACGCCGCGTCGTGGGCCGTCGCGCGGCTCTCGCGCTAACCTCCGCGCCGATGAACGCGCCGTCGCCGATGGACGCCCTGACCGAGCTCTCGTGCCTGCTCCGCCCGGCCGGCGGCGGGCTCTACGTCGTGTCCACCGGGCGCGCCGAGCAGCTCGCGGTGCAGCGCGAGCTCTACGGCGTCGAGGACGAGGCCGCGGTCGCCACGCGCTGGCGCGCCGATCTCGCGCGCATCGCGGAGGCCGACATCCTCGTGCTGGGCGTTCCGTCCGACGTCGGCGCAGGCTTCCTGCGCGGCTCCAACCTCGGCCCGCAGGCGATCCGCAGCGCGCTGCTGGCGCGCCCGGAGTACCGCGCGCTCGCGGCGCGCGCCCGCGTCGTCGATCTCGGCGACGTGTTCGTGGTGCCCCAGCTGCTGCACGACGAGATGCTCTCTGCCGAGCAGCTCGAGGCGTCACGGCGCGCGCTCTACCCGACGCTCGCGCCCGACGTGCGCGCGACGCTGCCGGTCTCGCCGCTCTCGATCGCCGAGCGCGCGCTGCGGCTCGCGCTGCGGCTCAACCCGCGCGCCAAGCCGTTCGTGCTCGGTGGCGATCACTCGATCGCGTGGCCGGTCACCGCTGCGATGCACGCCGCGCATGGCGCCGAGCTCGCCATCGTGCAGTTCGACGCGCACACGGATCTGCTCGAGGAGCGCCTCGGCGTCCGCTGCTGCTTCGCGACCTGGTCGTGGCACGCGAACGCGCTGCTCGGGCGCGGCGGGCGCCTCGTGCAGCTCGGGATCCGCGCCACGCGGCGCGATCAGGCGCACTGGGAGTCGACGCTCGGCGTCCGCCAGTTCTGGGCGCACGAGTGCAACGCGAAGGGCGCGGCGACGATCGACGAGGTCGTTTCGCACCTGCACCGGATCGGCGCGCGCAAGGTCTACCTCTCGAACGACATCGACGGCACCGACGCGCGCTTCGCCGACGCGACCGGCACGCCCGAGCCCGACGGGCTCGCGCCGGAGCTCGTGCACGGCGTGATCGCGCGCCTCGGGCGCGAGTTCGACCTGGTCGCGGGCGACGTCATGGAGGTCGCGCCGCCGATCGCGCGCACGTCGGACGGCGCCGCGCGCACCGTCGCCCTCGCGGCGGATTACGCCTGCACGACGATCGAGGCGATGGCTCGGCGAAGCAGCTGAGGGGCGGCGCGCCGCGCCGCGCCTGCGGCGAGAGGCGCGCCCGTCGTGCCCACCGCCGCGCGCCGTGATACCTCACCGCCAGTGCGAGAGCGTGGCGTCGACGAGGACCAGTACCCGCGCCCTGCGGAGGTCGACCCCGCGGCGCTCCTGACCGTCATCCGCGTGCCGCGCGAGTGGGCGAAGTGGCGCATCGACCGCGTGGTCCACGCGACCTTCCCGCGCATGAGCCGCACGCGCGCGCAAGCGGTCGTGGCTGCGGGGGCCTACGAGCCCTCCGGGCGGAGGCTCCGCAAGAACGATCGCGTGCGCCCCGACGCAGTGATCCTGCTCTACCGCGAGCCCTTCGAAGAGCCGGATCTGCCGACCGACTGCCCCGTGGTCTACGAAGACGCGCACCTGCTCGCCATCGACAAGCCCCCCGGGCTGCCGGTGCACCCGAGCGCACGCTACCACCACAACACGGTCACCGAGGTGCTCAAGCTCGCGCGCCCCGGCGTGTTCCTCGCGCTCTGCCACCGCATCGACCGCGAGACCTCGGGCGTGCTGCTGCTCGCGAAGACGCGGGAGGCCGAACGCTTCATCAAGCGCCGCCTCGAGCGCCACGTGCTCGACAACCTCGCCGCGGGCAGCGCCGGAGAAGAGGAGCTCCACGGCGTCGCCAAGCGCTACCTGGCGATCACCTGGGGCGTGCCCGAGCCGCGCGCGGGCCGCGTCGAGCAGGCGCTCGCGCTCGACGAGCACAACCCGCTCAAGCTCAAGATGCGCCTCGCGAGCCCCGAGGAGCCGTCGGCGCAGTCGGCCGCCACGCGCTACGCGGTCCTCGGCGTGCGCGCGAACGCGACGACCGGGGCGCGCTACGCGCTCGTCGCCTGCGATCTCGAGTCGGGCCGGCAGCACCAGATCCGCATGCACCTCGCGTTCGTGCTCGGGACCCCGATCGTCGGCGACAAGCTCTACGGCCCGTTCGAGGACGCCGACGACATCTTCCGTCGCGGCGCCGATCTGTCCTCGACCGACGACGATCGCGCGCGGCTGGAGCTCTCGCGCCACGCGCTCCACGCCACGCGCATGGTGCTCCCCGATCCCGCGAACCCGCGCCGGCGGATCGAGGTCGTCGCGCCGCTGCCCGCCGATCTCGCGGCGTTCTGGGACGGGCTCGTCGAGCCGCGCGACGCCCCTGCGGCCGACCGGACGTAGCCGCTCAGAACGGCATCAGATCGATCCGCTCTTCCGCGTCGGCCTTCACGGCGGGCGCGTCCTGCGGGATGGCGCGCGTGAGGTCGAGCCGCCAGAGCTGCGCCAGGTCGTCGAAGTGCGCGCTCTGCGGATCCCACACGTTGCCGCCCGGAATGGCGTTCCGGACCGCGACCGCGCTGGTCGAGAGGTCGGCCGCGAAGCGCTGCGAGGGGCCTGCGCCGCGATCGACGGTGAAGTCGAAGCTCCCGAGCGAGCCCGCCGGATCGCCGCGGTCGACGTTCGCGTAGTCGCCGTGTCGCGGGTAGCCGTTGGGGAACTTCGCGCTGTTGCTCGAGGGGATCGAGAGCGTCGCCTCGGTGCCCGGGATCATCGAGTCGAAGCGCAGCGTGTGGAAATTCCCCCACTGCCAGGTGCTCGGGTCGGCGTGGTCGGGCTGCTTGCCGAGCCAGTCCAGCGCCTCGATCAGCGCACGCACCAGGCGCTCGTCCTTGCTCTCGGTGAAGTCGGTGGTGGCGAGATCGTCCCAGAGGACGCTCTCGCCGCTCGCGTCGGCGGTGGCGAGCCCGTCGGCGGGCTTCTCCAGCATCCGGTAGACCCCCTTGAGCTTGAACATCTGCATCCAGGGCGGGTTGCCCATCGCCTTCGCCTCGTCGTCGAAGGTCAGCTGGACGAGGCGCACCAGCGCGGCGTTGAAGATGGTCGTCGCCCGGCTCGCGGTCTCCTGCGTCGCGGTGGGGAGCGGATCGCCGTCGACCACGACGCCCGAGGCGGCCTCGAAGTCCGCGGAGGCCCAGGCGACCAGCGCGTCGTGCGCGAACTGCACCTTCGCGGGATCGTATTTCGCGTCCGCCAGCACCTTCGCGAGATCGGCCGGGATGGTCCCCGAGGTGCGCGCGGCCTCGGCGCGCTCGATGGCCTTCACGAAGTGCTTCGACAGCGCGGCGCCGAGCGGGCTCTTGGCGTCGGCCTGCAGCGCCTGCACGTCGTCGATCGAGACCTTGTCCTTCGCGTCGATGCGCTCGTGGATGCGCGCCTCGCGGTAGCCCTCGTCCCAGAGGCAGCCGAGGTAGACCGGGTCGTTGCTCGGATCGTTGTCGAACACCAGGCCGTACTGATCGCTGTTGGCCGTCGCGATGTACCCCTCGGGCGGGTCCTCCGCCTGCGGGAGCTGTTTGTCGTCGACACGGCCGTTCCACTCGAGCCCCTGATCGCCCGGCAGCACGAGGCAGGGGAGCGTCCCCTTGAAGAGCTTCGGATCCCACTTGCGCGCGGCGGCGGGGCGCGTCGGCACGCGCGCGTGGGTCGTGTAGGCGATGTGGCCGTTCACGTCGCCGATCACGAAGTTCTGCGCGCCGACCTCGAAGTTCGCGTCCATGGCGGCCTTCGCGTCGTGCGCGGTCTTCGCCTTCTGAACGCCGAGGAAGCCGAGGATCTCCGCGCTCGGCTCCATCCCCGTCCAGCGGTACGTCAGCACGTCGGGCTCGGTCGCCGGATCGCGGGCGACGAGCTTGTTGTTCGCGAACTTCGGCAGCACGACGCCGTGGCCGGGGATGGTCTCGAACACGATCGGCACCTTCTTGCCGTCGCCGTAGTCGAAGTCCTCGGTGATGGTGACGACGTCCTGCTGCTTCGGTTGCCCGGTCGCAGGATCGACGATCGACACCTTGCCGCCTACGATCTTGTCGGCGTAGACGTCGTTCACGTCGAAGAACGCGACGGTCGCGCCCCACGCGACGTAGCGGTTGGAGCCGAGCACGACGCTCGGGATCCCCGCGAACGAGACGCCCGCCGCGTCGAACTGCTGCGTCGGATCGTCGCTGACCACGTGCAGCGAGTTCAGGTACCAGATCGACGGAGCCTGCAGCGGCAGGTGCGGATCGCTCGCGACCAGCGCGTGGCCGTCGGCGCTCTTCGTGGCCGACACGACCCAGTTGTTCGAGTTGGCGTGCATGCCCGGGAACATCGCGTGCGAGGCGTCGAAGAACGCGCGCGCCTGCGCGCCGAGCGCCGGCGACAGCGGCTTGCGCGTCGGCGTGCGCGCGGCCGGGCCGGGCCGCACGTACGCAGCCGTGCTCGACGCAGGAGCGCCGCCCGCCAGCACCGGGACGTCACGGGCCGGGGCGAAGCGCATCGCGTCGAGCGGCAGCTTCTGCCGCGCCGTGAGGGCGGGATCGCTCGTCGCGTCGAAGGTCTTGTGGAACGCGTCGTAGAGCACCGACACGTCGACCTCGTCGCCGGCGGTGTACGAGAGCAGGTAGGTCTGCAGGCGCGCGATCGCGAGCGTCGAGATCGGATCCCAGTCGGTGAAGTGACTTCGCTTGAACAGCGCGAGCCACGGCGCGGGGACCTTCGCGCTCCCGCGGATCTCCCGGAAATACGCGGTGACGCCGGCGGAGTAGGCGTCGATGGCGATCTTCGCGTCGCTCTTGGCGTCGAGCCCGGCGTAGATCGCCGCGCCGGTGCGGCGCAGGCCGATCGCGCGGAGCGTGAGGTCCTGCATGGCCTTGTCCGGCGCGGCGTTGCCGATCCACTCGGCGACGCGCCCCTCGGCCGCGCGGCGGAAGAGCTCCAGCTGAGGCGCGCGATCGCGCGCCATCATGTACCCCTGCGCCATCGACGCGTCCTTCAGGCTGCGCGCGAAGATGTGCACCATGCCGCCCTTGTCGCGGACCACGCGCACGGGCGCGTCGAGCCCGGCGAGCACGACCTTGCCGTTGACGCTCAGGTCGTCGATCGCGTCGTGCGGGTAGCTCGGCAGCGTCGGCGTCGGCGTGTCCGGGTCGCTGCCGCATCCATGGGAGCCCCCGGCGAGGGCGAGGGCGGCGAGGACCAGGGGCAGGGGGCGGAGGCGAGCGCGCATGGGGCGCCGAAATTAGCAGGAGTGGCCGCGCTCCGGCCAAGGCCGCGGTTGGGCGCGCGTCCGCGGCGGCGAGCGCTCCGGGCGGCCGAGGGCGGGGGCGCGGGTCGAAGCGCGGCCGGGCGAGGCGCGGCGGCGAGCGCATGCTCCTCTGCCATGCGTTCGCCCCGTTCGACCCGCGCGCGCTAGTATCCGAGCCCGTTGCCGACCTCGCGCAACCCCTCCTCGGCGCCCCCGACCAAGCTCGGGCGGTACGACGTCATCCGCCGCCTCGGCACGGGCGGCATGGCAGAGGTGTACCTCGGCAAGTCGCGCGGGGCCGAGGGCACGCACAAGCTGATCGTGCTCAAGCGCATCCTGCCGGCGAACAGCCAGTCGACGCGCATGAAGCAGATGTTCGTCGACGAGGCGCGCCTGACGATGCGCCTCAACCACCCGAACATCGTGCAGGTCTTCGACTTCGCCGAGACGAGCGACGGCTACCTGCTCTGCATGGAGTACGTCGAGGGGCTCGACCTCGGCCGCCTCGCCGCCTCCGCACGCTCGAAGGGGACGCGCATCCCGCCCTGGGTCGGCGCCTTCATCGTGATGGAGGCCGCGCGCGGGCTGCATTGCGCGCACGAGCGCAAGGGCGAAGACGGCGCCGCGCTCGAGATCGTGCACCGCGACGTCTCGCCGCAGAACATCCTGATCTCCTACGAGGGCGGGGTGAAGGTCGCCGACTTCGGCATCGCCTCCGCCAAGATGATCGGCGAGGAGCAGGGCGTCCTGAAGGGGAAGTTCGCCTACATGGCGCCCGAGCAGGCGCGCGGCGAGAAGGTCGATCGACGCACCGACATCTGGGCGCTCGGGATCGTGCTGCACGAGGTGCTCACCGGAAAGCAGCTCCACGCGGGGCTCGTCGGCGAGGAGCTCCTGGAGCTCGCGCGCAAGGGCGAGGTCGAGGCGCCGAGCGTGTGGGCGAGCGACGTGCCCCCGGAGCTCGACGCCATCGTCGTGCGCGCGCTGGCCAGGCGCCCCGAAGACCGCTTCGCGACCGCGCGCGACATGGCGGGCGCCATCGCGCGCGCGCTGCAGCGCCAGGAGGATCTGGTCGACGCGGCCGCCGTCGAGGCGACGATTTCGCAGTTCTCCGCGCGCGAGATCACCTCGCCTGGGGTCGAGGCGAACGAGCCGGCCTCGGTGGATCTCGCCGCCGCGCTCGGCGACGACGTCCTGAAGCCCTCGCGCCGCCCGGACGCGCCGCGCGGCGAGTCGATGCGCCCGGCCCAGACCGAGGCCCCCGCCGTGCCCGCGCTCTCGTTCGAGTCGGTGTCGCTCACCGCGGTCGCCGTCCCCGCCGCCGCCAAGCGCGAGCCGACGCGCGGCGAGGGCTCGGAGGTCGTCGAGGACAAGAAGGCCCAGCGAGAGCTGCGCCACGTGGCGCTCGTGCACCTGCGCGTGCACGGCTTCGACGAGCTCGCGATCGACCTCGGCGCCGGCGCCCTCGCCAACGCGCGCGAGCGGGTGAAGGGCGTGCTCGACGGCATCGCGTTCAAGCGCGAGGCCCGGTGGACCTGGGACGACGACGAGCCCGACGTCGCCCGCGCGGTCGTCGGCCTCACGGCGAACCCGTCCGGCGCCCCCTCGGCCGCCGCAGCGCTCGCGCTCGACGCCCACGACGCGCTGCTGGGGCTCTCGACCGATCTCCCCGTCGCACTCGCGGCGTCCGTCGGCATCGTGCGCGCGGTCGCCGCGGGCGATCGCGACGAGGCCGGCCACCTCCTGCACCACGTCGTGACGCCGCCCGCGCCCGAGCTCGCCGACGTGCTCTCGCGCGAGGCGCCGCCTGGACGAACGCTGGTCGCAGGCGGCCTCTATCGCCTCGTGCGGCGTGAATTCCAGTGGGGCGACGCGCCGACGCTCGAGCTGCCGCGCGTGCAGGAGTCGGCGAAGGCCCCGCTGCCGAAGACGATCCGCGTCTATGCGCTGGTGCGCGCGCTCACGCGCGAGGAGCGCCTGGCGGAGCTCGCGCTCGCCCCCGGCGAGCTGGTCGGACGCGACATCGAGCGCGGCGATCTCCACGCCGCCTACCACCGCGCGGTCGCGGGCCCGGAGGTCGTCTCGCGGCTCATCGTCGGCGAGATGGGGATCGGCAAGACTGCGCTGGTCGCGACGTTCCTGCGGGATCTGCCGCCCGACGCGCGCGCGGTGCGGATCGAGTGCGCGCCGTCGCACGCCGAAGTCCCGTACGCCGCGCTCTCCGAGCTGCTCCGCGACGCCTGCTCGCTCGACGGCACCGAGTCGCTCGCGCAGGCGATCGCGTCGATCGTCGGGCTGCTCGGCGTGCTCGCCGACGGCGCGGCTGCGGAGGCGGCGATCGAGCGACTCGCGGAGGTCGCCACCGGTCACCAGTCCGAGCGGGGCGGCGACGAGGACGCGAGCTTCCGGCGCAAGCTGCTGGTCGGCGGCGTGCGCAGGTTGCTCGCGGCGCTCTCGCAGCGCGGCCCGCTCGTCATCGTCGTCGAAGGGGTGCAGTGGTCGGATCGCACGAGCCTCGAGCTGCTCGCCGAGCTGCTGCGCGGATCGGCGCCGATCCCGCTGCTCGTGCTCCTGGTCGCCCGCACCGACGAGCGCGTGGCGCCCCTGCTCTCGGGCATCGTGCGCGTGGAGCTGCGCGGGCTGTCGCACGAGGATCAGCAGCGGCTGCTGGAGCAGCGGCTCGGCGCGCGCGAGGGGGTCGCGGCGTTCTGCGCCGAGCTCGCGCCGCGCGTGGGTGGCAACCCGTTCTTCTTGCTCGAGATCGTCGACGCCCTCCACGAGCGCGGCGCGCTCGAGATCGTCGACACCGACGACGGCCCCGCGCTCGTGCGCATCGCGAAGGCCGGCGAGATGCCGCTGCCGACGACGCTCGAGCAGCTGCTCGCCGAGCGCCTCCACGAGCTGCCCAACGACGAGAAGGAGGTCGCGCAGTGGATCGCGGTCTCCGGCGGCCCGATCGACGTCGCGGTCGCGCGCGACCTCTCGCGCGCCCTGCACGGCGACGAGGCGCGCACCGAGGAGGAGCTCGCCGACGCCATCGACGAGGCGATCGTGCGCCTCTGCGCGCGCGGCATCTGCGATCGCAAGGGCGAGTCGATCGACCTGCGCCACCCGGTCGCGCGCGACGTCGCGTACATGACGATCCCGCCGGCCGCGCGCGTGCGCATGCACCGGATGCTCGGCGAGCGGCTCCTCGGCACCCCCTTCGCGCGCGGGCTCTCGGCGGCGATCGTGGCCCGGCACCTGGCGCGCGGCGAGTCGCCCATCGCCTCGGCGGAGATGTACCTCGAGGCCGCGCACGCGGCGCGCGCGAGCTACCAGACCAAGCTCGCGACCCGCTACTACCACCGCGCGCTGTCGCTGCTCCCCGAGGGCGATCCGCGGCGCTTCACCGCGCACGAGGCGCTCGAGGGGGCCTACCGGATGACCGGCCGGCGTCGAGAGCGGCGCAAGCAGCTCGCCGAGATGCGCGGCCTCGCGCGGACGATGAAGACGCCGCGCGCGATCGTCATCGCCCTGCTCCGCACCGCCCGGCTCGATCTCGACGAGGGGAACCTCGCGCGCGGCCTGCCGATCGCGCAGCAAGCCATCGGGCTGGTCGGCTCCACCAGGCTCCCCTCGCTGGTCGTCGAGGCGCACGCGCTCGTGGTGGAGCTGCTGCGCGAGCTCGGCGACGTCGAGGGCGCGCTGCGGGCCGCCAACGAGGCCCTGGTCAAGAGCCGCGAGCCCGGCGTCTCGCCGCGCCTGCACGCCGACGTGCTGCGCGCCAAGGGGATCCTGCTGCGGCGCCTCGGGCGCACGCACGAGGCCGTCACCGCGTACGCCGAGAGCATCGCGCTGCTCCGCGGCGTCGGTGCCAAGCGCAGCGAGGCCCGTACCAAGAACGCGCTCGCCTACGCGATGTTCGTGCTCGCGCGCTACGAGGACGCGATCGCGCTCGCGATGTCGTCGGTGCAGCTCGATCTGTCGATCGGCGGCCGGTTCCAGATCGCCAAGACGCTGACCAACATCGGCCTCTGCTACGCACGCCTCGGCGATCTGCCGCGCGCGCTCGCCTACCTGAAGCGCGCCCGCGACGCCCACGAGCGCTACGGCGATCAGGACGGCCGCATCGACACGCTGCTCGTCTCCGCCGAGATCCTGATCGCCGCCGGCGACCTCGACGGCGCCGCGACCTTCGTCGGCGACGCGCGCGCGTACCTGACGGTCACCGGCAACGCCTACGACGGCACCCACGAGATGATCACGCGCGCGCTGCTGCTGCGCGCGCGCGGCGACGTGAAGGGCGCGGCCGAGCTGTCCAGCCAGGCGCGCCCCATCGCGCAGACGCGCGGGCTCGCCAGCTTCCACCTGTACGCGACGGCCATCGAGGCCGAGGCGCGCGCCGCGCTCGGCGAGCTCGCGCACGCGTCGCTGCTCGCGCAGACCGCGCTCGGCCTGGTGGAGGCGACGGAGGGCTCGGAGTTCGCGCTCGAGGTGCGCACGCTGTGCGCGAGCGCCCTCGAGACCGCGGGCGACGTCCTCGCGACCGAGGCCATCGCGCGCTCGCGCGCCTACGTGCGCAAGGTGCTCGCGAACGTGCGCGAGCCGCGTCTGCGTGCGCTCTTCCTCGCGCGCCCCGAGGTCCGGGTGCTGCTCGGCCCGGGGACGAGCGAGGTCCCCGAGAGCAACAAGCGCGCGGGCGACCCGAGCTCGTTCTTCTCGTCCATCTGATCCTTCCGATCGCGCATCCTTCTCTTCCCGACCTCCTCCCGGAGACGACGTGAGCGACTCCAAGCACCGCGACGATCGCATCAGCACCCCACCGACCGCCTCCGACGCCGCGGCGGCCGGCCTCGCAGCGCTGCGGATGCACCGCTCTGCGATCGCCCCCTCCGCGCCGCCGGCCGAGCACTCGCTCGCCCCCCCGACGCCGGCGCGCACGCTCACCCGCAGCGGCCCGAGGCGCACGGCCTTCGTGCTCTCGGGCGGCGGCGCGCGCGGCGCCTACGAGGTCGGCGTGCTCTCCTGGATCTTCAGCGAGATGCCGCGATTCCAGGGCGGGCGCATCCCGCGCCTGGACATCCTGTGCGGCACGAGCGTGGGCGCCATCAACGCCTGCTACCTCGCCGCGCACGCGGGCGACCCCGGGCACGGCGTGCGCGGGCTCGTCGATCTCTGGACGCAGCTCGAGCTCTCGAACGTGCTCGGGTTCGGGATGCGCCAGGCGTGGAGCCTGCCGCGCATGCTCTTCGGCGGCGGCGCGTCGCCGACCGGATTGTTCGACGTCCGACCGATGGCGGAGCTGCTCGAGCGTGAGGTCGGCTGGCGCGCCGTCTCGCGCAACCTGCGTCACGGCCACCTGCGCGCGCTCTCGATCTCCACCACCGAGGTCTCCACGGGCCGCACGGTGATCTGGATGCAGACCGGCCCCGACGTCGCGCTGCCGACCACCGCGCCGCCGCGCACGCTGATCCGCTCGGACCTGATCGGCACCGCGCACGCGCTCGCCAGCGCGGCCATCCCGATGCTCTTCCCGCCCGTGCGGCTCGGCCGCGAGTACTACTGCGACGGCGGGCTGCGCCTGAACACGCCCATCGCCCCGGCGCTGCGGCTCGGCGCGACCCACGTGTTCGCGGTCGCGCTCTCGCGCGAGGTGAAGGGGCTCTCGGCCTCGGAGTCGGGCCCGCTCCACCCGCGCGCGCTCGGCGCCGCGGCGCTGCTCGGCAAGGTGCTCAACGCCTTCTTGCTCGATCACGTCGTGAACGATCTCGACGTGCTCGCGCGCATCAACGGCATGCTCGCCGACGGCATCTCCGCCTACGGCGACGACTTCCTCACGCGCGTCTCCGAGGCCGCGACCGAGCGCGGCGGCGAGCACTATCGCCCCGTGCACTGCCTCGCCATGCGCCCGAGCGAGGACATCGGCAAGCTCGCCGCGGAGCACGTCGAGCGCGGTCAGCTGCGCGGCGGGGCGATGCTCAGCAAGCAGGTGCTGCGCGCGCTCTACCTCGGCGGCGACACCGACGCCGACCTGGCGAGCTACCTGCTCTTCGACGGCGGCTTCGCCAAGCGCCTGATCGACATGGGGCGCGCCGACGCCGCCGCGCGCCGCGACGAGATCCTCGCGTTCTTCGAGGGCGACGAGGGGATCGACCCGACCCAGTCGCGCACGCACGACGCGTCGGGCGACACCGAGACGTTCACGCGCAAGCCGAAGCTGGTCGGCTGAGCCCGGACGCGCGCGAGCGCCGCGTCCAGGCCCGGCCGACCACGCGCGTCACTTGATCTTCAGCTCCTTGACCTTCTCGCAGGCCCACGCGTCCTTCGCGTCGCAGCCCTTCTTGAGCGCGTCGGCGCCCGCCTTCGCGTCCTTGGTCGTCCCCTTGCCGGTCGCCTGCGCGTAGCCGAAGTGCGCGCAGCCAGCGGCGTCGTGCTCCTCGCACGACTTCTTGAAGAGCGACGCGCCCTTGGCCTCGTCCTTCTTCGTGCCGACCCCCTCGAAGAACAAATGCCCCTCGTTGAGGCACGCCGCGCCGAGGCCGCGCTCGCAGGCCCCGACGTAGAGCTCCATCGCCTTCTTCGGGTCCTGCTTCACGCCGCGCCCGTGCTCGTAGAGGTAGCCGAGGCCGTTGCAGCCGGGCTGGTAGTGGTGGTCGCAGGCCTGCTGGTACAGCTCGACGGCCTTCTTCTCGTCGGCCGCGACGCCCCCCTTGCCATGCTCGTAGACGTGGCCGAGGTGCACGCACGCCGTCAGGTCGTGCGACTCGCACGCCTGCTTGTAGAGCGACACCGCCTTCGGCTCGTCGACCGCCGTCCCCTTGCCGTGCTCGTACATGTGCCCGAGCTGCGCGCACGCGAGCGCGTTCTTGCGATCGCACCCCTTCTGGTAGAGCGCGAAGGCCTTCGCGTCGTCCTTGGGCCCGCCGACGCCCCACTCGTTGGCCTCGCCGAGGCGCGTGCAGGCGTAGATCTCGCCGCGCGTGCAGGCCTCCTCGTAGTACCCGCGCGCTTTGGTCTCGTCGCGACCGACCGACTTGCCGTGCTCGTACATCTCGCCGAGGTGCGCGCAGGCGAAGGGGTTCTTCACCTTGTCGTTGCAACCCTTGGTGTACAGCTCGAGCGCCTTGGCCTCGTCGCGCGGCATCCCGTCGCGGCCGGACTCGTAGAGCGCGCCGAGGTGCGTGCACCCGCGCGCGTCCTGGAGATCGCACGACTGCGTGTACGCGGCGACCGCCTTCGGGCCGTCCTTCGGGCCGCCGACGCCGGTCTCGTAGGCGTGCCCGAGGTGCGCGCAGCCGTATGCGTCCTTCGCGTCGCACGCCTTCTTGAACGACTCGAGGGCCTTGGCCTCGTCCTTGGTCGTGCCGAGGCCGATCTCGTAGGTGCGGCCGACGTCGACGCAGCCGCGGGTGTTGCCGCCGTCACAGGCCTTCTTGAAGGCGCCGAAGGCCTTCGCCTCGTCGCGCGGAAGCTTTTCGGAGCCCTGCTCGTAGAGCACGCCGAGGATCACGCACGCCTCGAGGTAGTTCTTCTCGCACTGGCTCACGCACGACTCGGGCTGCTCGGCTACGCACTGCGTGAAGCCGGTCTTCGCCGAGGCGCTGGCGGTCGGCGCCACGTTCGAAACCACGCTCCCGCTCGGGGGCGGGGCGGCGTGCGGGTCGGTGACCGCGGCAGGCCCTGCGCCGCTACCGCCGCAAGCGACCGCGAACGCGAAGGCGGGGCCGACCACGAGCGCGGTTCGCGTCGCGGAGACGAGGAGACGGCGCGGGAGGGGAGAGAGCGAGGCGAAGTCGTTCATGCCCGCGATGGGAACGGCCGCTGCGCGCGCTCTTCAATCGCCGAGGCCCCTCGAACGCCCGATTTGATGCGCCCCTGACGCGACGCTCACGGCCACGCGCGGCGGTCCACCGGTCCGTCGAGCGGAGGGCGCTGCATCGCGCCGAGCTCCGCGAGCCGCACCGCGGGGAACGCGGCCGCCAGCGCGGCGTGATGCGCGCGTGGCGCACCGATCGAGGTGAGCGCGTGCGCGTGAGCGCGCAGCAGGTCGATCGCGCCTTGGCGCTCGCCCACCTCGACCAGCGCGAGCGCGCGCGCCGCCGGGGGGAGGGGAAGCGCCGAGGCGCGGCCGAGCGCGAGCACGGCGTAGTGCGCTCCGACGCGAGCCCCGGCGGCGAAGGTGGCGGCGTCGACCGCGCGTCGCAGCTCCGCGCGCGTCGCGGGCTCGAGCTCCCCGCGTGCAACGCGCTCGCCGAACCGACCGAGCGCGTCCGCGAGCGAGCCGAGGGCGTCGCCTCCGCCCAGCACGAGCGCGACCCGCGGCGAGAGGCAGCCACGCTGATCGAACACGGAGACGTCGAACGCCACGTCGTCGGCGTGCGCGGCGAGCTCCTCCGCCGTCGCTACGATCGCGCCGAAGCCCGGGCCGTGCGGATCGAAAGCGAGGTCCTCTCGCCCCGCGGTCGCGCGGCGCGCCGCTGCGACCGCTCCTTCGCCGCCGTACACGTGGAGCGCACCGCCGACCGGCAACGCAGCGACGAGTGACTCGAGGTCGGTCCCCGGATCGTCGCTCTGGCTCGCGTGCACGACGTTCTCGACCAGCTCGGGAGCGCTCGCCAGCAGCTGCGCGGTGAAGAGCCGGGCACGGCGTGAGGTGCGGACGGTCACGCGGCCCGAGTGCGCCAGCGCCCACGCGATCGCGCGCAGCGGCGCGACGAAGACGTTGGCCGCGAGCACGACGGAGACGGCCGTGCGCGCGGGCGCCTTCGCGACGAAGCGCGCGATCGCGTGCTCGTCCGCGTCGTGCTCGAGCACGCGATCGAGGGCGAGCACGACCCCCTCGGGCGAGAGGCCCGACTCGACGGCCAGCGCCGCAACGAGCGCCTCGCTCCGTGCCTCGACGAACGCACGCCGCGCCGCGCGGACGATGGCGAACACGCGCTCGCGAGCGCTCACGGCGCCGAGCCCCCCGCGCTCCTCGCGGCCTGCGCCCCCTCGACCAGCTCCTCGACGGCGAGCGAGCACCCGCGCGGGGTCGCGCCCGGCAGCCGCCCGAACAGCTCGACCCCACCGTCGTCGTGCACGACGATCTCGTCGGCCGTCTGCACCGCCCACGCGGACTCGACGTTGGCGAGGTCCTCGACGCGGGCGATGCCGCGCGCCCCGACCGGCAGCGGCGCGAGCGTCTCCGGATGGCAGGCGCGCACGCGCACCCACGGCGGCGCGCGGTAGATCCAGCGGTCGTCCTCCCCCGGCCGCGGGTCGAGCGCGTAGAGCTGCGAGGAGAGCTCGGTCATGCCGTACTCGCCCACGATCTCGCGCGCGGGCACGCCGAGCGCGTCCGCCAGCTCGCGACGCAGCGCGCCCCCCTCGATCGTCCGCGAGCGCCCCTTGAACCCGCCCGTCTGCATCACGCGCGAGCCGGCGGGGAGGGCGAGGCTGCGCGCGTCGCGGGAGGCGAGCGCGTCGAGGAGGTGCACGAACGCGAAGGCGGCTCCGAGCACGAGCACCGGCGCCTCGCTGCGGCCCGCGGCCTCGAGCGCGCCGAGGGCGGCGGGGAGCTCGTCGATCGGCGTGAAGCACGACCCCGCCGCGCCGAGCTCCTCCACGAACCAGCCCATCATGCGCGCGAGCGAGGAGTCGACGGCGCGCTCCGGCGGCGCCGCGAGCGCCACGATGAGCGGCGCGACGGCGCGGTACGGCGCGAAGAGCGTCTCCTTCGCCCAGGCCATCGCGGCGTCGTGATACGTCGCGAGCGACCGCATCGGGTGCGCGCCGCGCGTGCCGACCGTCGTGCCCGAGGTCCGGAACACCACGGCGTCGAGCGCGGCGGGGAACGTCGCGACGCGCGCGACCTTGAAGGCGTCGGTCGGCACGGCCGGCAGGCGCTCCAGAGGATCACGCGCGGGATCGACCTGGCTCGCCGCGCAGAGGCGCCGATAGCCCTCGCACCAGGTCGCCTGGTGCACCGCGAGCGCGCGCGCGAGGTCGTCGAAGGCCTCGCCGCGCCCCGCGATCGCGAGGCGGACGCGGGCGTGCAGCGCCTCGCCCGCGACGACCGCGTCGGGCGTCGAGCTCGTCACGGCTCGCGGAGGCGCGCGAGCTCGGCCACCGTCTCGACGAAGCCGTCGAGCAGCGCCTTCGCGATGTTGAGCGGCGGCGTGAGCGTGAGCACGTCGCCCTTGCCGCCCGTGAGCACGACGTACCCCTTCTGCAGCAGATCGTGCATCAGCCCGAGGCCGCGCCGCGCGCCCCCCTCGACCTCGATGCCGATCATGAACCCGCGACCGCGGACGTCGATCACGCGCGTTCCCTCGCCGAGCGCGGCCGAGAGCGCGTCGCGGAAGGCGTCGCCTTCGTCGCGCGAGCGCTGGACGAGCTTGGTGCCGATCACCGTGTCGAGCATCGCGAGCGCCGTCGCGCACGCGAGCGGGCTCCCGGCATACGTCGAGGTGTGGATCGCCTCGCCGTGCGGCTGCTCCTCCTGCTCCTCGGCCGAGATCGCGCGCCCCTTCGGCGTGCGCCAGGCCTCCATGACGGCGCCCTTGCCGATGCAGGCGCTGATCGGCACGCCGCCGCCCAGCCCCTTCGCGAGGCAGACGAGATCGGGAACGGCGCCGTCCTCGACGCTGCGGAGCATGGCGCCGGAGCGCCCGAGCCCGGTCCAGATCTCGTCGGCCACGAGCAGGGCGCCCGTGCGCGTGCAGATCTCGCGCAGCCCGGCGAGGAAGCCCGTCGGCGGCACCACGACCCCGCCGCGCCCGAGCACCGGCTCGACCAGGACCGCGCCGATCTCGCCGCTCTTGCAGGCGGCATCGACGGCCGCGAGCGCACGATCGAGCGAGTCGCCGCCCGTGCCGTCGCGGCGCGGCGCGCTCGGGTAGGGGAGAAAGCGCACGTGCGGCGTCAGGTGAGGCGCGAACGGCGCGCGGAATTCCGGTCGCAGCCCGCATGCCGCGAGGGGGCCCGTGCCGAGCCCGTGGTAGGCGCCTTCGAACGCGAGGATGCCAGGCCGCGCCGTCGCCAGCAGGGCCGTCTTCATCGCGGCGTCGATGGCGTCGGAGCCGGACAACCCAAACAGGACACGCGCACCCGCCTCTGGGAAGAGGCGCGCCAGCCGCTCGGTCAGGCCGATCTTCGCGTCGGTCGGGTACACGTCGCCGAGGCCGAAGAGCGTGCGCTCGAGCTGCATCTCGAGCGTGCGCACCACGCGCGAGTTGCCGTGCCCGACCAGCGCCGCGCCGAACGCGGCCGCGAAGTCGACGAACCGGTTGCCGTCGAGGTCGAACAGGTTCGACCCCTTCGCGGTCGCGATCACGATCGGCGCGTGATCGAAGCCCAGGAGCTGGGCGCGCCGCGCGCGTCGCGCCTCGGTCCAAGGCGCGTCGACCCCCTGGAGGCGACCGAGCCACGCACGGGACATCGCGCCCGGCGGCGGCATCCGCAGGAGCGGCGGCTCGGCGCCGGGTTCGCCGCCTTCGTCGAGGGCAGGAGGGAGCTCGGAAAGGGCCATTCGTTCCTCATCGCGCCGCGCGTGGCGGCACGAAGCACGCGCTAAGGGTTGACGACTTCGAGATGGAGCCGTCCTTTGACGGCTTGATAGTACGACTGCGCGAGCTCTCGCAGGCGCGCGCTGCGCACATAGGCGCGCAGGAGCGGCAAAGCGGCGTCGAACCCGAGCTTCGTGAGCTCGTCGGGGGCGCCGGCGAACGCCGTGCGCAGCTCGGCGTCGCTCGATCGGATCGGCTGCGAGACCGCGATTTCCAGGTATAGCTCCGCCCTGGCGCGCCGCCGGAAGATGGCGGCGAGCTCTGCCGCGGCGCCGTCCTTCGCGCCCGTCGCGAGCTCCAGCGCGCGCGCGAGCCGCGCCTCGCCGCCGACCTCGACGACCTCCACCCGCCGCGCCTCGGCAGCGAGCTCGTCGACCCGAGCCTCTGCGCTCGCCGGCAGCACGCGCTCACCCAGCAGCGCCTCGATTACGTGGCGCTCGAACGCGCCGCGGACGACGCGCTCCGACAGCGAGGCCATGGGCGCGCCGCTGCTCCGCTCGAACGTCGCGAGCCAGGACTCGACGACCAGCTCACGCATCGTCACGAAGCGCCGCGCCATCGAGGCGTTGCCCGCCTCCGGATCGAGGAAGCGCGCGACGGTGCGCTCGAGCGTGGCGGCCGGCGCGCTGCCCGCGGCGAGGAGCGACAGCGAGGCCGCCACCAGCGCGCCGACCGCCCCGCGGATCGCGCGTCGCATCCTCAAGGTTCGTCCTCCACATCGACCGGCTCGCGCGTGGTCGTCGAAGAGTGCGGCGCCTCGTCCTCGCCGACCTCGGCTCCCTCGTTCTCGGCGGCCTCCGCGGCCTCTGCAGCGCGCGCGCCCCGCACGGCGCGTCGGGTGCGCAGGAACTCGGCGAACGCGCCGAGCGTCTCCAGGTCCCGCGCGCCGAGCGACTCGAGCGTCTCGCGCACGCCGCGTCGAAGCGCCTCCACGCTCCGTCGCTTGGGCTCGCGCGGCGGCGGCGGCGGCGGCAGGACCTCCGAAGCAGGCGTCTCGTCGCCGACCGGCGGCGTCCACGCCGGTCGCGGCGTCGCGCGAAGATTGTGGGCCGTCAGCCAGGCATCCATGAACGTCCGGAGCCGCTCGCTGCGATAGCCGAACCAGCGCTCGCGCTCCTCGGCGTGCGTCATGAGCACGTCCTTGAAGCGGCGGAACGCCCCCTTGCCGTCGATCGCCTGGTTCAGGCGCGCGCGCAGCTCCAGGTTGTCGACCATCGGGATGAACCGCTCCATCCATCGGTACTGCTCCCGTGAGCTCACCGGATCGACGCGCAAGTAGTTCGAATCGCCCGCGATCCGCGCGTGCATCTGCGGATCGGCGACGCCGTCGACGACGCGGATCACCTCGCCCGTCGAGAGCTGCAGGTAGCTGTGGACCTCCGGCGCGTTGTTCTCGAACGCGTCCTCGAGCGCCTCCCAATCGATCGGGACGTCGCGCAGCAAAGCGGCGTCCGGCGGCGGCGCGCTCGAGGTCGGCGCCGGCACCCCGCCGACGGGATCGGCAGGGGAATGTGCGATGCTCATGAACTTCTCCGGCGAGAGCGATCGGGTGCGCCTGCGCCACGTGGCGGAGGCGCTGCCCAGGAGGCGAAAGAGCCCGCCCCAGGTCGGCGCGTGGCCGCGCGCCTGCCTGCTCATTCTTTTACCCCCGCGCGCGCGCGACCGCACGTTTCCACGCCGCCCGCGCCGCGTCATGGCCGCCGGGCAGCCAGTGCGTCGCGGTCGAGGGCTCGAAGCTCGCGTCGGGCGCCGACCACGCCCGCAGCTCCTCGAGCCCGGAAACCAAGCCGACGCCGAGCGCGGCCAGCATCGCCGCCCCGCGCGCCGTGGTCTCGACGTCACGCGGCCGCTCGACGCGCACGCCGGCGAGCGCCGCCTGGAGCTCCAGCAAGAGGGAGTTCGCGCTGGCCCCGCCGTCGACGCGCATCCGCGGCACCGCCGCCCCGGCGTCGGCCGCCATCGCCTCCACGAGATCGGCGACCTCGTGCGCGATCGCGTCGAGCGTCGCCCTGGCGACGTGCGCCTTGGTCGTGCCCCGCGTGAGCCCGCAGAGCAGGCCGCGCGCGTCGGGGTCCCAGTAGGGTGCCCCCAGCCCGACCAACGCCGGCACGAACACGACGCCGCCGGAGTCCTCGACCGAGCGCGCCAGCGGCTCGATCTCGGGCGCGGATGCGATGAGCCCGAGGCCGTCACGCAGCCACTGCACGGCCGCACCAGCGATGAACGCCGACCCCTCCAGCGCGTACGTCGCGGGCCCTCCTTCGCGCAGCCGCCACGCGACCGTCGCGAGCAGGCCGCTCTTCGAGGCCGCAGGCCGCTCCCCCACGTTCATCAGGACGAACGCCCCGGTGCCGTAGGTGCACTTGACGTCCCCCTTCTCGAAGCAGGTCTGCCCGAAGAGCGCAGACTGCTGATCCCCGGCGAGCCCTGCGATCGGGATCCCGTCCGGCAACCAGCCGAGCCCGCGCGTCCGGCCGACCTCCTCGGCGCAGCCGACCACGCGCGGAAGCACCGACGGCGGCACCCCGAGCAGGCCGCACATCTCCTCGTCCCAGGTGAGGCGATCCAGATCGAGCAGCAGCGTGCGCGACGCGTTGGTCGCGTCGGTCACGTGCGCCACGCCGCCCGTCAGCCGGTGCACCAGGAAGGTCTCCACCGTACCGAAGGCGAGCTCGCCGCGCGCGGCGCGGGCGCGAGCGCCCTCGACGTGATCGAGGATCCACGCGATCTTCGTGCCGGAGAAGTAGGGGTCGAGCACGAGCCCCGTCTTCGCGCGCACCCGCGCCTCGTGCCCCTCCGCCTTCAGCGCCGCGCAGCGCTCGGTGGTGCGACGGTCCTGCCAGACGATCGCGCGGTGAAGCGGTGCACCGGTCGCGCGGTCCCACACGAGCGTCGTCTCGCGCTGGTTGGTGATGCCGATCGCCGCGACGTCGGTCCCCCGCGCATCCGCGGCTTGGAGCGCCCGCTCCACGGCGGTGCGCACGCTCGCCCAGATCTCCTCGGGCTCGTGCTCCACCCAGCCGGGCTTCGGGAAGTGCTGCGCGAACTCGACGTTCGCGCGCCCACGCACGTGTCCGTGCGCGTCGAGCACCAGCGCCGTGCTGCCGGTCGTACCTTGGTCGATGGCGAGGATCAGTTCGGCCATGGCCGCGCATGGTAGCGTCCCCGCTGGCGGCCGAGGCGCGCTTTTCGCGATCGCACGGACGTCCGTGCGCCTAGCATCGGCGCTCGTCCGCGCGTGGTGCGCGGCTGCGTCGGAGGGAGATGCACATGCGCGGCAATCAGTGGATCGGAGCCGTGGTCGGTCTGGGGCTCGCGCTCGGCGCGGCCGGCTGCAGCAAGGACGCAGAGGTCAACGAGTTCATCGACCTCCAGACCTCGCTCGCGGGCGACATCGAGAAGGCCTACAAAGGCGCGAAAGAGGCCGACGCGGACGCCGCCGCCGAGAAGGCCTTCGAGGCGAAGAAGGCCGACCTGCAGAAGAAGTACGACTCGATCAAGGAGGCCCGCGGCTTCCAGATCAAGGACGACACCAAGAAGAAGCTCGAGGAGACGGTCGCGGCCAACATGCTGAAGGTCTGCGCGCTCGGCTCGAAGAAGGTCTGCGACGACTTCATGAACATCGTGAAGTGAGCCTGCGGGCAGGGGGGCGGAGCGGCCCGCCTCAACGCTCGGGCACGCGCTTCACGTCGAGCGCGCCTCGCTCGGCGAGCGCGGCCGCGGCGCGGATCGCGAGCTCGCGGCGCGTCGGATCGCGCGACTTGTCGAGCAGCGAGAGGAGCGCCTCGCCGCAGCGTCGCCACGCGCCGCCCTCGACCTCCTCGATCTGTCTGCGTCGCGGCGCGACCTGCGCCAACGTCTGCAGCGCCAAGGTCGACGCATCGGTCGAGCCGCCATTCACCTGCTTGCAAAGTGGGTCGAGCGCGGGCGTCGGATCCTCCGCGTAGGCGAGCGCACGCGCGGCGGTCGTCCGATCGTCGGGCGACGCCGTGGGGTCCTCGATCACCTCGCCGAGCCGCGGGGCGCCGACCTCGTCGCAGAGCCGCGCGAGCTCGAGCGGATCGCCGTCGCGCGCGAGGACCCAAGCCCCGTCGGTCGAGGCGCCGACCGACGCGAGGCCCGCGCTCGACGCCGCGGCCGGGCCTGCGACGGCCGCATGGAAGCCTGGCGCGAGCTTCTTCCGACATCCTCCGCACAGCGCCACCGCGAGTGCCACCGCGAGGACCGGGCGGCGTGACTGCCGGGCGGAGCCGAGGGAGGACCGAAGCGAGGGCACGGGGCCGCGAGCCTAGCGGCGCCGACCACCGTTCGCGTCAGGAACCTCGCGACGCCTGGGCACGCGCGGGCAATCGCCCTGCTACGCCCTTGATCGTTACGGCGATTCGTGTACCCTACGCCGCGCCTCCGGAGGGAACCGTCCCACCGGAAGGGGAGACCCGAGCGGGCCCCTGTGGGACCCGCTCTTTTTTTCCCAAATGGCAACTTCATAACGTGACTAAGCAATTCCCCGCCGACCGCCCCCACCGCGCCGCAGCGGCTCGCACCGCACCGGACGCGAGCGTCCCGCGCCTTGACGCGGGTCGCGTGGTCGAGCGCGTCCAGGCCCTGATCGAGCCGATCGTCGCAGTGCACCACTGCGAGATCGTCTCCGTCGAGCTGCGGCGCGAGCCGATCGGCATGGTGCTCCGCCTCTACGTCGAGCGCCTCGGTCACGACCCGCGCAACGCGGTCGGCGGCGTCACACTCGAGTCCTGCACCGCGATCAGCCGCGACGTCTCGGCGGCGCTCGACGTGCACGAGATCATCGACCACGCCTACAACCTCGAGGTCTCGAGCCCCGGGCTCGACCGCCCGCTCGTGAAGCCGGCCGACTTCGTGAGATTCGCCGGCCAGAAAGCGCGGCTGCACCTGAGCCAGGAGACGCCCCTCCACCCGAAGCGCAAAGGGTACAAGGGGATCATCCTCGCCGCCGACGAGCACGAGATCCGCTTCCGCGACGAGGACGTCGGCGAGGTCACCATCCCGCAGACGAGCGTCGAGAAGGCGAGCCTCGTCTACGAGGCGCCCGTCAAGACGAAGCCCGGCAAGCAAGCTTCCCCGCGCGCGACCGCCAAGAAGGACGGCGGCGCCAAAGAACCGAAGCCGAAGAGCGCCTCCGCCGAGCCCGGCGACGCGGAGTCCTCCTCGGGCGCCACTCACCACGCGAGAAGGTCATGATGAACACGCAGCAGGGGACGGGCGACGTCTCTCTCTCCACGATGCTCGATGCGGTCGCCAAGGAAAAAGGCATCGACCGCAAGGTGCTCGTCGAGACCGTGGAGCAGGCGATCCTCAAGGCGGCGCAGAACGCGTTCGGCGAGGACCGCGAGCTCGAGGCGAAGTTCGACGAGACGTCGGGGCAAATCGACCTGTTCATGTACATGACGGTGACGGAGGCCGCGGTCGAGAAGCCCGGCAGCGAAGTCTCCCACGCCGACGCGCTCGCCTCCGGGCTCGAGGCGGACGTGGGCGAGGAGCTCGGCTTCCAGATCTTCTACCTCCCGAAGGACATCGAGAAGGCGCGACAGCAGGACAAGGAGTTCGGGAAGATCCTGAACATCCAGATGCAGCGCGCGCAGTTCGGCCGCATCGCCGCCCAGGCCGCGAAGCAGGTGCTCATCCAGCGCCTCCGCGACGCCGAGCGCGACCGCGTCTTCAACGAGTACAAGGACCGCAAGGGCGAGCTGATCCGCGGCATCGTCCGCCGCTTCGAGCGCGGCAACAACATCATCGTCGACCTCGGCGGCACGGTCGAAGGCGTGCTGCCGTACCGCGAGCAGACCCCGCGCGAGCAGTATCGCGCCGGCGACCGCATCGTCGCGCTCCTCAAGGAGATCGATCGCAAGGGCCCCGGCCCGCAGATCGTCCTCTCGCGCGGCGATCCGCGCCTCGTCGAGAAGCTCTTCGAGGGCGAGGTTCCCGAGATCTTCGAGGCGATCGTGCAGGTCAAGGCCGTCGCCCGCGAGGCCGGCGCCCGCACCAAGATCGCGGTCGCCTCGCGCGACAGCGACGTCGATCCGGTCGGCGCGTGCGTCGGCATGAAGGGCTCGCGCGTCCAGGCGGTCGTGCAGGAGCTTCGCGGCGAGAAGATCGACATCGTGCCGTGGGATCGAGATCCGGCGCGCTTCGTCTGCGCCGCGATCCAGCCCGCCGAGGTGCACAAGGTCATCCTCGACGAGGCCGACGGGCGGATGGAGCTCGTCGTCCCCGACGAGAAGCTCTCGCTCGCCATCGGCCGCAAAGGCCAGAACGTCCGCCTCGCCGCCCAGCTCACGGGCTGGAAGCTCGACATCATCAGCGAGTCGAAGTTCCGCACGATGGAAGAGGAAGCGGTCGCCGGACTGCAGACCATCCAGGGGGTCGCGGACCCGGTCGCCCGCGCGATGTACCGCCTCGGCTTCCGGTCGGTCGAAGAGGTCGCCGAGGCGTCGCCCGAGGAGCTCTCGGGCATCCCCGGCGTCGGCAGCGTGGAGCACGCGGGCTCGGTCCGAGACGCGGCCGAGCGCGCCCTCGACGAGCAGCGCGTGACGCGCGTTCGCGAGGTGCTCTCGCAGGGCGCCGCCCCGGGCGCCCGCGACCGCATGCTGCTCGTGCGTGGAATCGGTGACCGCCTGATCGAGCCGCTCGAGCAGCAGGGGTACCGCACGCCCGAGGATCTCGTGAAGGAGACCGAGGACAAGCTCGCCGTGAAGTCCGGCCTCGGCATCAAGAAGGCGCGCGCGCTCCGCCAGGGCGCCCAGCAGTACCTGGAGCTCGAGCAGCGCGTCCGCGCCGAGGCGAAGGGCTGATCCAAACCGTGGAGGCGACGACGTTGGCAAAGCCGCGCGAAGCACAGCGCACCGGGGGCGAACGGTCCGAGAGGGCCGTTGGTGTCCCCACGCGCACGTGCGCGGGCTGCGGAGCAGATGACGCGGCGCGCTCGCTGGTGCGCGTCGTGCTCGTGACGCCTCCCGACGGTGGGCCCGCGTCCGTCGTCGTCGACGCGACGGGGGGGGCGTTCGGGCGCGGCGCGCACGTCCACCCAACGCTCAAATGCCTCGAAGGCGCCACGCGCCGAGGCTTCGCTCGCGCCTTCAAGCGCGAGGTGCGAATCGAGCTCGCGACGCTGCTGGCCGGGATCGTCGAGGCGTACACGAAGCGTCTCGACGGCCTGCTCGCGGGCGGCGTGCGGGGCGGCCACGTGATCCTCGGCACCGACGACGTCGTCGAGGCCTGGCACGGGGGCCACGTCCAACTGATGGTGCTGGCGGCAGACGCCGCGGCGGCCGCGAACGTCGGGGTCGTCCGACACGCGACCGGCGAAGGCAAGGTCCTGGTCTACGGCGACAAGCTGCGCCTCGCGCGGACGCTGGGTCGTCGGCCGGGGGAGGAGCGCGAAGGTATCGGGGTCTGCGCCATCATGGACGCGGGTCTCGCAGCGGCGATTCGAGAGGCGTGGCTGTGCGCTGTGGGTCTGGCTCGGGGAGAAGCGCGGCAGCAAGCCGCCGCTCCGAGCGCCACGGCGGGCAACCCGCCCACGGAAATCCAAGACGCGGGTGCAGGCGGCGACGCGAGGGGCGTGGAGGCGTGATGAGCACGAAGGTTCGGGTCTACGAAGTCGCGAAGCAGCTCGGCATCGACGAGGCGGCAGCGCTCAACTTGCTGCAGCAGCAAGGGGCGCAGGTGCGCAACCGGCTCAGCGCCGTCGACGTGGACGTCCTCGACCGCGCTCGTCGCGCGCTCGAGCGCTCGAAGGCCGCGGCGTCCGTCGTGGAGGAGCGCATCCGTCCCACGGTCGTTCGCCGCAAGGCGACGCCGAAGTCGGTGGAAGCCGAGGCGCCCGTCGCCGCGCCGGAGCCGGCCCCCGCCGCCCCCCCGCCGCCGACGCGCATGCGCGGTCCCAACGGGCAGACG
>CAIXWQ010000643.1 GCA_903923175.1 uncultured delta proteobacterium | reverse complement strand
GAGAGCACGATCTCGTCTCGACGCTCGAGCGCCCAGCACTGCATCAAGAACCGGAGGGCCCTCGCAAGATCGCCGCGTCCAAAGTGCACACAGGCAAGGTCCACGCGAACCTGTGAATCCGTCGGATCCAGCACCGCGACTCGCGTCACGTAGCGGATCCAGCGCTCTTGCTCGGTCGTCGCCGAAGTATCTCGCACGACCTCCCGTAGCAGCTCGAGCGCAGTGAGAACCTGGCCATCGAGCACCAGAAGCTCAGCCAGCTGAATCCGGTGCGTCCGCGTCGGGTGCTGCGTTGCACGGGTACGAGCACTGGCGATTTCGCGGCGGAGCATCTCCTCGCGAGCGGAGGGCGTCGCCTGCGGCGCGGACCGAGGGCGCTTCTCCATCGCCTCGAGCTCGGCGAGGGCGACAATCCCCGAGACTTCTCCGTGTGGTGCCAGGCCGTGCCCGGAGCCGGCCGTGCGCTCTTCGAGGACCTGCGACTCGAATTCTGGTGGGATTGGTTCGTCCGCGTTCGGGCGGCATTGCTTCAGGAGAAGTCGGCCGCTCAATCGTACAGCGGACAGCACGAGTGGCACGGTGTCTTGCGGGGGAGGGGCGGCGTTGTAGTGCGACCAGCTATTCCCAGCAATCATCAACGTGTTGAGTGGCAGCTGGATGTCTCTCGGGCCGGATACGCTGAGAAGTCTCTGGAGCAGTACGCCGAGCGAGCGCTCCTTGGACGGGGGAAGGACCCCGTGATTCCGTGTGAGGAGCTGCACGCACACGAACTCGCCGAACGTTCGCGCCCTCGCGATTGCGACGGCCGGGTGTTCACGCGACAGCTTCGCGATCTCGGCGTACAACTCGCATGCCTCCGCCACGAGTTCGCGGTACGACATCGCCTGCGGGGCGGGCGGCGGGTCGGGAGCCATAGGCTGGGACCTCGAGAGTATCCGTGCCCGCTGAGCTTTGCGAGCGTCGGGCATGCGTGTTCGAGACGCGAGTCGGCGATCACGCTCCCGTGCGCCGCGTGCGTGGCGCGGTCGCGTCGATCACCGAGGCGTGTGGATCGTGCTCGACGTCCAGCTCGCAGTGGGGCTCGCGTCACTTCGGAGGTGCCTCCGCGTCCGATGCCCTCTCCGCCCACAAGTCATCGTCTGGCGTCAGCGCTGCACGGTCATGGTCTCCACGCGGAGGCGCGGAGTGTCTCGCTGCTCGCCGAGCGTGGCATCCGGCCCCCCGGCGATTGCGTAGTAGGTCGCCTTTGTTTTCGTGGCTTCGCGCAGGAGGCCGACCGAGCCTCGGAGGAGGCGCACGTACGGCGCGAGACGGACGTCGGTAGCACCGAGCCGGAGCTCGAACTCCGCGCCTTCTGCCAGTGCCGGCGCACGTGTGGCCATGCCGCGTAGCGCTCGTGCGCCGTTCGAATCTCGAACCGCAAGTTCCACGCGAGACCAGTCGATCGCCGCGAGCGCGCGCCAGGTGATGGCGTTGATCCGATCGACCGCTGCGGGATCGGGCGGACCGGCGGGATGTTCGAATCGCTCCAGGGAATCGATCGCTTCTCCGAACGCGATACGCCCTTCTGGACCGCAGATCGCGCCCGTCAGCTCGTCGCCAGCTGGGTGGGTGAGGACGTACTCGAAGAGCATCCGCTTCGTAAGGCGATGCAATCCCTCAGGGGGAGTCCTCGCGAAGGCCACGAACGCGGCGAAGCGAAGCGCGCTCGCAAGCGCGAGATCGGCGGCGCCTACCCGTTGCACGGGCGTTCGACCGTTGCGGGAGGCGGCGACTGCGAGCGCGATCGGCGTGGGAAGGACGTCGATGCGTGGGCCCTTGCGCACTCCTGGTGCAGCCTCCGCCTCGACGAGCTGCCCTGAGCAGGGCTGCCCCCAGAGCAGCTCTGGACTTGTCTCGCCAACGACCTCAGAGCCTCGCGCGACACCCATCTCGTCGAATGACCAATAGCGAACCCGTCCCAACGCGACCCCTCGATAGACGCCCGTTGTGAGTCTCCCGTCGAGTCGCATCGGAACGAGCGCTGCCCCGACGCGCACCGAGCCGCCCCCGTACTGCAGCTCGTAATCG
>CAIXWQ010000642.1 GCA_903923175.1 uncultured delta proteobacterium | reverse complement strand
TCGCCGTCGTCCGAGGGCTAGATCCAGGGCGAGCCCATACGACGCGGAGGATGCGCTCCGCGAACCGCTTGCTCCTTCGCACGCCGAACGAATTCGGGAGCGGCGACACGCCGTCGGCGTCAGCGCGGGGCTGCCCTTCGCGCCGCGGGCGAGGTCACGCGAGTTGCTCCGATCTTCTACCCGGCGACGCGTCCGCTCGTGCTCGCGAGTCGCGCGAGGAAGGCCTCGATGGCGTCGCGCTGGGCATCGCCGCGAGTCAGCCCGAAGGCGGCTTCGCACTCCACCTTCTCACCCGCGTCGAGGAGCGCCGCTGCCTCCGGGCGAAGGCCAGCGCGAACCCATGGCGCGTGCTGATCGAGCAGCTGCCAGAGCTCGCGTTCGGTCCGAGGCATCGTGATGCGAAGCCGTGGGTCCGAGAGCACCTCGGCGCCGTCGAACGGGCTACCGACGCCCGCGTAGCGCACGAGGCCCGCGCTGCGGTCCGGCACCGAGAGCTCGCCCTCGCCGTTGAGCCCCGCGAAGGTCACCAGGGCGGCGGGGTCGAGATCCCCGAACCAGTAGACGCTCGCGTGGCGCCGCGCCGCCTCGAGTCTCGCGCGGAGCCCGCGCCAGCCATGGGCCGACGGCGCGTACCAGAGCGCGATCGACGGCGCGGCGATCTCGCGGAACCGAAGCCGGAACCAGTGCTTCTGCGTGACGAGGACGACGGGCGCGTCGGGAGGCCCATCGACGAGCGCGTCGCCCTGAACCTCAGGGTCGAGGGAGAAGCAATCCGCCTCTTCGTACACGCCGCCGCCGCGACGACGCGCCGACTGGTCGAGGGCGGTGAGCGCCGCTCGCCACGTGACGGCGGTGCGCCAGGCAGCGCGGATCACGAGCTTCGGTCGTCGCCTGGATGCTCCTTTGCTCACCGCGGAAGACAGCATCGCGCCGAGCGGCGCCCAACGCCACCGCCCACTCCCGCCCATTCTTGCACGAGCGGCATCGCTCCAATCGATCGGGGGTCGCACCGGCGGTGGCCCGATCGGGGGTGTCCACCACACGGGGGCAGCTTCACAGCTCGCGAAGCATCCGTGGCAGGATCGTCCCGTGGTCACGAAGCGCACGCTCGCCGCGACGTCCCGCCCCGCACGCCTGAAGGTCGGCGAGGTCTTCGCGGTGCCGCTCGACGACGGGCGCTTCACCGCGTGCCAGATCTTGGCGATCGACGCCGAGGGCCCGATCGTCGCGGACCTGCGATGGATCGGCGCCGTCGCGCCGGCGCTCGACGCGCTTCGCGAGACTCCGCTGCTCCAGGCAGACCACCACTCGTGGCGGGGCGAGATCGCGTGGCGCCGCGTCGTCCCCGCCTCGCTGCCGCCCGTGACCTGGCGTTCGCTCGGCGTCCTGCCGGTGTCGACGCAGGCCGTCTGCAACAGCTATGCGGGTTGGCGCAACGTAGGCAGGGAGATCGTCGCGCAGGCGCGCTGGGACGCGCTCCCGGAGGCCGCACGTCGCGCGTACAAGGCGACGCCGTACCCGTCGAGGGCGGCGATCGAGCTCGATCTCGGCGCGACCAAGCTCACGATGCGCACGCACGCATCCAGCGCGAAGCTGTCGAGCGGCGACGCGAGCGTGCGCTGGTCGGAGCTCGATCGATTGCCGCGTCTCTCGGAGATCGACTACGCCGGGACGGACGGCGCGTTGCTCGAGTACGTGTGCGCGCGGCCGATGATCGACACCCTCGGATGGTCGGGGCACGGGCGCGCGGAGCTCGATCTCCGCGGGACGAACCTGGTCGAGGTGCGAACGAGCGTCGACGCGCCGCTGCGGCTCTTGCTCCCGAGCGGCGTCCGCGCGCTTCGCGTGACCGGCGACCCGAGCCTGCTGACCGTCGTGCACCCGACCGACGGCCGGACGCTCGAGCTCGAGCTCTACGGCGACGTGCGCGGCGCCCCGCTGGGCATTCCCGCCCTTCGGCACCTCTCGATCGTGCTCGCCCGCCGCGTCGCCATCGCGCCGCTCCTCGCGTTTCCGGCGCTGACCCACCTCCGCGTTCACGGCGAGGTCGTGGAGGTGCCCGATCCCGAGCAGCTCGCCGGTCTGCGGGCGCTCCGCCAGCTCGCGGTCTTCCAGTGCTATCGGCTCGACGTCGCGAAGCTCCCGCGCGCGGCCGAGGCGTGGCCCGATCTCGAGCGCGTCTCGATCGATGGCTTCCGCAAGGTCGACGCCGCGCGCTGGAAGGCCTGCTTGGCGGGCGTGCGCACCGTGGAGCTGCGTGGCGGCAAGACCGACGCCTACCTCGCCGCGAACCTCGACAACCCCTTCCGCGACTGGGCCGATCGCTCCGCCGCGCGCGGGCGCAAGGCGACGGCAGCTTGGCGCAGGGCTCGCGGGGCGCTCGTCGAAGGACTGCCGCGTGACGCCTGCGAGGCGGTCTTGCGCGCCTTCGTCGACGGCTTCAACGCCTTCGACGACGTCGACACCATCGACCGCGAGGAGATCGGCGAGGCGTTCTTCGGCCTCGCACGGGCGGCGGGCATCCCCGACGCCGAGGCGGCGTCCTGGTTCGACGCGTGGCGTGACTTCTGACGACGCGGGACGCGGACGCCGGTCTTCGCGACGGGCGTATTCGAGATTGGGCCGCACCTGCGCCACCTCGGTGGGCTCCCGTACGTGAGCGGCGAAGGTCGTCCGCCTCTCTTCTCGAGCGACGGGAAGTGGCTCGCGATGGTCTCGACGCTCCGCGACATCGGGCCCGACGACGACGAGCCCGACGCACTCGTGATCCCGTGGGCGGAGGTGCGGCTGCAGCCGCTGCCACACGGGCCGCTGGCACTCTGCACACTCATTCTGCGTTTCGAGGCACCGCCGGCGGAGCGCGAGCCCGAATATCCCCGTCTGGTCGAAGTGAGCCCCCCTGAGCCCCTCTTGGCGGAGCTGCCCTGGGGGGGCCAATGCCGCGTTCCGTTTCCGCTGCCGGCCACGTTCGTGACGCACGGGCCGGCGTAGCGCTCTCTCGTCGCCAGAGCCACGTAGCGCTCGTCGCCGTCGTCGTGCCGCTCGGAGGCGCGGTGATCCGTGGCGACGGGCATAGCCCGGGCGCTGGTGCGGTCGCGGGTGGCGGGGGCGTGGCGTAGCTCGTCGGCGGAGTCCCGCGTCGTGCTCAGTTCGGCCGCAGAGTGGCTAGAGTGTCCATCAGCGACTTCGTCGAGCCAGGGCCCGAGCGGCCCCGAGCGCGCGCCGAGGGTCGTCGCGCTGGAGACGCTGCCCGGCTTGGGGACGCACGCGCTCGCTGCCGCGGGACCGCTGGCCTATACTGCCCGCGTGGACGAGACGATCGAGCTCGATTGCTTCGGCGAAATTCGCGGGCCCGTCGAGGCCGTCGCCGACGCTCTCACCGCCGTCGCTCGCTGCGAGGTTCGCGGATCAGGCTTCGACGGAAGCGTGCGCGTGCGTGTCCGGGCTGACGGGATCGAGCTCGACTCCGAGCCTGTGGCCGGCGGTCACCTCCTCAACGGTGTCGTCGGCGGGGATGCGGGCGTCGTCGCACTTCGAACGGTCTCTGGCAAACTCGCAGCCGCGGGCATCGTGCACCGTTTCGAGCTCTACGACGTCGAGCACCAGCTCGTTCTTCAGCTCGAGCATCGATGGGAGGCGACTGCGTATCGGGGATCGCCATCCTGACGCCGCGCAGGGTACGCACTCGATGCCGTTCGTCACCGTCGCGCACGCCGAGAATCTGCGCGCGAGGTCGCCGATCGTGAACGGGCGATTGCCTACCATTGACGTCACGAGTCGCCCTGGTCGGAGGGCTCCGGCTGCCCGCAAGCCATGCCAGGCGTGTCGCTTTGGGCGAGGGAGTGACTCAAAGCGAAGACACGTCGCGCGGCCGAGCCCCCTGGCCGAATTTGCGCGAGCGCCCCCGCTTCAAGCGCGCGCGCGCCGTTGCCTGAAGAGTCCTCGCGGATCGCGCGCGACAACAAAGGTCCGGCGGGCGGGCGGATGCCGGCCACGTCGCCGACGAGTAGACGATCGCGGCGCCCGTCTCGATGCTTCGCCGCGCGGCCCGCATCGAACACGCGCAGGCCAACCCGATCGGGCGGCGGCGCTCGCGCTCGCGGTGTTCGCGGAGCCATCGACGGCGTGGACACCGCTCGTGCGGGCGTGAGGGAGCAGAGCCTCACGGTGCTCGAGCCCGCTCCATTCGATTGCGACACTCCGCGGCCGGAAGCGCCCGATGGATGCCCGTGATGGGCGAGTGCCAGCAGGTCTCCGAGGCGCAGCGCGGATTTCCTGTGATTCTCGACGCGCGTTGGCGAATCGCGAGCCCCAGGTGGATCGCGGGGCTCGCGCGCAGGAGCACCGCTCGACCCGGCCCTCGCTCGTCGACTCGACGCGGCCCGGTCGCCGCGTCGTATGACCTCGACGCGGGTCCCGCCGGTGTGGATCATCGCCCCCATGCCGCGCCGCGCCTCGCCGCGTTTCGCCTCTGCGCTCGCCCTCGTCGCGACGTCGAGCCTCGCCTCGCACGCGCTCGCGCGCCCCGGCGGCGGGCAGAGCTTCTCGGGCGGCGGCTCGCGCTCGACCGGTGGCGGCGCTGGCGGCGGCGGCGGCGGGTTCGGCGGTGGCGGCGGCGGCGGCGGAGGGAGCCTCGAGTTCTACGACGGCAGCGGCGGCAGCGGCGGCGGCGGCGGGGGCGATCTGGTGCTCCTCCTGATCTTGCTCCTGGCGCTCGCCTTCTTCGTCCTCTCTCGCAAGCTGCTGGGGATCGGCGCCGGCGCCGGATGGGACTCCTCCTCCGGGAACCCGCGGCGCGACGCGCGCAGCGACGCGGCCGGCGACGCGCCTTCGACGCCGCCCGCCGGCGCCGAGGCGCGCGCGCGGCTCGAGAAGCTGCGCGAGACCGACGAAGACTTCTCGCTCGTGCTGTTCGAGGACTTCGTCTACTCGCTCTATGCCGAGGTGCAGGTCGCGCGCGGCGCCGGCGCGCTCGACACGCTCTCTCCCTGGCTGACCAGCGAAGTGCGCCACGCGCTCGCCGGCGCGACCCTCGGGCTGCGCGAGGTGCGCAACGTGGTCGTCGGCGCCGTGCGCGTCCGCGCGGTCGACGCCGCCGCGTCCGGGGGCGTCGTGGTCGAGCTCGAGGTCGAGGCGAACTACACCGAGGTCTGCGAGTGGGAGGGGGCGCCGCCGGAGCAGGCGTACTGGGTCGTCCACCAGCTCGTGCTCGAACGCGCGGCGGGCGCGCGCTCGCGGCCGCCCGAGAAGGTGCGGCTCTTCGTCTGCCCGAGCTGCGGCGCGCCGTCGGCCGAGGCGCGCTTCGTCGGCGGCGCCTGCGCGCACTGCGGGCACGCGGTGGTGCCGGGGAGCTTCGACTGGGTGGTCACGGCCATGCGCCTGCTCGAGAGCCAGCCGCGCGGGCCGCAGCTGGTCGGCACCGTCGCCGAGGAGGGGACCGACCTGCCGACCGTTCGCGCCCCGGACGCGGACGCGCGGCTGGCGGCGCTCGGCGCGCGTGACCCGAAGTTCGACCGCAACGCGCTCGACGAGCGCATCGAGCTGATCTTCCGCGAGCTGCAGTCGGCCTGGACGGCGCGCGACTGGAAGCGCGTGCGGCCGTTCGTCAGCGACGCGCTCTTCGACACTCAGCTCTACTGGATCCGGACCTACGAGGCCCAGCACCTGCGCAACGTGTGCGAGAACCACGTCGAGCGGATCGAGCTCGCGCGTGTGGTGTCCGACAAGTGGTTCGACGCCATCACGGTGCGCGTGCACGCCGAGGGGCTCGACTACACCGTCGACGACGACGACTCCGTGGTCTCGGGGAGCGACACGCGCTCGCGCGAATACACCGAGTACTGGACGCTCATCCGGCGCGCCGGCGTCCACGTCGCCACGCGCGTCGCGCCGCAGTGCCCGAGCTGCGGCGCCGAGCTCGCGATCGACATGGCCGGCCACTGCGCGTTCTGCCGCGCCAAGGTCACCTCCGGCGAATTCGACTGGGTCTTGAGTCGCATCGAGCAGGACGAGGTCTACGGGCGATGAGCACCACCGGCGAACGAGCGTTCTTCGAGCCGACCGCGCGCAGCCGCGCGAAGGCCGCGATCGAGGCCATCGAGGCGCAGACCTCGGCGGAGATCGTCGTCGCGCTGCGGAACGCCTCGGGCGACTACCGCGCCGCCGACTGGCTGTCCGGCGCCATCGTCGCGCTCGCCTCGCTCGTCGCGATGCTCTACCTGCCTTGGACCTTCGCGCTCCACTTCATCGTGGTCGACGTGGTGCTCGCCTTCGCGGTCGGCGCGCTCGCGAGCGTCACGATCGGCCCCTGGCGCCGCCTGCTCACCCCTGCGCGCGTGCGCGCGGCGAACGTGCGCGCCGCGGCGTGCCAGGCGTTCGTCGATCGCGGCGTCGGCAGGACGCGCGGGCGCTCGGGCGTGCTGGTCTTCGTCGGCGTGTTCGAGCGGACCGTGGAGGTCGTCGGCGACGTCGCCATCGATCCGCAGGGGCTCGCAGGCTTCGACGCGAGCGTCGCCGAGCTCCGCGCCGCCGTGCAGGCGACGAGCCTCGAGCGCTTCCTCGCCGCGCTCGCGACGCTGGGCCCGGTGCTCGCTGCGCGCTTTCCGCACGGCGACGACGACGTCAACGAGCTCCCCGACGAGGTCGAGGCGCCGAAGAGCGGGGCGTGAGCGCCTGCGTCGCGGGCGCTCGGGGCGGGCGAGGATCCACGCCGTGGTAAGGATCTCGAGGAGCGAGGGACGATGAGCTTCATCACGGACTACGCCGCGGAGTACGATCGCAAGCGCGCCGAACAGTTCGCTGAGGCCGAGCGTCAGGCCGCGGAGACGGGCAAGGAGCGGTTCGATCTCGCGCGGCTCGAGGCCGTGCTCGGGAGGGGCGCGCAGGCGGGGCGCGAGGCCGACCATCGCCTCGGCTACTACCTCCTCCACCCGGAGTTCCGCACCCTCGCCGAGTACGCGAAGTTCGTGATCGACTGCGAACCGTGGGAAGACGCCTGAGGCGGGCGCGGCCAGGGCGCGATGCTTCCGCTGCGAGCGCGCGCCGCGCCGGCGTACCTTCGAGCTCGATGAAGGCCTGTTGCGCGGCCGCCGTCCCCGGAGCGAAGCGATTCGGCCGGCCGATCGCGCGGGCTTGCGCGGTCGCGAGATCGCGGTGCGGCGAAGAGGCGCTCAACCTCCGTCGTCTGCGGCGTCCGCCTCGGGCACGCCGCCATCGACGGCGGCGACGACGTCCAGGCAGACGCTCGGCACCTTGTCGGCGGCGGCCAGCCCGTGATCCTGCGGCCCGATCGCGGTCGTGGACGTCTCGTATCCCGCTTTCTCGAATCGGAGCTCGTACCCCTCATCGGCCGGAGCGAGCGGAAGGCAGTAGGTGCCGTCCGCCTTCGAGTCGGATGCGACCGACTTTCGACCGTCCGAGTACGTGACCCGAACGCCTTCCAGCGGCGACGGACCGGCGCAGCTGCTCACGGTCCCGCACACGGACGACGAGGGGTCCGGGCACCCCGCGAGGCTCCGCGTGACGGCACCCGCGAAGCCGAGGGCCGCGAGCGATCGCCGAGCCCTTCGCCCTACGATCTGCGCGGCCAGGCCCATGTCGCGAGGCTAGCACCGAGACGCGCGCGTGCTCGTTCTCCGGGCATCGCGGTTCGAGCCGCCGGGTGTCTGCTCACGAGCGCGGCCTGCGCCGCACATGGCACCATCGGCGGTGCGGTGGACTCGTGCCCTCGCGGACCGCGGGCGCGTCGGCGCGCGCCGCGCTCGGTCTAGCCGTCGCAGACCTCCGGCACGATCTCGAAGCACTGGACCTCCCAAGGCTCGTGGCGGGAGTTCCAGGTGCAATCGCTCGCGTTCGGCCCGCAGACGCTCCGGCAGGACGCAGGGTCGATGCGCTGTCCCGGGATCAACGTCGGCCCCCCGTCGACGGAGGCGTCGCTCGGTTCGACCGTCACCTCGCGCGTGGGGACTTCACCGTCGCCGCACGTGCGCGTGCACGCCGTCGGGAGGGCCCCGAGGCTCGCAGCGAGCACCAGCAGCAGCCGACTTCCCCGCATCGCTGGCGAGCGTAGCCGAGTCGCGCGAGAACGCGACGTGGGGGGCCGGCCGCCGACGAGCGCGGACCGGGATGACCGGGATGATTCGGCGCCCCTCGCCGGTTGAGCCGGCGATGCGCAGCGACGTCGTCGGCTGCGAGCGCTGTCGCGACTGGGATCCAGGATGGGCTGCCAGTCGCTGGGAGCTGCTGCGCCCCGAGCGGGAGGCGGGGCTGCGTTGGGTCATGTGCCGTGAGAACAGCAAGTGCTCGCTCGGAAGCCCCGCGCTCGAGCCGCTCGTCGCCGTCGACCTGTGGACGACGACCTTCACGACGCTGGGCGTCTTCGTCGGCGTCGAGCCCCTCGGGGTGACGAAGCTCGAGTTCGGCATTCGTGTCGGCGCGTCGAACCAGCCGCCGCCGGGGCGATTCTGACCGCGCCAGGCAGCCCGCGTTCGGGCGCCATCGCGGTCACTTCCGCTCGCGTGACGCGCGCGATCCGCTTCGAGCCTCAGCCTCGAGTTCGAATACTCTACGGCGATGCTCCCGCGCCTCCGCCCTGCGCGTGCCCGGCAACCCGCGACGCTCGCGCCGCTCGCCGCGCTCGCGCTCGCGCTCGCGACGCTGGGCGCGCTCGGGGCCGGCGCGTGCACGCCCACTTCGCCACCTGCCGTGGCGCCGAAGGCGGTCGAGGTCCCCGCCACGAAGCTGCGACCGAGCACGCGTCGCATGATCGCGTCGCTCACGCTCGTCGCCGACGTCCGGCTCTACGCGGTGCAAGGGGCGCCGCGGGTCGACGCGTTCGTGGAGGAGCTGCGGGGGCTGCTGGCGGACTTCGAGCGCGAAGGGCGTGGCAAGCTCAAGGTCGCCACCATTCTCGGCGCGGATCGCGCGAAATGGCCCGACGCCCTCGCCGACGAGGCGGCCGGGGCGGCGTCGGCCAGCTCGACGGAGGCGGGCGACGCCGTCGGTCTGGTGATCACCTACGGAGGCCAGCGGCTGACGCTCCGTCGATCCAACGGCCTCCGCTTCGGCGACGTCGACGCGACGCGGCTGCTCCTCGCGCGCCGGCTGCGGGAGATGCGCGATGTCGAGCACGACCTGGTGTACCGGATCGGCGTGCTGCAGGGGCACGAGGAGAGCGGCTTCCAGGAGCTCGCCGCGGTCACCAAGAAGTACGTTCCCTTCTACGCCGTCGAGGCGGTCGATCTCGCGAAGGGCGAGCGGGAGATCGATCCGACGCTGGAGGGCTTGCTCGTGGTGCAGCCGCGCACCGCGCTCTCGACCAAGGAGCTGCGCCGCATCGATCAGTTCCTGATGCGCGGGAAGCCCGTCGCGGTGTTCGCGAACGGCGCGCGCCTGAAGGACGCCGACGTCGGGATGGAGCTCAGGTTCGCGCGCGACGGCGCCGTGCCGCTGCTCGCGGCCTACGGCGTCACGCCCTCGAGCGCGCTGCTGGTCGACCGGGCGCAGAGCTGGCTGCCACAGCTCGTCGGGAGGAACGGCACCGCCGCGCTCGCGTGCTATCCGGGCGTGCTCGCCGCCGATCCGGCGGTCGCCGCGGGGACGCTCGATCGACTCTTTCCGCCGCTGCTCGGCCTCGACGATCTCACCATCCCGCTGCCGACCGAGCTCGTGGTCGATCGCGCGCGCGCAGGTGGCGAAGGGGTCACGGTGACGCCCGTGATCGAGACGACGGCGGATCTCTCGTTCTACTCCGGCGACCGCTTCTCGGTGCACCCCGAGCACTTCGGCGAGGGGGCGCGCGGCACCCGACGCGAGAAGCGCAAGGCGACGGTCGCGCTGGTACTCGCGGGGGCGATCAAGAGCGCGTTCCCGGGCGGCGGCGAGGGGATCGCCGCGGCCGGCCCGTCGCCGGCCTGCGACGCCGCGCTCCCCGCCGTCGCGTGCGCACGGCTGTTCGTCGTCTCGTCGGGTGGCCTCCTCGGCAATGTCTTCCACGACGCGGGCAAGTCACCCTTCGAGGGGCAGATTCCGGGGATGGACCCGAACATCGGCGCGGACGAGACGCTCCTGCGCTACTGGACGGCCTACGACGCGCGCGCACGCGCGAGCTCGCTCCTCCTCGCGAAGCAGACCTTCGATTGGATGATCGACGCGAGCTGGTGAGGCGCGGCCGCGTCGACGTCGCCTTGCGCCCGCCCATGGCGCGAGCGAGGCGGCTGTACTACGGGCCTGGCGATGTCGAAGGTCCCGGCCCTCGCGCTGCTCCTGGCAGCCTGCACGCCGTCACTCCCCTACAGCTACGAAATGAAGGGGATGAAGGACGGCCTGCGTCGATACCACGTGAGCTGCAAGAAGGACGCCTCCGTCTGTTGGGACGGCGCACGCGACGCCTGCAAAGGCGACTACACCATCGAGGACCGCGAGGGGCGCATGGAGGGAGTCGGCCTCTACAAGCACTACGCGGGCGACATGCTCGTCGTGTGCAAGGAGCCCCAGTAGCGGGCGCCGTGCGATCGTCGACGCACACCATGGCTGCCGGCCCGAAGCGCTCCCGCCTTCTGCGATTCGAGCGAGCGCCGGGCGCCCTGCGCGACCCGAGCCGGCGCGCGGGCGGCCTCGCGATCGACTCCTACGTCGCCTGCGACCGATGAGCGAGTTCTGGCTCGCCGCGCGTGATCCCGAGCTGCGAGACGAGGCCTTCGCCGCGGGGCTCGCGGTGCTCGCGAAGGGGCGGGCGGCCTGGGCGCCGTTGGTCCTCTGGCGGCCTGCCTCGAAGCGCGCTCGCGTGGCGATCGTGCGGGCGAGCGAGCACGCGCATCGGTCCGAGTGGGCGTCCGTCGCGCGCGCCCTCGGGCACGTCGGCGGGCGCGCCGCGGCCACGATTTGCATCTTCGGGGACGAGCCCTCGGCGATGGAGGCGGCGTTCGCCATCTTCCTCAACGTGCTCGAGCTCGATGCGCAAGGGCGGGTCACCAACGCGAAGCACGCCGAGCATCGAGCGGCGCAGTTCCTCCGCCGCTACTGCGACGGCACGTACGAGGTCGAGCCGCCGTTCGAGGACTGGGAGGTGGAGCTCCCGGTCGATCGCGAGTGAGGGGCGGCGAACGGCGCGCGCGCCACGTCGAGCCGCCGATTGGCGAAGATTCTTCGCTTCGCCGATTCCCCTTCTCCGCGGAGACTGACGCCTCCACGCCGGAGGGATCCCTATGGTGCGCCCACTCGAATCGCGATCGCTCCTCGCCGGCGTCGTGCTGGCCTTCGCCCCCGGAGCGTGCGCCGGTGCGCCGGTCACTGCCGACACGCGCGTCGCGCCCATCGCTCCGGTCGGGGCCGCCGCGACCGCCGCCTCTGGCAGGCCCGCGACGGCGAGCGCCTCCACGCTGCCGGCCTTCGTCCCCACGCTCGTCGCTTCGCCCGCGTCGCGCGCGCTTCCGCCGCGCGAGGCGCGTTACGTGCACCTTCGCCCCAAGGACTGGGCGTCGCGCTTCTCGGCCACGCTCGCCGACGGCGCCACGCTCCACGTCGACGGGGATGGGATGCGGTGGCTGCAGTCGAAGGACACCTGGACGGTCGCCGCCGAGCCGCTGCCGTTCGCGGTCGCGGGGGTCGTGGTCGTCCCCGCGGGCGTCGTGTTCGCGCGCGCCGACGGACGCACGCTCACGGCGACGACGCCGCTCGGCGATCTGGTCACGGGGCGCGACGCGCCGCCCGGCGCCAGGCGCGTCAACGCGGTGGGCGCCGTGCTCCTCGCCGACGCCACGCCCGACGCGCTCCGGTCGACCGACGGCGGCGCGACGTGGTTCTCCACGCGCGCAAAGGAGGACCTGGCCGCGCTCGCGCGCGCGCCGACGCAGGAGGTGGGGAGCCGGCCGCGGGCCGCCGCCCCGCTCGAGGACGCGATCGCGCACGCAAGCGGGCGCTGGCTCGGTCGCGACGCCTACTTCACCGGCAGCGGCGAGATCGACGCGCGCGGCCGTCTCCGGCTCGAGCGCACCGACCTCGTGTCGGCGACGATCACGAGCACCGTCGGCCCCTTCGCCGGCTGCCCCAACGCGGCCTACCCGTACGGGCTCGTCGAGGGCTGGGGCTCCACGCTCTTCTACGGTGGGTGGTGCTTCGGCTCGCCGACGGTGGGGTCGCGCGGCTCCACGAAGGTCGGCGTGTCGCTGAGCCTGGACGGCGGCGAGACGTGGTCCGCCTCCGAGAGCGTCCCCGGATCGATGGGCATCGGCGTGCGCCCCCTCGCATCGGAGAGCGGCGCGATGGTGATGTTCGGCCCCGACGAGCCGTACGCGCGCACGTCGAAAGGGCGCTTCCGGCACATCGGCCCGAAGGGGGCGACGAGCGCGGGGCACCCCGAGGCCGGTGGCAGTCCCGTCGCGGGCTCGATCGCCGGGGATCGCTTCTACGTGCTGATCGACGCCACCCCCGACGCGAAGGGACGCGCCTTCCACCTGCTCGTCTCCACCGACGGCGCGGCGACCTTCCGGGATCGCCCGATCAAGCTCCCGGGCGTCGCCGTGCTCGACGACGTCTACGGCGTCCGCTTCGTCGAGGCGCCGCGACCGACCCTCGAGCTCTACCTCGGCACCAACGAGCCTCTCTGGACGACGCAGGACGACGGCGCGACCTGGGCCCTCTCGACGTCGCCGGGCCCCGGCCCGGGCAAGCCGGAGGCGAACCGCCTCGGCACGTACGGACTGCATCGACTCGCTTCGGTCGTCGGCAAGACCGGCGATCGCGGCTGGGCGGCGCGCGAGAGCGCCGACGGCGGCGTGACGTGGACCGACGTCTGGCTGCCGTGGCGCGACGCGCAGGCGGCCGTCGAGCTTCCGACGACGGCGGGCGCGTGCAACGCGAAGGGGTGCACGTTCGGCGAGTTCGTCTTCCGCCCCTGGGTCGTCGGCGCGAAGTAGGGGCGCGCGGCGCGGTGGCCCGTCACAGCGCGATGGCCCCCGCGGCCGATCGCCTCGAGTAGGACTCGAGCGAGTCGGCGACCGGCACGAGCTCGCGCCGGAGGAGAGGACACCAAGCGGCCACGTCCTGGCGATGCCGCTGGAGCACGTAGGTGATCCCGTCGACGCCGGCAGGCGCGAACCGCAGCAGCTCGCCGGCAGCCTCGTTCTCGGCGACGAGGAGCTCGACCGGCCAGACGAGCCAGAGGTTCTCGACCACCGATGGGGTTTTCCCCGGCGAGACCTCGAACGTGTCGAGCACGCCGTTGGTCTGTCGTAGGAGCGCGAGGAGGTCGGCCGGCGGCTCGAACGGAAGCGCGGCGGCCATCCTCGCCAGTTCCGCCTCCGTCGCCCCCGGGAAGAACCTCGGCGAGGACCGAGGTCCGGATCGCCGCTCGGCGTAGCCTTCGAGGATGAGCGCGCGGTAGTCCATGCGGTACGCGGCACTAACCGCGGGCGCGCGCGGCGACGAGACGGGCGAGCTTCCCGGCACCGTCGACGACGGTGCATGATCGATCATGAGCTCACGCCGTCGCAGTGCGTGGAGGGCGGCGGCCGGCGTCGCCGCGATGAGCGTGGTCTCGTGCGGCGCGGACGCTGGGCGACCGGTGGCTCCCGCCACGACGCCATCCGGCGCGACGGGTGACGCGCCGGCCGCGCCCGCTCCGACGACCCGAGAGGCCGCTCCCGCCGCGTCGGTCGATCAGGTCTCTCGCCCGACGACCGATCAGGGCGATCCGATCGGCACGTGCCCGAGAGGCTGGATCGCGATGCCTGGAGGCGTCTGCGATCGCCCGTGCCGGACCGACGCCGACTGTCACGGCCGCAGTCGGTGTCAGCGGCTCGCGGGGCAACGGTTCTGTGACGAACAGACGTGGGAGTAGGCGCCCGCGTCACGGTGCGCCGCGCCGCCCGCCCCGCGTCACTCCCGCGACGTCAGCGTGACCTCGAGCGTCCGTGCGTAGTCTCCGGGCTCGCACTGCTTGCGACCGAACTTCCCGCCCGGGAATCGGCAGCCGACCGTGCCCTGCGTCCAGCCGACGGTGGTCCACGGCGCGAACGTCTGCTGCACGCAGAGGCAGCACCCGGGCACCGTGAGCGAGGTCGCACCCGGGCCGACCATCGCCTCGAACACCTTGGCGTTCTCGATCTCGTGGCACTCCCTCCGCTCCGACGCGTAGATGCGGGCCTTGACCGACTCGCTGCCGACGAGCTGCAGCACGACGGGGCCGGTCGGAGGGGGCGCGGCGCCCGCCGCCAGGAGGGCCGGCACGTGGGCGCCGAAGGCCGCGAGGCAGGCGATCGCGAGGTGCGCCGGACGCGGGGCCATCGGCCGATCAACCGGCGAGCGCGGCGGGCATTCCCGCGCTCGCCGGCGCCGCGGACGCGCGCGCGCGAATCGCCTCGCCGCGACCGGATGGCGTAGCATCGCTCGCCCTGCGCGGAGCTGCGCGCCTCGGCCGGCCCCAGAACGAGCTCGGGAACGACGATGGACTCCGACTCCTACCAAAAGCGCCTCTGGGCCCTCTGGCTGACGCTGCCGACCCTGGCGCTCCACTACTGGCTCTCCTGGGACCGGCTCCCCGAGCGCGTCCCCACCAAGTACGACGCCAGCGATCACGCGATCGCGTTCGCGTCGCGCGGCGACGCCCTGAAGATCTTGCTCGGCGTCCTCGGCTTCGCGCTCGTGATGATCACGGCCATCGGCTACCTGATCGCCTACCAGCGCCCCGAGCGCGCGCGCGTCGCGCTCGTCGCGATGTACGTGATGATCGTCGTGATGTGGCTGGTCGAGAACCGCTTCGTGTGGAGCCTCGCGCACGGGTAGACCCGAGCCCGGCCTGTCCGCGACGCCGAGCTCCGCGCTCCGCTCCGCGTTCGCTATCGTGGCCGCCGTGCCTCGCCTTCGCTCCCCTGGTCTCGTGCTCACCGCCGCCCTCGCGCTCGTCGCGTGCGCGTCCTCCACCACCGGCGTGCCGGCCTCCACCGCGCCCGCGCCCGCGCCCGCGCCCGCGCCCGCCTCGGCTTGCGCGTCGAGCGCCGTCTCGTCGTCGAGCGCGGTCGCCTCGCCCGCGCCGTCGATCCCCGGGTGCGTGGGCGGCTTCGAGGTGCCGCCGCCCGGCGCGCGCGAGGTCGAGGACGCGCCGCTGGTCGCGCGCGCGGTCGGCAAGCCGGGCGAGGGGAAGCTCTGTGCGGGCAAGGCCTACGAGGTCGTCGCGCCGATCGTCGTGCACCGCGTCTGGCAGGCCGCGAAGCCGCACACGCTGTTCGGCGGCTGGTGGTCGTTCGACGCGCCCCACGGCCCGCTGGCCGACTTTCGCGCGCGCTACGTGGTCTGCCCCGCGTGGACCACGCTCGACGTCGCCTCGACGTGCACGCTCAAGGTCGGCGCGCGCTTCGTGGTGGGGCCCGGGCAGAGCGCAACGTGTGGCGATGGCGGCACGCTCCCGGCGTCGGCGGCCGGCCAGATCTTCGTGCCGAACGACGCCCGCGCGGGCGTCGTCCTCGTCGACGCGTGCGAGCCGCTGCCCAGCTGGCCCTGAGGCGTGAGGCTCCGGCGCGCCGGGCGACTAGTTGGCCCCGTCGCCGCGCACCCTCTACGCCTCCCGCAAATGATCCGCGCGCTCCGCAGCGCCACCTCGGTCGCGCTCGCGCTGCTCGGCGCCCTGGTCGTCGCCCCCGTCGTGCTCGCGCAGGCGGGCGCGACGCGTCCCGCGCCCGTCGCGAGTACGTCCGCGCGGGGCGCTGCGAGTACGAGCGCGAGCGCGAGCGCGAGCGCGAAGGCCAGCGCCGCCGCGCTCGCCGCGAGCTCGGCCGCGGCCGACGTCGACGAGAGCGAGCCGCCGCCGTTGCCGAAGGCGACCAAGAGCGTCGCCGGCTGGCGCGCGCTCTGGGACGAGGGGGCCAAGAGCAACCTCGACCTGCGCGTGGCGGTCGACGAGATCGAGCGCGCGGAGGCCGCGACGCGGGTCGCGTGGGGCGGCGTGCTCCCGACGGCCACCGGCGTCGTTACGCTTGGGTACGCCTCGACGAGCAACACGCTCTTCGCCACGGTCCCGACCGGCAGCTCGCTCTCGGGCGATCTCGTGGTGGTCGCCCCGCTCGTGCACCTGCGCAACGCGCACGCCATCGGCACCGCGCGCGTCGGCGAGGACGTCGCGCGCCTCTCGCTGGTCGATGTGCGCCGCCGCTTCGCGCTGAGCCTCTCGCGCGCGCTGCTCTCGATCGCGGCCGCGCGGCGCCTTGCGGAGATCTACCGCGTCGGCCTGCGCGGCGCGCTCGCGCGCCTCGAGCTCACGCGCGCCCGCGTCGGCATCGGGGTCGGCGACGCGCGCGATCTGCTTCGCGCCCAGCAGGACGTCGCGAGCGCGCGCGCCGCCATCCCGGGCGCCGACGAGGCCCTGCGCCAGGCGCGCGAGGGGCTCGCGATCCTCTTCGGGCAGACCGGCGAGCTCGACGTCGCGGGCGATCCTTCGGCCCTGCAAGCCGAGCTCGCGACCTTCTGCGGGGCGGCGACGAGCGGCACGCCGCGGGCCGACGTCGCGATCGCGAAGAAGCAGGTCGAGCTCGCGCAGCGCAACGTCGACGACGTCGCGCTCCTGTTCGCCCCCACGCTCAGCGCGCGGCTCGACCTCGGCACGCTCGGCGCGCCGCTCGCGGGCCCTTACGCGAACGGCTGGTCGGTGCTCGGCGTGCTGACCATCCCGCTCTACGACGGCGGCGTGCGCTACGGCGAGAAGCGCGATCGCGTGGCGCTGGTCGACGAGTCGCGCGCGCGCGCGCTGCAGACCGAGGTCGCGGTCGCCACCGAGGGGGCGCAGGCGCGCCGCGCGATCGAGGTCGCCGTCGCCGCGGAGCACGCGGCCCGCGAGGCGCGCGATCTCGCCCGCAAGATCGACGAGGCGCAGCGCGGCGCCTACGAGGTCGGCGCGTCGGGGACGACGAACTTCGACGTCATCGAGGCCGGCCGCTCGCTCCGGCAGGCCGAGGGGCTGCTGGTCGTGCGCGAGCTCGAGCTCGCCCGGGCGCGCGTCTCGCTCCCGTTCGTCGACGGCTCCTGCGCGGGCGTCGGCGCCGGCGCGCCGTAGCGCGGGACGCTCACTCGAGCGGCGCGCCCGTCGCGGCCGTCGCGGCCGTCG
>CAIXWQ010000641.1 GCA_903923175.1 uncultured delta proteobacterium | reverse complement strand
GCCCGCGGTCCCCTCGAGCGTGAGCCCCTCCACGCGGAGCCGCGGGGCGGCGTCCGGCGCAGGGCCCGCGGTCGCGGTCGGGGTCGCCTCGGCGAGCGAGCGGCCGAGCATCGCCGACACGAGCGCAGCGCGCGGCAGGTCGCGCGCGGGCGCGGACGCGGCGATCGTGCCGTCACGCAGGGCCGTGATGCGATCGGCGAGCCGGTAGACCTCCTCCATCTTGTGCGACACGTACAGCACCGCGCACCCGGCGGCGCGCAGCCGCATGACCTGCGCGAACAGCGCCTCCGCCTCCCGTTCGCCCAGCGCCGACGACGGCTCGTCCATGATCACGACGCGCGGCGCCTGCCCGCCTTCACGCTCGTCGCGCAGCAGCGCCTTCGCGATCTCCACGAGCTGCCGTTGCGCGAGGGGGAGCGACTCGACCTCGTCGTCGACCTGCTCGGCGAGGCTCTCGAGGCCGAGCGCCCGCAGGTGCGCCGCGGCGAGCGCGCGCTGCTCCGCGCGTCGCACGCCGAACGGCCCGCTCCGCTCGCGGCCGAGGAAGAGGTTGTCGGCCACGCTCATCGTGCCGACGAGCGAGAGCTCCTGGAAGATCGTGGAGACGCCCGCGGCGCGCGCCGCGCTCGGGGAGGCGAAGCGCGCCGCGCGGCCGTCGAGCCGCACGTCCCCTTCGTGATCGGGCAGGGCGCCCGCGAGGATCTTGATGAGCGTCGACTTGCCCGCGCCGTTCTCGCCCGCGAGGACGTGGACCTCGCCGGCGTGGAGATCGAGGTCGATCCCGCGGAGCACGGCGGTCGGGCCGTACGACTTGCGCACGCCGCGGAGGGTCAGGACCGGGTCGGCCAAGGGGCGGCGATGGTAGCGCACGCGCGGGCCGCGCCGCGCGTCAGTCCTTCCAGGGCTCCGGCAGCTCGCCGGCGCACGCGCGCTCGATCACGACCTGCGGCAGGAACGCGAGCTCCTCGCCGAGGCACTGCCAGGCCTCCACCTCGAGCTCCGCCATGCGTTGCCGGGCGACGCGCTCGCGCGCCTCCTCGAACGGCCCGTGCGGCGCGCGCTCCTGCGAATCCCTCACCAGCTTCGCGTACGCCTCGAGCTGCGCCAGCTTGTCTTGCTTGCACAGGTAGTCGACCACGTCGCGCCGGGCCTTGGCCCCCGCGACGGCGAGGCGCACGCGACAGACCGCGGCTTCGGGCTCGACGACCGGCGCGCAGGCGGCGTTGGCGGCCTGCGCCTCGTACGCGGCGCCCGAGTTCCACGCCGTGACCGAGGCGTCGCCGCTCGCGCGCATCCGCAGCTCCGGGCGAGCCTCCGGCGCCATCGCGGGGGAGCCTCGCGTCACGACCTCGGCCTCGAGGTCGGCGCCACCCTGGCCGACGCGGAGCGTGAACGCGGCGGTGATCGACGCGCTCGCTTGCTCTGCGCCGAGCGCGCACGGCCAGCGCAGCCGCGCGCGCGCGACGAGCGTGTGCAGGCCGGCGGAGATCGAAGGGCTCGCGGGGCTCGCGGGGCTCGCGGGGCTCGCGGGGCCCGAGGAAGACACGGCGCCGAGCAGCGGGCGCCCGTCTACCCTGAGGCTCATGTCGGCGAGGCGCAGCGGCCAGCCGACGCGATCGCGCACCCAGACGCGCAGCGTCCCGGCCGAGGCCATGG
>CAIXWQ010000640.1 GCA_903923175.1 uncultured delta proteobacterium | reverse complement strand
GTGGCCGCACGTGCTGCTCGTCGTCGGGCTGGCGCCGACGCCGTCCTGCCCGGTCATGTACGTCGTCTGCGCCGCGGCGGTCTTCGTGCAGTCGCACGAGCCCCCTTGCCCACCGCCTGCGCCGGTCGTCGCCGCGGCGTCGGCCGCCGGGCTCGACCCCGCCATCCACTTCCCCGCCGAGCTGCCGATCTCGGCGCGGGTTCACGACCTCGCCGCGGCGATCGAGGCGAATCGCGTCGTGATCGTCTCCGGGGAGACCGGCTCCGGCAAGACGACGCAGCTCCCCAAGATCTGCCTCGCCATGGGGCGCGGGAAGGGGACGCGCATCGCCGTCACGCAGCCGCGCCGCATCGCCGCGACGAGCATCGCCGCGCGCGTGGCCGGCGAGCTCGGCGTCGAGCTCGGCCGCGAGGTCGGCTATCACATCCGCTTCTCGGATCGCACCAGCGCCGAGACGCGCGTGAAGTTCCTCACCGACGGCGTGCTGCTCGCGGAGATCCAGGGCGATCCGCTGCTGCGCGCGTACGACACGATCATTCTCGACGAGGCGCACGAGCGCAGCCTCAACATCGACTTCCTGCTCGGGCACCTCGAGCGCATCCTGCCCGCGCGCCCCGATCTGCGCGTGATCATCAGCTCCGCGACGCTCGCGACCGAGCGCTTCTCCGCGTTCTTCGGCGGCGCGCCGGTGATCTCGGTGTCGGGGCGCACCTACCCGGTGCAGGTCGTGCACCGGCCGCTCGGCGAGCGTGACGACGACGTCGCCGACGCCATCGCCGAGACGGTGGAGGAGATCTCCAAGCGCGATGCGCGCGGCGACATCCTCGTCTTCCTCCCCGGCGAGCGCGAGATCCGCCAGACCGCTGCGGCGCTCGAGGCGCACGCGCTGCCGCACACGCTGGTGCTGCCGCTCTACGGCCGGCTCACCCAGGCCGAGCAGGCGCGCATCTTCCAGACCTCGCCCGAGCGGCGGATCGTGCTCGCGACCAACGTCGCCGAGACCTCGCTCACCATCCCGGGCATCGTCTACGTCATCGACAGCGGGCTCGCGCGCATCCACCGCCACGATCCGCGCACCGGCGTCACCCAGCTGCTCGTCGAGCCGATCTCGCAGGCGAGCGCCGATCAGCGCAAGGGGCGCGCGGGCCGCACGCGGAGCGGCGTCTGCTTCCGGCTCTTCTCGAAGCAGGACCACGAATCGCGCCCCGCCCACACCGATCCGGAGATCTTCCGCGTCGGGCTCGCGGGGGCCATCCTGCAGATGAAGTCGCTCGGGCTCGGCGAGCTCGCGACCTTCCCGTTCCTCGATCCGCCGCCGAAGAAGTCGGTCGAGGAGGGCTACCGGCTGCTCGAGGAGCTCGGCGCGCTCGACGGCGAGCGCGTGCTGACCGAGCTCGGCAAGAAGCTCGCGCGGCTGCCGGTCGACCCGCGCATCGCGCGCATGATCCTCGCCGGCGAGCAGGAGGGGGCGCTGCGCGAGGTGCTGATCATCGCCGCCGGGCTCGGCGTGCAGGACCCGCGCGAGCGGCCGCTCGCCGCGCAGAAGCGGGCCGACGAGGCGCACGTGCGCTTCCGCGACGAGGCCTCGGACTTCAGCTCGCTGCTCAAGGTCTGGCACTTCTTCCAGGAGGAGCAGGCGAAGAAGACGCAGCACCAGGTGCGCAAGGCCTGCCGCGACGCCTTCCTCAACTACGCGCGCCTCGGCGAGTGGAGCGACGTGCACCACCAGCTCTCGCGGATTGCGCGCGAGCTCGGCTTCGCGCTCAACGACGCCGCGGCGAGCACCGAGTCGGTGCACCGCGCGCTGCTCCCCGGGCTGCTCAGCCGCGTCGGCATGTGGCACGCCGAGCAGCGGGTCTACGTCGGCGCGCGCCAGACGCGCTTCCAGCTGCACCCCTCGTCCGCGCTCGCGCGCGCGAAGCAGCCCGCGCCGTTCGTCATGACCGCCGAGCTGGTGGAGACCTCGCAGCTCTTCGGCCGCACGGCCGCCAAGATCGACCCGGCGTGGCTCGAGCCGGCGGGCGGCGCGCTCTGCAAGCGGAGCTACGGCGAGCCGAACTGGGCGGCCAAGACCGCGCAGGTGATGAACAAGGAGCAGATCACGCTCTTCGGCATCCCCATCGTCCGTGACCGCAAGGTCCACTACGGCCCGATCGATCCGAAGGCGTGCCGCCGCCTGTTCCTGCTGCACGCGCTGGTGCGCCGCGAGTACGTGCCGGCCAAGCCGCCGCCGTTCATGGAGCACAACCGCGCGCTCTTCGAGGACGTCCGCAGGCTGCGCGATCGCGCCCGCAAGAGCGACATGGTGGCCGACGACGACGCCGTCGCGCTCTTCTTCGAGAAGCGCGTCCCCGACGAGGTCTACAGCGGCAAGACCTTCGAGCACTGGCGGCTCTCGGCCGAGGCCGAGGACCCGCGCGTGCTCCACCTCTCGCTCGCCGACGTGCTCCTCGACGAGAGCGACGAGGTGTCGCCGGCCCGCTTCCCCGACACCCTCACGCTCGCGGGCGTCGAGCTGCCGCTCTCGTATCGCTTCGATCCGGGCGAGGACGACGACGGCATCACCGTGACGCTGCCGCTCGCGCTCCTGCTCGGCATCGACGCGGGGGCGCTCGAGTGGACCATCCCCGGCTGGCGACGCGAGAAGATCGTGCAGCTCTGCCACGCGCTGCCGCGCCCGGTTCGCGACGCGATGGGCGACGCGCTGTCGGACGTCGACGCGCTCGCGACCCGGCTCGTCGCGCGCCTGCGCCCGGAGGACGGCCCGATGCTCACGGTGCTCGCCCACGCGCTGCGCGAGGAGACCGGCGTCGCGGTCGCGCCGGAGGCGTTCGACCTCGGCGAGCTCTCGCCGCACCTGCGCTTCTTCGTGCGCGTCGTCGACGGCGTGCGCAGGCTCGGCGAGGGGCGCGACGTCGCCGAGCTGCAGGAGCGCTTCGGCGCGCGGGCGCGGCGGGGCTGAGGCGCGGGGCGATCGCGGGTAGTCTCGGCGCGTGCAAGGCGCCACCACCTTCAGCCACCAGATCCGCGCGCTGCTCTGCGATCAGTGCGGCGCGCCCCTGCTCGGCGCGCTCGGCGGCGGGCAGGTCCCGTGTCGTTACTGCGGCGCGACCAACGTGCTGCAGGGGCGCGACGACCGCGCGCTCTTCGACGTCGCGCGCGCCCGCCCGCCGAACGAGCCGGAGCGCCTCGCCCGGCTGCGCATGCAGGACGGCCGCCCGATGCTGCCGCCGGCCTCGCTCGCCGCGCTGCTGCCGAACGGGCAGCTGCCGCCGTGGAAGGTCGACGAGGCGCAGGTCTTCTGGCGCGCCACGCGGCGCGAGGTCGCGGCGACGTCGAGCCCCGAGGCGGCCGAGCGGCTGCTGTTCCTCACCATGATCCTCTCGAACCACTTCGCCGAGCAGCAGGACATGGCGCGGCTGCGCGCGATGTACGAGAGCGCGCTCGACGTGTTCGCGCTGCCGCGACACCGGCAGATGATGCGCGGCTACCTCGCCCGCAACGCCGTGCGCGAGGGGGACGTCGGCGCGGCCGAGCAGTGGCTCGCGCCGTGCGATCCGGCCTCCGACGATCTGCAGACCGACTCGGCGTACCGCGCGTCGTGGGCGCTGGTCTGCACCGCGAAAGGGGATTTCCAGAGCGTGCTGCGCCTGCTCGGGCAGCGACCCGAGGACGTGCCGATCCTCGACGCGATGGACGGCCTATGCGCGATCCTCCGCGCCAACGCCTGGGAGAAGCTCGGTCAGCCGCAGGCCGCGCGCCAGCAGCTCGAGCAGATGATGGCCGCCACCGGGCCGGGCGGCCGGCAGGCGATGGAGAAGTTCGCCGCGCTCTACCCGCCGCTCCAGCTCTGCGCCGCGACGCTGAACGCGGCCCAGTCGGCGCACACGGTCGCGGCGGCCAGGGCGGCCTCGACGCAGACGATGGGCGGGGTCCACGTGATCTTCTTCCCGCTCGGGATCCTCTTCCTGGTGGGCGCGGCCGTATGCCTGGTCGTGGTGATCCTCTCGCAGCTCGCCGATCTCGGTCCGGCCGCCGCGCCTGCCGCGGGCATCGCGCTGCCGACGCTCGGCATCCTGGGGCTCGTCTTCGGCGGCATCGGTTACGTCGGTCGCAAGGCCGCGCAGCGCGCCGAGCGGCTGCGGCTCCACGGCGTGTCGGGGCAGGCGCGCGTGCTCGGCGTGCAAGGGACCGGGCTCGAGATCAACGGCGTGCCGCAGGTCTCGCTCCAGCTGGTGATCGAGGTCCCCGGCCGCGGGCCCGTGCAGACTTCGGTCAAGATGATGATGAGCCCCGCGGTCGCGCACGCGTCGATGCCGGGCGCGTCGGTCGCCGTGCGCTACGACGCGTCCAACCCGAGCGACTGCATCCTCGAGACGAATTGAGCGTCGGCGCGCCGCGCGCCGCCCCGCGCGCGGCGCCTGCGCGCGACCGTGATACGGGGACGCGATGGAGCCGCCTCGCCCCGGACCGCCGCGCCTCACGGCGACGGGGCTGACGCTCTCGCGGGGCGGCCGGCGCCTGCTCGACGCGGTCGATTTTCGCGTCGACGCGCGCGAAGTGGTCTGCGTGGAGGGGCCTTCGGGGTGCGGCAAGTCGACGCTGCTGCGCGTGCTCGCGACGCTGCTCGAGGCCGACGCGGGCGAGGTGTTCCTCGACGGCGTCGCCGCGCACGCGCTGCCGCCGCGGCTCTTCCGTCGCCGCGTCGCGTACGTGCCCCAGCAGGCGCCCATGCTCGACGGCACCGTCGCCGACAACGTCGCGACCGGCCCGCGCCTGCGCGGCGAGCGGCTCGCGCCGGCGAGCGTGGCGCAGCGACTCCTGCAGGTCGGGCTCGACGCGGCGTTCGCCGATCGACGCGCGCGCGAGCTCTCGGGCGGCGAGCGTCAGCGCGTGGCGCTCGCCCGAGCGCTCGCCAACGAGCCGGAGATCCTGCTGCTCGACGAGCCCACCGCGGCCCTCGACGCCCGCGCCGCCGAGGTGGTGCTCGAGCGCGTGCGGGCGCTGTGCCGCGAGGGGCTCGGCGTGGTGGTCGTGTCCCACGAGCCCGCGCACGCGATCGCGCTCGGCGCGCTCCGGCGCGCGATGCGCGAGGGGCGGCTCGGGCCCGCCGAGGAGGCGCGCGCGTGAGCTACGTCGAAGTGCCGCTCGCGCGCCTCTCGCTGGTGGCGCTGCTCGTCGCGGTCGCGGTCGCCGTCTCGTTTCGCGCGCGGCTCGATCTGGAGCGCTCGATCCTCTGGGCGTCGGCGCGCGGCGTCGCGCAGCTGCTCGCCGTCGGCTACGCGCTCCGGCTGCTCTTCGCGCACGAGCACGTCGCGTCGCTCGCGGCCGCGCTGACGGCGATGCTCCTGGTGGCGGCGTGGACGGCCTCGCGCCGCGTCGAGCACGCGCCGGCCGCGCTGTTCCTCCCCGCGCTCGCGGCGATCGGCGCCGGCGGGCTGATCGCGCTGGTCCCGGTGTTCGCGCTCGTCATCGTGCCGACCCCTTGGTACTCGGGCCGGTACGTCATCCCCATCGCCGGGATGATGCTCTCGAACGCGATGAACGTCGTGGCGCTCACGTTCGAGCGGATCTTCGCCAGCGCCCGCAGCGAAGCGCCGGTCATCGAGCAGCTGCTCGCGCTCGGCGCCTCGCCCGAGCAGGCCCTGCACGCGCAGGTGCGCAGCGCGCTCCGCGCGGCGATGACCCCGACGCTCAACGGGCTGCTCACCGTCGGCCTGGTGGCGCTGCCGGGCATGATGACCGGGCAGATCGTGAGCGGCATCGATCCGGGGAGCGCCGTGCGCTACCAGCTGGTGGTGCTGTTCCAGCTCGCCGCCGTCGCGGCCACGTCGGGCTGGGTCGCGGCGACGCTGAGCCGCAGGATGCTCTTCACCGCGCGCGCGCAGCTGCGGCCCGACGGCGCGCCTCCTCCGGGCGAGCGCTGACGCGCGCGCGCCGTCGTCACCCGCTCGCGACCGGCGTGAAGGTGTCGCCCAGGGAGGCGACGCCGTCGCCGTCCGCGTCGACCCACTCGACGATCGTCCAGGTGGTCGTCGGATAGGCGTCCTTGTTCGGGAGGAGCGTGTTCACGAAGTAGTAGGCGCCCGCGAGCGTCCCCTTCCCCGTCCAGCCATAGACCTCCCAGTCGACGCGCGTGGTGACCGGGTCGTAGGCCATCTGCACCACGAAGAGATCGTGCCCTGCGTCGAACCAGCTCCCGGGGCGCTCGGCCACCGTCGTCCGCGCGACGCGCGTCATCCAGCCCCAGCCCGTGGCCGACGTCTCGATCGCGAGCGGCGCGAGGTTGCCGTCGAGCCACTGCACCGCGCGGTGTAGGTACGGCCCGCCGACGGCGACGAACGTCTCGCCCGCCGAGGGGTGCGGGCACCCGTCGGCGCCGAGCAGCTCGCCTGCGAGATCTTGCGACACCGTCCGCACCGTCAGCCCGCGCGCGCCGAGCGCCGTCGACAGCGACTGCGAGGCGACGTCGTCGTCGGTCTGACCATCGCTGACGATCACGGCGCGCCCGTTGGCGAGCACGCTCGCGAACGCGACGGCGCGGCAGTGCGAGGCCGCGCAGAACGTGCCCGTGCAGATGGCGCCGCACGCGCCGCAGCTGCCGGGATCGGTCGCCGTGTCGACGCAGATCGCGCCGCAGCAGCTCGCGCCGCCGGTGCAGCCGACCTCGACGCAAGAAGCGGCGTCCGCGGCGACTGCGGCGTCTGCGACGTCGGCCGCTTCTGCGGCGTCTGCGGCGTCTGCGGCGTCGGCCGCGTCTGCGGCGTCTGCGGCGTCCGCCGTCGCATCGGGAAGCGTCGCGTCGGGCAACGCCGTCTCCGCGCCGTCCGAGTCGTTCGCGGTGTCGGCGGGCGTGGAGTCGAGCGACGCATCGCATGCGCCGTTCGCGCAGGCGTCGCCGCCGCCACCGTCGCTGCAGCCCGCGACCAGGAGCGCGGAGAGGGCAGCAATTCCTGCGAGCCTGGAGTGCAGCGTGCGGCTCGTCATGTTCATCGCACTCCTTCCGAGGGGCACTCACGCACGGCGCGTTCCGTCGCCCGACCCGGCGCCTGCGCGCGGCCTGCTCGCCGCACCCGTTGCGGCGGCCGCAGACGCTGCCGGCGCCGGGGCCCTGGCGGCCGGCGCCGTTCGAGACCTCGGACGTCGCCGCGCGCGCGGAACGACGTCGACGAAGCAGGGCGGATCCGCGAGCATTGCCCTCGCCGTCGTCGCCGCCGTCGTGGGGGAGCGCGGGCACCGGAGGCTCATCGATGGCTCACTCCCGAACGCGTTTCGCCTCGCTCACGACCGCCGCGACCGCCGCGCTGACCCTCCTCGCCTGCGGCCAGCGGACCCCCGCCACCGCGCCGGCGGCCGGCTCGCCCGCGGCGACCGTCGCGCCGACCAGCGCGCCCGCATTGCTCGGTACCGCGCCGGGTACCGCGCCCGCCACCGCGCCCGCCACCGCGTCGACCGACGCCACCGCGCGCCGCCCCACGACCGTCGAGGCCAGCACCGCGAAGGACGCGGTGTTCACGCCGTGGACGCTCCCCACGACCTTCCAGCCCATCGCGATCCCGCCCGCGTTCCTCCCGCCGTGGCTCGCAGGTACGCCGTTCGGGGCTCCTCCGACGGGGTCGGCGCCCATTCCGGCTCCCACTGCCGCGCCCACCGCCGCGCCATCGCCCGCAGCGACCGCCGTCGCCGTGTTCCTCTACGGGCACCCGACCTGCGGCGCATGCAAGCTGGCCGACGAGCACATGAAGGCGAAGGCGATCGCCTACGTCTACCGGAACATCGACGACGACGCGGCGAACCGGGAGATGTGGACGAAGCTCCGCAACGCCGGAAAAGACGGCTCATCGTGCGGGATCCCGGTCATCGACGTCGACGGTGACCTGCTCATCGGCTGGAGCGAGTCGTCGTTCGACAAGATGTACGCGACCGCGGCGGCGAAGCCGAAGCGCTGAGCGCCGCGCGCGCGGTCAGGATCCGCGACTGGGCTGCAGCTGCGCGCGCACTCGGCGCGAGCGTCTGCGTGCAGCGCCATCGCGCGCGCTGCAGAGCGAGCGGCGCGAGCGGCGCGAGCGAAAGGCGAGTCGGCAGTACGGGCGCGTGCGTCGACGCCGGAGCGGCGCCTCGCTCGACGCGCCCCGCGGCGTCGCGGGGGCGTGATTCGGCGGAGCGACGGCGTCGCTTCTCTCGAGCTCGTGTCGATCCAGTCGCCTCGCCAGAGCGCGTCGCCTGCTCGTGCGCAGTGCGCTGGCGCGTCCTCGCGCGAGCGACGAACGAGGGAGTGAGCCTCGGAGCGATAGGCTGCTCCAGCGCGTCTCGTGCTGAGAACTCCAGCTTCCGCAGCATCGAGCGCGACCGTACATCCATCGGGATTCATGGCCCCGAACACACGTCGGACCCAGGCGTGAGCGAACGCAGACTCGGATCGGAATCCCTGACTGGCGCGAGGGGCCTGTCCGCGATAGTCCAAGGGAGCAGGCCGCATCACTCGATTGCGCCTGGTGTCGTTGCCCCGTCGACGGTGGCGGATCGCCGCATGAAGTCCCCTCGAAATCACGAAGCCTCGATCGCGAGCTCGGCGCCGTCGCTGGACGCCGACGCCGCGCCGATCAGCGAAGCGCCCGTCTCGCAACGACGTCCGGTCGAGCGCGCGCTCCCGCGTCCCTCGGAGCCCGAGCTTCGAACGAGCGCGGGCCGGCTCGCGAGCGAACGTCGCCTCTCCGACGACTCCGAGACGCGCCTGCGCCCCTACGGTGTGCCGCTCGACGCGGACGGCGCGGCGCTGCGCGCGGAGTTCGAGGCGGTCGAGTTCGCCTCGCTCGGTGACGCCGAGTTCGCCTCCTATGCAGCCGAGTTCGCGGCGCGCGCGCGTCACCGCCAGGACCGCGGGCTCGCCATCGCGGGCAACGACTTCGAGAGCCGCATCATCCGGCGGCTGACCGCGCTGGTCGCCGAGCGACGTCTGCCGCGCCCGATCTTCGGGCTCGCGCGCAGCCACCGCGGCGATTGGCTCGCGCTCGCCAAGCGCGCGCGCGGCGATCGCGAGCGGCGCGCGTCCGCGGCGATGCTGGCCGCGCGCCCCGCGAGCGAAGGCAC
>CAIXWQ010000639.1 GCA_903923175.1 uncultured delta proteobacterium | reverse complement strand
GGTCTGCCGCTCCCTCGGACCTGCCGCCTTCGCCTGCCTCTTCTTCGTCGCTGCCATCGGACCCTCCGGCCGCGCCGAACGCCTCCGGGTCGTCCGGAGATTCAGCCTCGTGCGCGGATGGTCAGAGGGTGGGCATCAGCACCTACCACATCGCGAACCCCTCGACGGGCGCCACGTACGTCAACACGCGGGCGCTCACGATCGCGGCGAACGCGAACACCACGGCGACGTTCCAAGCGGACGTCGCTGGCGCCGCCGGCACCTCCGCGGCGAGCGCTATCACGCAGACGATCACCACGCTCGTGGGCGTGTCGATCGTGGGTGGGCTCCAGGTGGGCACCTTCCTCGGCACGGACCCGGAGTCGAACGCGTCGCTGCTCGCGAGGTACAAGGCCAAGCCCGCATCGCTCGGAAAGGGAGGAAACGCGCTCTCGTATTGGTACTGGTCGGTTTCCTCCGACGAGCCCGGATACCCGCTCCCTGCGGCCTCGCGAATCACGCGCGCGAAGGTCACGGCCGACGAGGCGAGCGGCGAGATCCTGATCACGCTCGCGAACTCTGCCGGCCCGCCCTCCGGCGGCGACATCGCCGCGATCGCTCCCTACATCGCGAAGGTCGCCAAGCCCGACGGCGACCGGATTTCGGTCGTGGCGGCGACCGGAGTCGCGATCTCGGCGACCGCGACTCTGTACGTGAACACGGACAAGAGCGACTCCGAGGTCATCGCAGACGCGCAGGCCGCGTACGTGTCGATGATCAACGGCCTTCCGATCGGCGGAGAACTCGACGAAGACGGTTCCATCGGCGTGCCGCACGGCGCGGTGCAGGCCGCGCTCGCCCGCGCACTCCCGTACCTGCGCACGCAGAAGCTCTACCTGATGGGCATGAGCACCGAAGTTTCCTACGCGCTCAGCCCCTACCAAGTCGCGACGAATGGCGGGCTCGCCGTCACCATCGTCCGGGTTGCGTGATGGTCGCTTGCATCACACCCACAACGAGCACGACGCCGGAGCCGGTGCGGCTCACGCCGGTGTCTCACGGCATCGTGGGCAAGGCGATGTCCATCGGCGATGCCCTCAGCGGCCGATACCAGATCGAGCAGCTCCGGTACGAACCGAACGCCGGCGGCGCGATCCGCTACCTCGCGATCGAGGTGCGCGTGATGCGCGGGCACATGCCTGGCGCGGACGCCAACCTGAACGCCGCGGATCGCGCGTCGATCGAGCGCGCGAGCGTGCCGCTCGTCTACTCGACGGCGACCGGCTTCGTCTGCTGCGGCCTGATTCAGCCGGTGCACATCGACGATCTGCCGGAAGTCCACGCGATCGCGGTGCGGCGTCTCGTCACCATGGGGATCGACGTCGAGCGCATCGCGCCGTTCGCGAAGACCTTCGCGGCTCCGGCGACGCTCGGATCGTTCGTCGGCAGGCTCGGCGAGTGGGCGTTCAAGACGAAGCTCCCCGCTGCAAACCGGATCGTCGGGATGAACGGCGAGATCATCGAGCCTCACAAGCCCGCGCCGATCGCCTCGAGGATCAGCGCGCAGACCTGGGACGACTCGCCCGAGGCCTCGGTCGCGCGCCTTCGCAAACCGAAGCGCCTCGAGGTGGCGGCCGACGCCCAGGCCGACGCCCCGCACGCGGCCGGCGAGCTCGCGGCGGTCCTCGAGGTCGACGACGCGCCGACACGCCTCGAGGAGCCTGCCGCGCTTGCTGTGTGGGAATCCCATAGCAACGCGCCCCTCGACGACGCGCCGCCGGTGCAGGTCGAGCCGGCCCCCCGCGCCGAGCCCGACGACGCCCCGCCCGCGAGCGCGGAGCCGGTCGAGGACGAGCACGACGACCTACCCGCGACGCCTGACGCGCATCAATGTGCGTTCCACGGTGGAACGCACATGGCGGCCAACGCGGACGCGTGGGAGGCGCCGCAGAACGAGCCGGCGACCGAGCATCAGCCCGAACCGGATCCGGAGCTCGCGGCGACGCCCCCGGCGGCGAAGCCCGCGCGGGCCAAGCGGAGCGCTCGAGCGACCTCGACGCCAACCGACGAGCGAGCCGACGAAGGGGGCGCGACCACCGCGGCGGAGCCCTCCGATTCATGGCGGGCCGCGCTCATCTACCGAAAGACGGCCACCGGCATGAAGCTCGCGAACACGAGCGCGAACCTCATCACGATCCTGGACAACGACGACAGGTGGCGGGGCGTGCTCGCCTACGACGAGTTTCGCGAGGAGATCGTGAAGCTCCGCGCGCCTCCGTGGCACGCGCACGACGGCGAGAAGGATCCGATCGGCGTGCTCAACGAGGACGACGCGACGCGCTTCGCCGCGTTCTTCGCGCGCGAGTACGAGCTCCTCGACGTCCGGCCCGCGAACGCCGTCGCGGCCGCAGCGATCGTCGCGAAGCGCCGCCGCTTCCATCCGGTCCGCGAGTACTTGGACGCGCTCGTGTGGGACGCGACGCCGCGCCTGAACGCGTGGCTTTCGACCTACCTCGCCGCCGAGCAGTCGACGTACACCGCGCAGATCGGTCCGCGAGCGCTGATCGGCGCCGTCGCGCGCGTGTACGAGCCCGGCTGCAAGGTCGACACCGTCACGGTGCTCGAGGGCACCCAAGGCGTGAAGAAGAGCACCGCCCTGCGCGTGCTCGCCGTGCATGACGAGTGGTTCTTCGACTCCGAATTGGAAATCGGCAACAAGGACGCGCCGCAGGCCCTCCGTGGGAAGTGGATCGTGGAGCTCGCCGAGATGACGGCGCTGACCGGCCGCGACCTCGAGAAGACCAAGGCCTTCCTCTCGTCCGGCGGCGACACGTACCGGCCGTCCTACGCGCGCCAGGCGGCGACCTTCCTGCGCCGCTGGATCGGCTTCGGCACGACGAACGCGAGCACGTACCTGCGCGACGACACGGGCAACCGCCGATGGTGGCCGGTGCGGGTGGCAGCGACCGGCCCGATCGATCTCGCCGCGCTCCGTCGCGACCGTGACCAGCTCTGGGCGGAGGCCGTCGTCCGCTACCAGCAGCACGAGCCGTGGCACCTCGAGACGCAGGAGGGCTGCGAGCTCGCCGCCGCCGAGCAGGAGGAGCGCCTGACGGTCGACGCGTGGGAGCAGCCGATCGTCCGCTGGCTCGCCCGGCGCGTCCGGGAGGACTTCGACGCGAACCCTCGAGGGGTGCCGCGGGGCGTGTCGACCGGCGACGTGCTGGCGGGCGCCGTGAACCTCGAGGTCGGGCGGAGGGGGCGCGCCGACGAGATGCGCGTCGCGTCGATCCTCCGCCGCGCGGGGTGGCACCTGGGCCCGCGGAGGGACTTCGGGGGCATCCGGGTGCGCACGTACGAGCCGGGCGAGGCCTTCGTGAACGACGCAATTCGGTTGGACGCAGAGGAGGTCGGACCCGAGGTAGGCCGCGATTCGGAGCGGGAAAACAAGCCTCAGTCCAATGTGTCCAACCTGTCCAACCATCGCCGTACACACACAGGAGTGAAGTAGTGGACCCGACGTATAGGGACGTTATGGGGCGCGCGATCGCTCTCTCTCCTATGGGGTTGAGCGGAAACGGGATGGACGGTCGGACGGTTGGACTTGAGAGGGAAAACAAGCCCGATCGTCCGGCCAACCCCGAATCGGACCTTGGACGGGACTCGGTGCAGCTTGGACGCGAGCCGATGCAGCACGGACGGACGAGGGGCGAGGAGGGGCACCCCTTTTCGACTTCCTCGACGGCAGCGCCCGGAAACCGTGAACGCTTGTTCACAGGCAGTCACGAGTACGCAACCGCCCACGTTTACCTACATAGACCCATCAGTACGCGATTAGGCGCCGGCAAGCCGATCCCAGGATCGTGCCCGTCGACGACGACGACGACGACG
>CAIXWQ010000638.1 GCA_903923175.1 uncultured delta proteobacterium | reverse complement strand
GGTCTGCCGCTCCCTCGGACCTGCCGCCTTCGCCTGCCTCTTCTTCGTCGCTGCCATCGGACCCTCCGGCCGCGCCGAACGCCTCCGGGTCGTCCGGAGATTCAGCCTCGTGCGCGGATGGTCAGAGGGTGGGCATCAGCATGTAACTGCCAGTTCAAACGTGCGGTATGGTACCTTCGCGCGATGCGAGCATCCGTCCTCCTCGTGTCGGCGACACTGGCGTTGTGCGCATGTAATGGCGCAAAGTCCGACTTCGAGAACGTATGCAACGCGGAAGCTCGGTCAGGCGCCGTCGGAAAGACATCCGAGGACTTCAACAAGGCGATGAGCTGGGCAGCCGCGAACGTGAAGACGGATGAAGTGCGCACCTTCATGGGGAAGCTGGGGACGCTCGCCGTGCAGGAGCCGTCGAAGAAGAGCGGCGCTCTGCGGGAAGAGGCGGCCAAAGCCGGAGTTGCGCCGTGCCCGCTGGCGGACTCGTGGGAGGGCAGTGGGAAGCGAGCTTCGTCGGCCAACTGATTGCTGGCCTCGCGCGGACGGCGGTCTAGCTTTGCGATGCTGCGCAGGCGGAGCGGCGAGCGCCGCGAACGGCCCCGTCGTGGTCGTGCCCTCGCGGGCGAGTCTCCATCGACCCGCATCGAGTCGACGACCACCCGGAGCCGTTGACCTTCGAGGATTCCCCGTGGGAGAGCGTTGCGCCGAGCCGTGAACGACGAGACCCCGTTCCTCATCGCCAAGCTCGTGCTGTATGCCGAGCTCGGCCTGCCATTGGCGCTCGGTCTCCCGGTGCTGGTGTCGGAGCGCCTCCAGGAGCGGCTCTCCCCCGAACGCCGACGCGAGGCGCAGGCCGCCCGTGCGACTGCGCGTGAGCTGGCCTCACGCGTGCCTGTGTTGGCGCCGCTCGTGTGCCCTGCCTGCGGAGCTGCGGTGCCGCTCGAGGCCGAGGCGTTCGCGTGCCCGCACTGCCGGGCCGAGGTGCAACCGCCGCCCGCGTACGTGGCGGCGCTCGAGGACCGGCAGGGCGAGCAGCTCGCGCTCGCACGCGCGGAGCACGTGTGGCGCTGGTCGCGCTGGACGTCGTCCACACCGATGGTGTTCGCGCTCAGGGTCTTCATCACCACGTGGGTGCTCGCGGCGCTCGCCTCCGTGCTCGTCCTCGGCGAGAGCTTGCCGTCCGCGGCGATCATGGGGGAACTCGTGATCACGCTGCTGTTCTCACTGGTCGGCTATGGCAGCGCCTCGTCGCTGGCCGCGGAGCGCGCGAAGCTCCCGCCGCTGCCTGCGCCGGCGGCGTTCCGTTGCGACACCGCGACAGGCCTGTGCGCGGGGTGCGGCGCGCCGATCCGCTTCGCGGCGGACCGCCTCGCGACGCTCTGCCCGTACTGCGGTGGCGAGACGTTCCGCGCCGCCCTCGCCGAGGCGCAGCAAGCGGAGGCCGCGACCGGACACGCCGTGGCGCGCGCGTCGCTGCTCGATGCCGTGTTCGCGCTCGACGAGCGCCGCGCCGAGCTCCTGACGTTCGTTGCTCTGATCGCGCTTGCGGAGATCGTCTACGGCGTGGTCGTCGGGCTCGTGCTGGCGTGGGACCGCCTCACGGGATGAGCAGAGCGGCGCGTGACGCAGGCTCGCGACGCCGACGATGAGGTTGACGAACCTCGCGATGCGCTGCCTTCTCACCACGATGGGTCGGCGGCGATGGACATGGTGCGCCCGTTCCTGGACACCGCCCGCAAGGCGACGCTCTCGCTCGCGGGCACGCTCCTCGTCGTGCTCACCACGGTGGCCGACTTCAGTTCCGACTCTCTATCGTCGACGACGAGACGAGAGCGAGCGCGACCGCGAAGGGGCCCTCCTCGTCCGTGAAGGGCGGGCGGCACCCTCGAGTTCAACGTGCCGGAGTTGCCTCCCGAGGCGGCGTTCTGCGCGAGGCACGAGGTCGAGTGCCCGACGTACGCCGAGACGCCCAGAGGCGCGGCCCCGACGTCCGACGGCGCCGAGCTTCGGTTGTCGGTGATCCGGCTCGTGCAGGACGGGAGCCTCGCGCGTACGCTCACGCCGGCATGGCAGACGACCCGATGCAGAGCGCGCCGCCCGCGCCGAAGACCGCGGTCGGCACGCGCCGCCCGTTCTACCTCGGCTACGACAGCCTGCTGACGGCCGGATTTCAGCTCGGCTCGCCGTTCGTGCTCGTCTGGATCCTGAGCTGGTACCTCGGCGTCGGCCGCGAGCCAGGCGGCCTGTTCGGCGAACACAACTTCCCGCCGACGCTCCTGCTCCTGATCCCCACGATCGCCTGCCTCGTCGGCATCTACCGGCTCTCGGACCAGGCGCGCAGCACGGTGCTCGACAGCCCCTGTCCGTGCTGCGGCGCGCTGCACCGACGGACGTTCGGAGCTCTATCGAAGCCTTCCGACGATGCGGTGGCGTGCGGCGAGTGTGCGGCGTACCTGCGCATCCGCGGCCTCGAGGTCAGCGAGGAGTCGCCGGCGGGGATGCACGGCTACGAGCTCTGGCCCCAGCGCTACCTCCCGCGGGCCCGACGCTCGCCGGACGGCGAGCACATGCTGTTCGAGATGCCGCCGATGTGCGCGACGTGCGGCGCCGCCGAGGCCCCGCAGCTGCGCGAGATCGAGGAGTGGGGCGCGCGGACGGCGGCTGCCACCAGCGGCGGGATCTTGGGCGTGGTGGCCGACGAGGTGGCGTCCGAGGCTTTCGGCAACGCGCGCTACCGGGCGGCGCAACGCCGCAGCGTCGCGACCGCGCCCACGGCCGAAGCGCTCCATGACAAAGCGCTGAGCGCACTCACGGTGCCGGTCTGCGCACAGCACACCGAGGAAGCAGATCCGTGGGACGCGCCCTGCCAGTACCGCTGCGGCCGAATCCTGTGGAGGTCGTACCGCTACTACAAGGCGTTCCTCGCGCTGAACCAGATCTGGGAGGGGCGCCCGCCGGCGAATACGCCCCCTCCCGCGCCGGACCCGCGTTCGAGCTGACGGAGCGAACGAGCTCTCAGGTCTCGCAACGGCCCGCGCTGCGACTACGACGCCCCGCGCACCCTCTCGCGGAGCGCGATGCGGAGCTCGGCCAGCTCGAGGTCGTCCGGCTCCACGGCCGGGCGCAGATCGCCGTCGAAGGGGACCGGGCCGGCGTCGGCGGGCGTCCGCGCAAGATACGCCGCGTGGCCGGCCGCGTACTGCGACGCCTTCGTCCACACGGGGCCGTCGGTGGACGCGCCGCCCGGCGTCTTCGGCAGCGTCCGCTCGTTCTCCCATGTGCGAAAGCGGAGGTCCGCGGCCGCGGCGTGACGCGCCACGGGCGTCGCGTGCGTGT
>CAIXWQ010000637.1 GCA_903923175.1 uncultured delta proteobacterium | reverse complement strand
GGATCGAGGTCGGCGCCCGCTCGCCCGAGGCGCCGCGATCGGGCCGCGCGCGGGGCGCGGGCTGCACGCGCGCCGAGAGCGCCGCGTCCGGCAGCGCGGTGACCAGCTCCTTGGCCCGCGTCGCGCGCTCGTCGTGGCGGGCCAGCGTCGCTTGATCGACGGTCCAGTGGCCATCGAGCACGTCGAGCCAGTCGAGATCGAGCGCCGCGTCGCCCGCGGGGCCGCCGCTCGCGCCGTTCGCGCCGCCCGCGCCGGCGCCCTCCAGGTGCGGCGTGATGAACACCGCGAAGATCGCCGCGCGGGCGCGCACCTCCGCGACCGTCGCGCGCGAGGCGTAGAACGCGGCGTGCGTGACCAGGTGGACCACCGGCGTCCGATGGTCGCGGGCGCGCAGCACGTCGAGCTCGGCCACGAGCTGACGCAGCACGCGCTCCGGGCTGCGCCCGCGCTCGCCGCGGAACGCGAGGATGTGCGGGAGCGCCGCCGCGAGCGCCTGTCGCCGCGCGGCGCGGCCGAGCCCGCTCGCTGGCGACACGCCGCCGAACGGCTCGTAGAGGCGGCCGTCGAAGAAGCGGATGCGGACCTCCTCGCCCTCGAGCTCGAGGCGCTTGGCGAGCGCGATCGCCACGCCGCGCGCGAAGGTCGTGCGATCGCCGCGCATGGACGCCGAGGCGTCGACGAGCACGAGGTGCACGCGCGAGGCCTCGTCCTCGGCTCGCTCGCGCGCGTGGTAGAGGACCTCGTCGTCGAGCATGCGGCGCGCGAGCTCTTCGTCGTCCCACGCGAGCTCGGTGAGCACCATCGAGTCGAGCGAGCCGCGCCGGGCGAGCCCCTGGAAGCCGCCGACGGCCCACGTGCCAGGCGCGGCGCGCCGCTTCGTCTCGAGCACCGCGGGGAGCAGCTCGAGCGAGAAGTTCACGACGTCGTTGGCCTGCAGCGAGCCGAGGGCCGCGAGCAGCTCGACCTGCGCGAGCCCGGCGAAGGGCGCCGCGGCCGACATGGACGACGCCTCGCCCGCGCCCCGCACCAGCGAAAGCAGGCGGATGGTGTCGAGGTCGATCGTGTCGAGCAGCACGCGCAGCCGATCGTGTCCGGCGACGAAGCGCTCCAGGGCCGCGAGCAACCCCGCGCGCGGCGCCGCGGCGAACAGCGCGGGGAGGCGCGGCTCGAGCTCGTCGAGCGGCGCGGCCTGCAGCGACTGGTGCTCGCTCGACGTCGTGCGCGGCGAGCTCGCGTCCGAGAGCAGCCGCGTCAACAGCACGACCACGAGATCGTCCGAAGGGGCGAGCGCGCGGATGGCGTCGATGGTCTCGTCGGTCGCGAGCCGCCCGATGGCCGCGCAATACGCGGCGTGGAGCGCGGGTGCGCCCGGCTGCTGCGCGAGCGCCGAGGTGGCCGCCCGACGCGCGCCGAGCTCCAGCTGCGCCTGGGGGACCGCCAGCAGCAGCCCGAGATCGTGGACGACGGGGAGCGCGATCGTGACGCCGAGCCGCTCGAGATCGCGCGCCCAGCCGAGCGCGCGGCGCAGCAGCGGCACCGACCCCGCGCGGACCGCGCAGAGCAGCAGGGGGCCGAGCACCGCGGGGAGCGACGGATCGGCCATCAGCCGCGCTCCGAGCGCGGCGTCGCCACGTGCTCGCTCCCACGCGAGCCGTCGTCGCGGCGCCTCTCTGCGGCCGATTCGAGCGCCGTCGGGCGTCGCGCGCGGAGCAAGACGTTGCCGGGGTGCAGCGGCCCGGCGGTCGGCGCGAGCTCGACGTCGAGGCCGAGCGCGCGCACGTGCTCGGCGAGCGCGCGCATCGAGCCGAACTCGGGGCGCCGCGCGCTGCGGTTCCAGCCGACGCGCACCGCGATCCGCTCGATGAGCCCCGTCAGCCCGGCGCCGCGGCGACCGAGATCGCCGTCGCGCACGAACAGCCGCCCACCCGCTCGGAGCGCCGCGGCGGCGCGCGCGAGGATGCGCCGCTGCGTCTCGACGTCGAAGTAGTGGAGCACGTCGACGAGCGCGATCGCGTCGCAGCGCGCGGGCACGTGCTCGCGCACGTCCGCCTCGAGCCAATCGATCGCGAGCCCCATCGCTGCCGCGCGCCCCGCGGCGAGCTTGGCCGCGTCCCACTCGACCACCTGCGCGGTGCGCTGCGTGCCGAGGGCGAGCGCGAGCTGCGCGAGGATGCCGAGCCCACCCCCGAGATCGACGAGGCGCACGCCGTCGGGCAGCCCGTCGAGGATCGCGCGGTAGACCGGATCGAGGCGGATCTTCCAGCGCACGTAGTGGCGAACGGCCGGCTTCGCGCCGGCGAAGCGCGCGCAGACCGCGGCCGCGGCGAGCGCGAAGGGATCGCGCGCGTGCGCCTCGCGCCGCCGCGCGGCCACGAACACCACGCCGCCGATGGCGCTCCCCAGGGCGAGCCCGACCAGCGGCGCGCCGAGGACCCAGTCGGCGAAGAGCCCGGAGGCCGCACGCGCGAGCGCCCACGGCTCGAGGCGACGCGCCTCCTCGAGGCCGAGCGCGACCGGGGGCGCGTGCCGCAGCCGCGCGCCGAGCGTGATCGACGCGACCGCGAGGAAGGGCGCGAGCGGCGGGATCGAGACGTTCGCCGCGGCGTAGGTCGCCGCGCGGTTGAGCCGAAGCAGCGCGGCGAGCGCGAGGCAGAGCGGCAGGTGGAAGCCGAAGAACGGCGTGCAGCCGACCATCGCGCCGACGACGCACGCCGCCGCGAGCCGCCCGGGCGAGGCGTGCTCGCGGACGATCGAGGCGAGCCACGCGCGCAGGCGCTTGCGCACG
>CAIXWQ010000636.1 GCA_903923175.1 uncultured delta proteobacterium | reverse complement strand
GCCGCGCCGAACGCCGCGCGACGCCGCCGAGGAGGCGGCCGCACATGGCCTCGAATCGAGCCCGAACGAGCCTCGTGGCTGCGGCCGTGCTCGCGCTCTCCGCGGCGGCCCTCACGGCCGACTGCGCGACGAGCCGCCCGCCGACCACGGCCGTGCCTCTGCCGCTGGAGGCGTTCACCACGCAGACCATCCACGCGGGGGTCACCTTCCGCGCGAGCCTCGACGTCGCGCTCTCGTCGGAGAGCACGAAAGAAGGGCAATGGTTCACCGCGACGCTCCTCGTGCCGCTCGACGCGACCGACGGCAGCACCGTCGCTCCGAAGGGGGCGAAGCTGCGCGGCCAGGTGCTCGCGGTGGAGCGCGACGGCGTGAACCGCATGGTGCTGCGCTTCGAAAGCGTCGAGGTGCGCGAGCACTTCCTGCCCATCCACGCGCAGGTGATGCGCATCGAGTCGGTGCGCGTAGCCCCCTCGAACGCGGCCGATCCCGACTCGACCGCGGTGTCGGTGTATCCGCTGCGGCCGCCCGAGCTCTCGGGAACGGGCGTCGGCGGCGGTCCGCCTCCGGAGCAGCTCCCGCTGGCGCTGGAGACCGGCGCGTACGTCGAGCTGTACCTCTCGCGTCCGATGGTGGTCGGGCGAACCACGCGCGTCGACGAGCCGTAGCGCCCGCGGGTGAGCCTTGCCGGCCCCCGACCGCGGAGCCGCTCGGATTCAGCGCGCCCTGCGCGCGAGGAGCGCCAGGTTGCGCGCGCTCACCGCGGCCGCGAAGACCACGCCGACCTCGACCTCGAAGCCGTGCGCCTCGAGGTAGCAGGCGCGATCGAGCAGCACGTAGACCTCGAGCACGCGCCCCAGCAGGGCGCGCGGCAACGCGAAGCGGCGCATGCGCGCGTAGTGTTCGCGCGCCCAGACCTCCGCCTCGGCGAGCTCGCTGGCCGGCGGCGGCGGCAGCCCGCGGTGCGCGAAGGCGCGCGCGACCAGCGCGGCGAGCTCGCCCTGCGCGGCGCGCCGGTTCACGCCGTCCATCTCGGCGCCCGGGCGCAGCGTGAGCTCGCCGGCGTCCGCGTCCACGCGCGCCGCGACGCACGAGAGCAGCCTGCGCAGCGCGAGGCGCTTGGCGCGCGCGTCGAGGTTGCTCTCGCGCGAGGCCTCCACGCCCTGATCGCGCGGCGTGAGGTTGCTGAGCCCCAGCAAGCTCGTCGGCAGCGCGAGCGACTCGGCGAGCCCCGCCTGCGGACAGAGCGGCCGACGCGCGGGCTGCCGGCGCTTCTGCAGGCAGCAGCCGACGAGCGCGACCGCCGCGACGCCGGGCGCGCCCGCCGTGGCGGCCTCGACGATCGCATCGCCGAGCTCGCCGCACGCGTGCAGGCCGACCACCGCGTCGTCGCGGTCGAGCGCGAGCCCGTCGCCGAGCACGTCGCGCGCGAGGAACGCCGGCGAGGCGTCGGACGGCAGCGCGCGCGCGCGGGCGAGGCGCGCCGGATCGCGCTCGAGACCGACCACCGGCAGCGCGAGCCGCTCGGCGAGATCGCGCGTGAGGTGCCCGTGCCCCGCGCCCACGTCGACGACGCGCGCGGCAGAGGCCCGCGCGGCGAGCGGGACGATGACGGCCGCGAACGCGTCGACCTGCGCGCGCTTGCGCGGCTTCTCGCCCAGGCGCGCCCGACCGTCCGAGCGCGCGTCGGCGCGAGCGGCCGCCAACGGTGCACACGCCCCGCACACCGCGCGCGCTTCGGCGAGCAGCGCGCCCAGCGAGGCGGG
>CAIXWQ010000635.1 GCA_903923175.1 uncultured delta proteobacterium | reverse complement strand
TGCCAACGCGGCCACTCGTCGGCGAGGCGATCGTACTTCGCGCGCGCCGTGAGCTCGGTCTCCGCGCGGGCGACCGCCCCCGTGGCCTGCGCGTGCTGGCCCTGCACGGCGAGCACCTCGGCGCGCGCCGCTTCGAGCTCCGTGGCCTTCGCGGTCTGCGTGGCCGTGGCCTCCGTCGCGGCCTTGCCCGCCGTCTCGAGCTGCGTGTCGAGCTCACGCGCGCGCGCCACCACTGGCCGCTCCGCTTCCTCGCCTTGCACGCGCTCGGTGAGCGTCTGCTTGGTCGCCGCTATGTCGCCAAGCGTGCGCTGCACCTCGCTCGCCGAAGTTGCCTCCGCGATCTCGGCCTTCGCACGCTCGTCGCGGGCCGCGCTGACGCGAGTCTCCGCGAGGTCCGCGGCCTCGACCGTCGTCCGCAGGGGCTGCGCCGCCTCGACGGCCGCCAGCTCCTCGCGCTCGGCCGCCGCGTCACTCCACGCCGTCTGCGCCGCCCCGAGGGTGGTCGTCGCCTCGTCGCGTGCGGCGGCGAGCCGGTCGAGCGTCGCGAACCACGCCTGCGCCTCGACGACCGCCGCCAAGCTCGCCTTCGCCTGCTCGACCGCGATCTTCGACGCCGCGAGGTCTGCCTCGAGCGCGGCGCGCTGGGCCTCGTCGAGCGTCGTCGCGTCTGCGACCTCGCTCTCGAGCTGCGTCAGCTTCGCCCGCTCCTCCCTCGCGCGCTCGAACGCCTGCTTGGAGATTCGCTGGTAGATCTCCGTGCCGGTCATCTTCTCCAGAAGCTCGGCGCGCTCGCCGCCCTTGGCCTGCAAGAACGCCGCGAACTCCCCCTGCGCCAGGAGCGCCGAGCGCCGGAACTGCTCGAACGTGAGCCCGACGAGGGCGACGATCGCGTCCTGCACCTCGCCCTTGGTGCCGCCGACCCGCTCGCCGGTGTCCAGGTGCTCGAGAGACATCTTCTGCGCCTGGAGCTTGCCCGTCGCGCGATCGCGCGCCCGGTGCACGCTCCACCGCGCGCGGTGCCGCTTCCCGTCGTGGCCGAGGAAGTCGACCTCCGCGAAGCCGGAGGCCGTGCCCTTTCGAAGGATCGAGCGGACGTCGGACGCGCCGAGGAAGCTTTCGGCTCCCTCGCTCGCGTCGCCGACGAGTACGCCCGACTTCGCGTCGAGCCGCGGGGTCTTGTCGTAGAGAGCGAGGCAGATCGCGTCGAGGATCGTGCTCTTGCCCGCGCCGGTCGGCCCGATGATGGCGAAGAGCCCGGCGGTCGCGAGCGCGCCCGTCTCGAGCGGCACTTCGAAGTTCCCCGCGAGGCTCGCGAGGTTGTTGCCACGGACGGCGAGGATCTTCATTGGGGCTCCTGGCCGGCGGCGTCGACCAGCTCGTGAAAGGCTTGGACGTATTCGGGGGCGGGCGTGGTGCCGTTGTCGCGCTGCCACTTCGCGAGGAAGACCTCCTCGGTGGTGTAGTCGCGCTTGGCGATTGCGATCGCCGCCTCGCGCTCGACGTGCGCGGCGACCTCGCGGGTGACCTTCACGAGGAAGGCGGCGCGATCGGCGAGCGCGTCGCCGATCTTCTCGACCAGCCCCGGCTCCGGCCCGTCGCACGAGACGACGACCTCGACGAAGAGGTGGCGCTCCTCGGCGAGCGCCGACTTCGCGGGGAGAGCCGCGAGCTCACGGAGCACCTGCGCGAGCGGCGAGGCCCCCTTGGCGGGGATGCGGCGCAGCTCGACGGCCTGCGGCACCCGCAGCGGGCGCACGTCGCGCACGCCTGCGCCGTCGAGCTCGACGATCGCGACCTGATGCGGATACGAGGCTTCGGCCATCGAGAGCGCGATCGGCGCCCCCGAGTAACGCACGTGATCGGCCTTCCCCACGCGCTGCGCGAGGTGGAGATGGCCGAGCGCCCCGTACGCCACGTCCGTCGAAAAGACCTCGAGCGGCAAGGCGTGCTGATTGCCGCCGAGGATCTTCCGCTCGCTCTCCTCGGAGATCGTCCCGCCCACCATGTAGAGGTGGCCCATCGCGACGATGGCCTCGCGCTCGCCTCGCTGGCGTCGCGCGTGCTCGACGATCTCGCCGTAGACCGCGGCGACCCCTTCGGCAAGCTGTTCGATCGACGCGCCGACCGGCAGGTCCGACGCGCGTAGGAAGGGGACGGCGGCGATCCACGCGCGCTCTCCGCCGCGCCCACGGACGGGCACGACCACGCGATCGAGATCGAGCGCACGCCCCGCGCCGCGCGGGAGGCCGCCGACGACGCGCAGCCGGAGCGCCCGCAGCAGCGCGCTCGGCGCATCGAGCCGCGCCGCCGAGTCATGGTTGCCGCCGATGACGATCACCTCGAGGTCCGGGAACCGCGCTCGAGTGCTCGCGAGGAAGTCGAACCACTGCGCCTGCGCCTCGGCCGACGGGTTCGCCGTCTCGAAGACGTCGCCCGACACCAGGAGCGCGTCGACCTGCTCCTGCTCCACCGTGTCGAGTAGCCACGCGAGGAACGCGGCGTGCTCGTACGCGCGGGAGCGCTCTCGAAGCGTGTGCCCGAGGTGCCAGTCGGAGGTGTGAAGGAGCTTCATGCGTGCGGTCCTCGTGGGGAGTCCGAAGGGAGAACGACGAGAGCGAGTGTCGGCGTGATTGGCGGGCCGCGATGGCGAAGAACGTCACTGCTTCGCAGAGCGCGCCTTCGGGCCCCGCTGGGAGGGACGGCAGTGGGGGGCCGGATCTGACGGGGACGAACATCGCGAGAGCTCCCCTCCGCTACTAAGCACGCGCACCGCCGAGTGCAGCCCGCGGCGTGCCGGAGAATGTCCGCGCCTCGTCCAGGGCGCCGTCAGGTCCACGCGCTCGTTCGCGTCGAAGGAGCATGGCCTGGTCGATCGGGCGTGAACCCTCGGCGTGCCTGGCCGGTGATCCGTGTCGGGCTCCTGTCGACGTCGATCGCCGCGCTGCTCTGAAATTGCCGCTCCGCGACCGACGTGGACGAGGCGTTGTCCGGTTTCGTGGGCGTCGCCCGTCTGCAACGCGTGGAGGCCACGATCATGGAGGCTAAGTATTTCCGTCTCGCGCCGGGCAAGAGCGTCCGCGTGGACGCGTTCGCCGCGAAGGTCGGTCACGCTCGCTTCGCGCGCAAGCACCGGCCAGTGATCGCGACCCTGGTCGCCCTCGGCGGCGTGGCCGCCAAGGCGACGCTCACCACGTTCGCGTCCGGCGCAGGGGCCGAACGTGCGCTCGCCGATCTCGTCGGCGCGGGGCTCATCGGGCGTGTCGGGGTCGACACCGACCTCGCGCTCGCCGACTCGCTCCTCGACGAGGTGCGCGCAGATCCGGCGTGGGAGGGCTCGATCGCCGACGCGCACAGGAGGATCGTCGCTTGGGTACTCGGCCGCCACTGGGTGGGCTCGGACTCTGCGAACCCGCGGGTCGCGCGCCTCTCGCTCGATCTCGCCGCCCACATGCGCGCGGGGCAGAGCTGCTGGCACCTCAGCAACCTCCCCGCGTGGGCCGACGACCTGTACGGCTGGGCGCGCGAGCGTGGCAGCGCGGCGCCGTCACGGTCCGCGGCGGCCGAGCGGGTCGCGGCCTGCCACGCCGTCTACGAGGCGTACCGCTGCGCGGTGATCGACTTCCGCGAAGAGCCTCTCCGCGGGCGCATGCTGGCCGCGCAGGATCTCCGTGGTCGCGCGCACCTGGAGGCGGGCCACTTCGACGAGGCCCTGCGCGATCACAACGCCGCCGTGGGCGGCCTGCGCACGCTCGTGCGCCGCGGTGATACATCTGCGCGGCGCGATCTCCTCGTCGCGCGATCGCGCCGCGCCGCCGCGCTGCAGCGGATCGGTCAGGCCAAGGAGGCCCTCGCCGAGCGTCGGCTCGTGGTCCGCGGCTATCGCTCGCTCATGCTCGCGGAGCCTGGTCACCACTTCGACGCCTGGCTCGAATCGCGGGCCGAGCTGGCCGATCAGCTCGATCGCCTCGCGCGCTTCGCCGACGCGCTGCGCGTCTGGACGGCGCTGGTTGAGAGCGCGACGCGGGCCCCGGAGGCCTGGCGCGCGCAGCGCCGGCGAGAGGCGTTCGCGTGGAGGGAGGAGCGCGCCGGCACGCTCGACGCGCTGCAGCGCCTCGAAGAGGCGAGCGGCGAGCTCGCGACGCTCCTCGCGGAGGTCGACGCCGAGGTCGCGCGCGGTGAAGACGACCTGCGCCCCTTCTCCGCGTCGGTCCGCGCGCACCTCGCGAGTTTGCACGAGCGAACCGGTCGCCCGGACGAGGCCGCTGCCGAATGGAAGCGGCTTGTCGAGGACCTCGGGAGCCTCGCCGAGGAGGCGCAG
>CAIXWQ010000634.1 GCA_903923175.1 uncultured delta proteobacterium | reverse complement strand
CGCCCTCGAACCATCGCTTCGGCGCGTTGGCGGTGGTGACGTGGCAGCCCTTCGCGCAGCGGTACTTCTGCTTCTTGTGTCGCCGGACCACGAACTCGCGCTGCAGCTCGTCGATCTCGTCGCTGTCCTCGGTCTCGCCCTCGATCTCGACCAGCCGCTCGCCGCAGCACGGGCACGGCATGTCGGCCTCGTCGAGCTTGTGCACGACCTCCTCGACGCGCAGCTTCAGCTGCTCGCGCGGGCCGTGCCCCTTCTGCTTCGGCGTCTCGTCGCCGCTGGCGTCCTCACCGTCCTTGCGCGGGCGCTTCTCGCTCGTGTGCTTGAAGACCTTCTCGGTGCGCGCCTCCAGCTGCTGCTGGAGCGCGGCGAGCTCGAGCTCGAGCTGCTTGCGGTCGCGCCCCTCGGCGACGGAGAGCCGCTTCTGCAGCTCGAGCACCTTGGCGATGAGCCGCTCATTCTCCTGCGCGAGCAGCATCGCCATCGCGCGCAACCGCTCGACGTCCTTCTCACCACGGATGCGCGTCGCGTCCTTCACGGCGCCGGTTTCGATGCGTTTCGCGCGAAGACGATTCACCACGCGCGCACGAAATCACATCGGCGATCGCGGCGCGACGCGCGCGCTCTATCGCGTCCACGGCGGAGGGCTCAGAGGCAGGCGGCCGACCAGCTCGCTGCCTTCCCACAACAGGGCCAGCTCGCTCGTCGTCAGGGCGATGGTGCTCGCGGCATCGCGCTCCCACGGCGCGAAGAACCGGCCCTTCGACATGCGCTTCGCGAGGACGTTGAAGCCCGTGCCGTCCCACCACAAGCACTTCGCCGTGCGACGTCGGCGCCCCACGAAGACGAACACGTCGCCGTCGAGGATCTCCCGCTGCACTTCGACGCGCACGATCGCGCCGAGCGTGTCGTACGACTTGCGCATGTCCACCGGTTGCCGATGCAGCCACACGCGCACGGCGCGGGCGGGGATGATCACGAGAGCCGCTCCCAGAGCGCGACGACGCCCGCGAGGTCCAGCCCCTCGACGCGCAGCCCGCGCGGGCCGCGCACCACGAGCGCGCCGGACGGCGCCACCGCCTCGGGCTCGACGAACGTCGCGAGGGCGAACGCCGAGGGCCGCGCGCCGACCCAACGCCGGAACGTTATCGGCGAGATACCGAGCTCGCGACCGATCGCTTCGTCAGCGATGCCCTCGGCGCGACGCCGATCCACGTACGCAATGGCCCGCTCGCGGATCGCCGCCGGATACGCCCGGCCCACGCCGCCGCGCTCTGCGCTCGCCAGTGCCTGCTTCAGTGCCGATCCCGTCTCTGCTCGCGACATGTGCCTCCGCCGCGCGGCGCTCCAGGCGCGCGCGGGCGCGAGAGCATCAGGGCGGCGACGACCACGTCAGACGGGGCGTGGCTGGGTGTTACGTCAGTCCGACGACCGCATCGATGAGAGGAAGGGAGGAATCCGGCGCACGTGAGAGGTGGCCGACGAGCTCGCGTCGGGATGACGACCGAACCCGCTGGGGCGGACGGCGGGTGGCGAGTCACGGCTCGAATCGAGACGTCAGGCGCGCAGGGCTTCGCGATGGATGTCCCCATCCCACGCAGACCCCGACGCAGCGCTGGAGTTCCCGGGGCCAGGGATCGCTGCTGTCTACGACTACGGTGCCGTGCGACTCGACGCCGACCGCTGCGCGCTCACGCGCCGAGCGACGCCGCTTGCCTACGCCGCCTCTTCCCCCATTCTCCGCAGGCGGCCGCGCCGTTCGCGCGATGACGACAACTTGAGCACACGCACCGAGCGGTCCGCAACGCCCTACGCTTACGGCGCAGGCGCCCCCGGGCGCGCTCACAAGTTTGCGCGCGCGCCTGCGCCCTTCAGGTCCGCCCGAGCCGAAGTGCAGGCGCGGCCAGGGGGGAACCCGTCGGTCCGACAAGGCGCGTGCGAGCGCCTCACTCGGCGCCGCGACGCGCCGCAGCAGTCGGGCACCGCCGTTCGCCTCGCGAGACGGCCAGCTGCGCGACGGCGCGTGGCGCAGAAGCGCCCGCACCGGTCGCGCTTCTCCCACCTACTTCGGGCGCGCAGCTCGCGGACGCGGCACCGGTCTCGACACCCACAATGCCCTTCGCTCGAAGATTCCCGCACACCCCTATTGCGAGCCCCCGTATGCTCCGGACCCTACGAAGGAGTCGAACCACATGGTCAAGCAGGTCGTCGCCCTTTCGGTGCTCGGGAGCCTCGTCGTCGCGGTCGCCGCGTGCAGCCACTCCCGACCGCGGCCACGCCCAGCCAAGAGCGACGACGACGTCGTCGGGTGGAGCGTCGAGCTCGACGCGGAGTCGCCGGAGGTGCTCTTCACCTTCCTCGCCGAACGCTACGAGCGACGCAGCGTGATCATCACGAGCAACCTCGTCTTCTCGCAGTGGGATCGGATCTTCAAAGACCCCATGACGACCGCGGCGGCGATCGACCGCCTCGTTCACCACGCGGTGATCGTCGAGATGACCGGCGACAGCGTGCGCGCCGAAGAGGCGAAGAAGAGAGGAGCAACCCCGACGACAACTACGAGCGCGTGACCGAGCCAGCGACTCCGCTCGGAACGTCGGCCCGGGGCTGTCGCCCCTTCAACGCTGCCGCTGGCCTTTCACGCAAAGCACGCTGGAACCCCTACGAGAGCTGTCGACACGAGGACCAACCCGATGGGGAAGTGTAGTTGTCGTTGATGGGGAGATGTAGTTGACGCCGGGCAGTCGTGAAGGGAGCGCCGCGTGCAGGGGTGTGAGTTCCACAACGCCTCGGGAATGATCCTCGAACACGCCCGGTACGATCGGCGAGGTGAACCGATGAGGATGTCGAGTGCTCGCGGCGCTCTCGCCGTCGTGGTGATCGCGGCCGGCGTGGGGTGCATGAAGGAGCCGATTTCTCGGATCGCGACGAACAACGACCAGTTCGACGTCGAGCTCCTGTTCACGCACGACGGCTGCCGCGTCTACCGCTTCAAGGACACCACGTACCACTACTTCGCGCGCTGCGACGGCGCCGCGACCACGACGACGTCGGACACCGAGGGCAAGGGCGGACAGACGACGATCGAGTCCACGGTCGCGCCCTCGTCGGCGGGAGTGGCGGCCCGGCCGACTCGATAGTGTCCGTGCTCTTCGACCTCCGTGGACTTTCGTCCACTTCGGTTCAATCCGCGCGGAACACGTCCGGCAAGCCGGACGCGTCCGTGCTCTTCGACCTCCGTGGACTTTCGTCCACTTGGTTCAATCCGCGCGGAACCCGTCCGGCAAGCCGGCCGCGTCCGTGCT
>CAIXWQ010000633.1 GCA_903923175.1 uncultured delta proteobacterium | reverse complement strand
GTGCGCGCGCGCAGCGGCCGCCTTCTTCGGGCCTCGGCGCGGCGTCGACTTCGCCTCGCGTGCGTCGTTCGCCTGCTTCATCGGCTGCGCACCGCGCGCCGCCCGAGCCGCGTGCCGAGGCGCCTCGCCGAGCGACCGACGCAGCGCCTCCGCCAGGTCGATCACCTGGCCGCCCCGCGCGCCGGCCTTGCCGCCGGGCGCGAGCGCCAGCTCCGGCTGCTCGGTCAGCTCGTGCGCCTCGATCTTCACGTCGACCGCCGCCGCCACCGCCGCGCGGTACTCGTCAGGATGCTTGCGCGCGTCGAACGGCGTCGTGAGCTGCGCGACGAGCTGCTCGGCGAGCTGCACCTCGCGCGGCGTGGCGCGCGCCGCGACCTTCGCCGTGGCCTCGGGGAGCTCGACCTCGCTCGCCGGGACGAGCTCGTCGCCGAAGCGGAGCATGTCGAGCGAGAAGCGCCCCTCGCGCGGGCGCAGCATGGCGAGCCGCGTGCGCGTGCGGATGCGGACGCGCGCGATCGCGACCTTCTCGGTGCGCTCGAGGACCGCGCGCAGCAGCTCGTAGCTGCGCGTGGAGCGGCCCGCCGGGCCGACCCAGTAGCTCGTCTCGACGGCCGCGATCTCGACCTCGCCCGGGGCTACGAATTCGGCGATGTCGATCCCGCTCGCCGCGCGCTCCCCCTCGAGCTCGGCGAGCTCCTCTTTGGTGAACAGCGCGAACTGCCCAGCGGCGACCTCGTGCCCCTTCGCGACCTCCTCCCACGGCACGTCGCGGTCGCAATGGGGACAGCGACGCACGGTCGCGATCCGCGTTCCGCACACCGAGTGCAGGTAGTGGAACCGCGGCGCGAGATCGCGGGTGGCCGAGTAGAGCTTCACCGGGATCGCGACGAGCCCGAAGGCGATCTCACCACTCCATAGGGCGCGCATGCGGTCGCGAGGATGCGCACGACGTGCCGAGGCCGCGCGGCTGGCGTGCGGCTGGCGTGCGGCTGGCGTGCGTACGGAAGGTGCGCGCGGTGGGCACGGCGGTGGCTTGTGGACGCTCGTGCCCACGCGCGCCCGAGCCAGCGCCACGACCGACGCCCCGCTCGCCGCGTACCAGGCGAAGCGCGACTTCGGCGCGACGCCCGAGCCGCGCGGCCGCGCGGGCGCCCGGCTGCGCGCCCACGAGCTCACGTTCGTGGTGCAGAAGCACGACGCTCGGCGGCTCCACTACGACGTGCGCCTCGAGATCGGCGGGGCGCTGATGAGCTTCGCCGTGCCGAAGGGGCCGTCGTCCGACCCGGCGATCAAGCGGCTCGCCATCGAGACGGAGGATCACCCGCTCGCCTACGCGGACTTCGAGGGGCGCATCCCCGACGGCGAGTACGGCGCGGGCGACGTGCTCCTCTGGGACCGCGGCCGCTACGAGACGGTCCCGCCGGGCGAGGAGCTGCGCATGCGCGAGAAGGGGCACCTGCACGTGCGTCTCTTCGGCACGAAGCTCCGCGGCGAGTGGCACTTCGTGAGGACCGCGCGCGGGCGCGGCGACGCGCCGCACGCCCCCGCGCAATGGCTCATGTTCCGCGGGCGCGGCGCGGGGGCGGCCGAGGCGCGCGAAGAGCCGACCGCCGCGCATCCGGAATCGGTCGTGTCGGGGCGCGTCGCGACCCGCGGGCCCGCGAGACGCGCGGCCGAGGTGGGCGAGGGCGCGCGCGCGCTCGCGGAGCAGGTCGGCGAGCTCGCGCTGGCGACCGGCACCCGCGGCGCCGAGGAGCTCGGCGATCCGCACGCGTATCTCTACGAGCTCAAGTACGACGGCTACCGCGTGCTGGCGGCGAAGGTCGGCGAGGACGTGTCGCTGTCGAGCCGGCAACGCCGCGACTGGACCGAGCGCTTCGACGTCGTGGCGCGGGCCGTCCGCGCCCTGCCGGTGGGCGCGTGCGTGATCGACGGCGAGGTGTGCGCCGTGGACGCGCGGGGGATCCCGTCGTTCCAGCGCCTGCAGCGCTGGGCCTCGGGCGAGGAGCCCGACACGCGCCTGTCGTACGCGGCCTTCGATCTGCTCCACGTCGACGGGCGCGACCTGCGCGGCGAGCCGTTCGAGCGCCGGCGCGAGCTGCTCGCGTCGCTCCTCGGCGCGGCGGGCGAGCCTGCGCGCGAGTGGACGCGGGCCGGCGCGCGCGCCGCCCCGAAGCGGCCGAGCGACTCGCCGCTGGTGCTCTCGACCGCGAGCGACGCGACCTCGGCGCGCGGCGACGTCGATC
>CAIXWQ010000632.1 GCA_903923175.1 uncultured delta proteobacterium | reverse complement strand
GGCGGCGGCACTGCCTCGGCCAGGTTCGCTCTCAGAAAGCTGGCCGGGATGTCCTCCGCTCGCAGCGGCTTGGGCTCGTCAGCGCGTGCCCATTCGATCCTGTATGCGTCGGCGTCGAACATGCGCCCCGCGTCTGCAAAGACGAGCAAGAGGTCGCCCGGCAGCTTCTTCCGGAAGAGATCGCGCGAGTCTACGAAGGAGAGCTGCGCCAGGAACTGCATCGGTCGACCGTCGCGGGTGTGCGGCCAACGACGGTTGCGATCCCGTAGGGGCACGCCCCCGATCTTCGTCAGGTGGGGCGCGACGGGCTCGCCAACGCCCCAGACGAACACGTCGGCCTGCACGCCGTTCCTCGGCGCGTCGGTCGCGAAGACTTCCCGACGGATCTGCTCGACCACGGCTAGGTCATGTGGCCCGCGAAGTATCTCGCCGCTGGGAGACATGAGGTCTACGTGCCTCTCGATTTCCTCCGCGGATGCGTAGAACTCGGGGTGTTCGCGGGCTCGTCTCTCGACGAAGCTGCGCGCGTCTTGACGAAGCCGGGCGAGCGGGAACTCGCCGATCCAGCGATCGAGGTCGAAACGGGGATGCTCCGTCATCGGGGGTCCAGGGGAGCGCTACGAACCCGGGAGATCAACGGAGGGCGCGCTCGAAGGTGGCCCGAGGAACAGCCGCGGGCATGCGCGGGCTACCATCGCGCCGGTGAGCCTCGTCGCTACGACCAATCGCCTCTTCCTCCGCCACATCGCGCCCGCCGACATCGACGCCCCGCGACAGGATGGACGCCGGCGGCTTCCGGCGTTCGGAGACCTCCGTCGCGCAGCACATCCGCATCCGGACGAACGCCAGCGAGGCACTGCGGCGCGGGATCCTCGGCAAGAGCACGACATCACAGCTCGCCGAGTTGACCGACGCGGACTACGCCCGCGGTATCGACGCAATCCGGGCTGCGATCGATCTGGCGGCCTCCCGAGGGGAGGAGCTTGAGGTCGTTGCGGACCTTCGGCTGTACGTGACGACGGGCTGGGTGGACGCCTGAAGGTTCTCGCGAAAAGGACGGCCCGCACGAATCGCGGAGGAGCGCCCGCCGCCAGCGCTTGCCGGCGTCAGCTCCGGTAGGTCCCGGCCGACGAAGGCTGGAGTGCCTCGTCGCACACGTCGCAGATGCGCCCGGCGTTCTCGCACGTAACCAGCCGGTCGATCTCGACCAGCTCCCCGCAGCTTGCGCAGGCGACACGCGCGATGTGGCTCGCCACGTAGGTCGGCTTCGGAGGGAGTTCCCTACGGAAGAGCGCGGCCTGATCGCGGTCGCGCGTGAGCCGAAGGTCCTCCTTCTCCTGCATGTGACGGCGCCAGACGGCACGCCCGCCCCACACGAAGATGACCAGGAACACGAGACGAGCGATGACGAACGACGACATTGGGACCGTTGGGGGCGCCAGACTTCGTTCCGCCGAAGCCGGCAGTCGGCGCGCGCCGCCTGAATTTGGGCGCGTCGGGTGGCGGGCGGCGTTCGACTGATCT
>CAIXWQ010000631.1 GCA_903923175.1 uncultured delta proteobacterium | reverse complement strand
CCGACGACGCAGCGGGCGCCGCGGCCGAGGATGCGACCGGCGCCGATGCCGACGCGGAGGCCGACGCCGCAGCCGACGCGGAGGCCGACGCGGAGGCCGACGCGGAGGCCGACGCGGAGGCGGACGCCGCAGCCGCAGCCGCGAACTGGACCCGATACCGGAGCTTCGACCGGATCGGCTTGCCGTCCTTGGTCGCCGGATCGAACTCGAGCGCCGCCGCGTACCCCTTCGCCTTGCCCACGTACGCGTCGGGGAGATCGTCCGGCGCACGCGACACCTCGATCGCCTTGGTCACCTTCCCCTTCGGATCGAGGTCGAGCTCGAGGAGCACGCTCCCTTCGCGCGTCTCGCCCTCGGGCGACTCGGCGGGGGCGGCCTCGCGCGGCTTCGGCGGCACGAGCTGGGCGCCCGCGGCGGCGACCACGAGCGAAGCGGCCACGCCGGAGGCCAAAACGGCCAGCCAGCGGGCGATCGGGCGCGGGTAAAACTTCGTCATACGTACCCGGACTTTCTAGCCAGGGCCCTGCGACAGGGCAAGCCAAAAGGACGCATGGAAGCGCCGATCCGGCGACATGCGCGGTTCGCCTGCGCGTCGACGCCACCGGGCGCGGGTCGCTCGGCGCGCCCCGAGGCCCAGCGGGCGCGCGCCTCGGCTTCGAATCTGCAGACAAGCCTCGCGAGGAACGCTCGCGAACGCTCGCGAACGCTCGCGATGGCTTCGTCGGGGGCGCATCGCACAGACCCGTCTCTCGCGCCGGGAGACACCCACGGACTCGGCGCGCGGGACGAACGAGGGGGACGCATGGCGGAAGTCGGTACGGTCGAACGGCCCGGGCCCCTGATGCTCGCGCTCGGGGCGCGGGTCGACGCGAAGTACGAGCTCGTCGAGTGCCTCGGCGAGGGGGGGATGGGCACGGTGTGGAGCGCGCGGCACGTGTCGCTCGGGCACGCGGTCGCCATCAAGTTCCTCCAGGGCTCGACGCACGGCACGGACGCGCGCCTGCGCTTCGATCGCGAGGCACGCATCGCCGCGCGGCTCGGCGAGGCGTCGCGGCACATCGCGCGCGTCATCGATCACGGCGTGCTGCACGACGTCACGCCGTACCTCGTGATGGAGCTGCTGCACGGCGAGACGCTCTCGGCGCGGTTGAAGAGGCGAGGGCGCCTGTCGCTGTCGCTCGCGGCGCGGCTCACCATGCAGCTCTGTCGCGCGCTCCAGGCCGCGCACCTCGCGGGCGTGATCCACCGCGATCTGAAGCCGGCGAACATCTTCCTCTGCGCCAGCGAGACCGACGACGAGGTGCTGCTCAAGCTGATGGACTTCGGCGTCGCGAAGGCCACGCGCGAGACCGAGGACGAGCCGACCACGCGCGCCGGGCTCGCGGTGGGCACGCCGAGCTACATGAGCCCCGAGCAGATCCTCTGCAAGCGCGTCGACACGCGCTCCGACCTCTGGGGCGTCGCGGCGGTGGTGTACCGGATGGTGACGGGGCGCTCGCCGTTCGGCAACGGCGGGATCGCCGAGCTCGGGCTGCGCATCCTCGCGACCGATCCGGCGCGGCCGACCTCGTTCGATCCGACGCTCCCGCGCGCGTTCGACTCGTGGATCGAGAAGGCGCTGGCGAAGAACCCCGAGGAGCGCTTCCAGAGCGCGCGCGATCTCGCCGACGCGCTCGCGACGGTGGCCGGCCTCGAGCAGGGAGCGAACGCGACGATCCTGCTCACGCCCGTGCCGATGCCGGCGCTGCGGTCCGACCAGATCCCGTGCGAGTCGGTGTCGGCCATCCACGTGAGCCAGGCGGAGACGCGCGTGACGCGCCCGGACGGGCTGGCCCCCGAATTCGCGCAGCGCGCCCGCGCGACGCGCAAGCGGGGGATCTGGCTCGCGCTCGGGCTGGCATCGGTGGCGCCGCTCGCGCTCGCGCCGCTCTGGCCGCACACGCGCGCGGTCGCCGGCGCGATGGTCGCGGCGACGCCCTCCGCGCCATCGGGGCCCTCTGTGCCGCGCGTGACGCTGCCGCCGCCGCCGCT
>CAIXWQ010000630.1 GCA_903923175.1 uncultured delta proteobacterium | reverse complement strand
TGGCGCCCGCCTCGCTGCCGCCGCTGCCGACGCCCGGCGCCGGCGGCCACGCGGCCGCCCCGTCGATGTGGGGCGGCGACGCGGGCGATTTCCAGGCGCCGCTGCTCATCGACGTGACGCCGCTGAGCCTCGCCGTCGAGACCGTCGGCGGCTACGTCGACAAGGTCATCGCCCGCAATTCCCCGGTCCCTTGCTCGCAGACCCGCACGTTCACGACGTCGAAGGACGGCCAGAGCGTGGTCGTGATCAAGGTCTGCCAGGGCGAGGGGGAGATGTTCCCGCAGAACACCGCGCTCGGTGAGCTCGAGCTGTCGGGGCTGCGCGCGGCGCGGCGAGGCGAGGTGTCCATCGAGGTCACCTTCGAGCTCGACGCCGACGGCATCCTCCAGGTGCGCGCGCGCGACGTCGAGACGCGGCACGAGACGCGCGCGCAGATGCGCCTGGTCGGCATCGACGCGCCGGCCGCGCGGCACTGACGCGCCTCTCCGGCCGGCAGGGAGCTCGCGCAGGCGCGCGGGCGCCGGCACGTACGAGGCTCCCGCTCGCCCGCGGCCGCGTCCGATCGGAGAGTCGCGCGACGTCGATGAGCGCGGGGGACGAGCGGGACAAGGAAGGCGCGAGCCCGGCAGAGGCGCTCGTCGCGGGCCGACTCGCGGCCGCGCCAGCGCGGATCGACACCTTGCCGCCCGAGGCGTTCGAGGAAGACGGCGAGGCGCTCGTGCTCGCATGGGCCTCGATGCTCGAGCGCGTCGACTACCTCGGGCTGCTGCAGCTGCCGGAGAATCGCCCGCTCGACGACGCCGAGCTGCGGCGCTCGTTCCACGCCTTCGCGCTGGCGTTCCACCCCGACCGCTGGCGCGACGCGGCCGGGGAGGTCCGGAGCGCGGCGAGCGCGGTGTACTGCCTCGGCGCCGAGGCCTACAAAGTCCTGCAGGATCCGCTGCTCCGCCGGCGCTACCTGCGGCTGCGCGCCGCGGGGAAGCTGCGCATGCCGCCCGAGGAGATCGCCCAGAGCGCGCGCGACGACGAGGGCACGACCTTCGAAGCGATGGTGCGATCGCCGCAGGCGATCCCCTTCGCCAAGCGGGCCGACGAGCTGCTGCTGGCGGGCAACGTGCGCCAGGCGAAGCTGCAGGTGCAGCTGGCGCTCGCGAAGGATCCGGGCAACGCGCGGCTCGAGGAGCGACTCGCCGAGCTCGGCGAGCTCGTGAAGGGGCTCGCGTCGCCCCCGCGCAAACCTGGCTGAGCGCGCCGCGCCGCTAGCCGTTGCTGGCGCGCCCCATCAGGAACGCGACCGCCGCGACGACGAGCACCGCGACGACGAGCAGCACGAACCAGACGACGTTGGAGCGCGCGGGGACGATCGCCGTCGCGGGCGGCGCCACCGACGGGACGAGGCGCGGCGGTGGCGACGACACGGGGGGCGCGAAGGCGTCGGAGCGCGCGGCGCTGGTCGGCTGCACCGCGCTGACGGGCGGGGGCGACGCAGCCGCGGGCTGGAGCGGGCTCATCACCGGCATCGGCGTCGAGGCCCCCGCGCCGGCCGAGAAGTCGTTGTGCGGCGCCGTCCCCTCCATCAGCGTGCGGCTGGCGGGTGCGCGCGCCGCCGGGTGCGCCGAGGCGAGCGTCGTGTTCAGCGGGTTCGGCGGCGGCAGGTCGGAGCGCGGCCCCGGCTCCGCGGCGAGGGCGCGCACGCGGGTCGCTTCCTCCTCGATCGCGCGGTAGCGCGCCGACGGAGCGGGGGGCGAGGCCATCGTGATCGGCGGGGCCGCGTGCGGCTCGAACGGCGCGGGCGGCGGCGTGGGCGGCACGAACTGCGGCGCGGCGGGCGCCGGCTGCGGCGCGGCAGGCGCCGCAGGAGAGGCAGGCTCGAAGGGCGCCCCCGCGAACGCTTGCGTGAGGGCGAGGTAGAAGTCCTCGACGCTGGCGTAGCGGCGGTTGCGATCGACGTCGAGGCCGCGGAGCAGCACCTCGTCGACCGCCGAGGGGATGCCGGGGCGCAGCTCCGAGGCGCGCGGCCGCGCGCCGTTCATGACCGCCTGGAACAGCGCGAACGGCTGCGACTGCGGGAACGGGCGCTGGCCGGTGAGCGCTTCGAACATCAGCGCGGCGAAGCCGAACTGATCGGCGCGCGCGTCGAGATCCGTCACCCCCTGCATCTGCTCGGGGGCCGAGTACGCCATCGTCCCGATCAGCACGCCGGTCTGCGAGAGCTTCTTGCCCGGCGGCGTGTCGAGCAGCTTCGCCATGCCGAAATCGAGGATCTTCGTCGTGCCGAGGCCGTCGCGGCGCAGCCGGAAGATGTTCTCGGGCTTCAGGTCGCGATGGAGGATGCCGGCGAGGTGCGCGTGGTGGAGCGCGTGCGCGGCGGGGCCGAGCAGGCGCATCGCGCGTTCGGGCGGCAGCGCGCCCTCGCGGCGCAGCAGGTCCTTGAGCGTCTCGCCGGTGAGCAGCTCCGTGACGAGGTACGGCACGCCGTCGTCGCAGACGCCGGCGTCGATCAGCACGAGCACGTTCGGGTGGTTGAGCCGGCGCAGCGCCTCGGCCTCGTTCCAGAAGCGCGCGATCGTCTCGTGGTGGTGGATGAACTGCGGGTGGAGCAGCTTCACCGCGACCGCGGCGCCGGAGGCCCGCTCGACGCCGGCGTGCACCACGCCGAAGCTGCCGGAGCCGAGCTGCTCGCCGACGATCCACCGGTCCCCCAGCACCCTGCCGACGAAGCCCGATTGCTCGACGTGGGCGCTCACGATGCTCGCTTCCCCGTGAAGAACGGCCGCTCGACCGAGCGACCTGCCGGAACCCGTTGGCGGAGCGCGCAGCACCAGCCGCGACGCGCCCGGCGACGATAGCGGATTTCCCACGCGTGAGCCCGAACCAGGTGCGACACCGGCGCATTCCCGCGCAGAGACGCGGTCAGGGCCGAGGCGACGAGCGCGACGCGGCCGCCTCGAGGGCGGCGCTGTTGTGCTGAGAGCGTGCGGGTAGGAGGATGGGTCGATGCAGGGCAGCACTCCGCCGGCACGCCTCAGCATGCACATGGGCGAGCTGCTGGAAGGTCGCTATCGCGTCCAGGACGTGATCGGCCGCGGCGGACACGGCGTCGTCTACAAAGGGTGGGACGAAGAGGCGCAGCGCGAGGTCGCGATCAAGTTCCTCCACCCGGAGATTGCCGCCGATCCCGAGTACAACGTGCGGCTACTGCGCGAGGCGCAGGCCTGCGCGAAGCTGGCCGGCACCGCGGCGATCCAGATCTACGCGCTGCGGACCGATCCGGTCACCGGCTCGCTGTTCGAGGTGATGGAGCTGCTCGAAGGGCGCGACCTCGAAGAGCACCTGCACGCGTGGGAGTCGCAGGGGAAGTTCGTGCCGCTGGAGCACCTGACGGCGATCTTCGAGCCGATCGTCTACACGCTCGAGCAGGCCCACGGCATGGGGATCGTGCACCGCGACCTGAAGCCGCAGAACGTCTACCTGACCAAGAACCAGCAGGTGAAGCTGCTCGATTTCGGCCTCGCCAAGATGATGAAGGCGAGCCCGCTCACCCGCGAGGGGATGGTCGCCGGCAGCCCGAGCTACATCGCGCCCGAGGTCTGGCGCGGCGATCCGCGCAAGCTCGATCACCGCATCGACGTCTACTCGCTCGGCGCGCTGATGTTCCGCGTGATCGGCGGCCAGCCGCCCTTCAAGGGGTCGCTGATCGAGCTCATGCAGGCGGCGCGCGGCGCCGAGCGACCCAGCCTGCGGGCGCTGCGCAAGGAGCTGCCGCCCGACGTCGACGACTGGGTCAAGCAGGCGCTGGCGATCCAGCCCGATCACCGCTTCCAGAAGGTGACCGGGATGTGGGCTGCGCTGCGCACGATCCTGAAGCTGTGAAGCGCGAGGCGTGAGGAGAGCCGCGTGACCACGCTGGTCGTCACCTCGTCGTGGCCGCGCACCGGCGACGAGGCGGCGGGCACCTTCGTGCGCAGCGACGCGCTCGCACGCGCGCGGCTGGATCGCGTGGTGGTCGCCGCGCCGCGCGGCCCTGGCGTGGCGCGCGGCGGCGACGGGCTCGAGCTGGTCGACGTGGCGCACGGCG
>CAIXWQ010000629.1 GCA_903923175.1 uncultured delta proteobacterium | reverse complement strand
GGCGGAGGTCGGTGCCGCGCGCCCGCGCCGCGCGACGAGCGCCGCGATCGCGCAGGGCGAGCGCGAGCGCCAGCAGCACGGCGAGGCCGGGCGTGGCGAGCACCCAGTGGAGGTGTGCGCGGATCCCCTGCGCCTCCTCGCCGACGCGGAACGTGTCGCGCTCGGGGCGCGGTAGGTGCGCCGAGACGGCCGGCATCGCGCGGGGATCGAGGTGCACGATCCAGGTCGAGTCGTCGCCGTGCGCGACGTGCGGACGCGTGATCTCGACGCGATCGAGCTCGGGCGTGCGCTGGAGCGCGACGAGCGCGACCCCCTCGATCGCCTGCGTCCCGAGCTCGCCGCCGGCCGGATCGGCGAGGCCCACGCGCGGCTCGGTGACGCCTGCCGGGAGCACGAAGGTGACCTTGCCGCCGTCGAAGCCGTCGGGCCAGTGCGGGCCCTGCCAGGGGAAGTGGAGCGTCGAGTCGTCGCGCGCGAAGAGGTGCTGCTTCGCGAAGTCGACGCGGTAGCGGAGCCGCACGGTCCAGTCGCCGCGCGGCAGCCCGCCGTCGCCGAGCCGGACGCGGAGCTTGCGGGTCTCCTTGGTGGGCTCGACGAGGCCGGTGAGCTTCTCGCCCTTGGTCCCCTCGATGTCGACGAGCCAGCCGGGGCCATCGCGCCCGGACGCCGCCTCGGGCCCCTCGGGCGCCTCGGCGCCGTCGTCGACGCCGTCGATCACGAACGCTCGGAATTTCTTGCCCGAAACGTGGAGCGACAGCACGTGCGTGACCGTCGCGACGCCCTCGCGCCCGATCTCGACCACCGCGTCGTCGCGCGAGAGGCTCGCGTCGCCCCAGGCCACGGCGGCGCCGGCGCTCCCCTCCCCCGCGAGCACGCCGACGCCGAGCGCCGCTGCGGCGAGCAGCGGGGCGGCGAGTCGGGCAGCGAGGGAGCGGCGGCGCATGCGCGGTCGTCCCCCGTTACCGAACGCCGCGCCCACCGGGCGAGTTTTCGGCGCCCGGCGGCCGCGGTACGTCATGCTCCACCATGCCGTCGCGCCGCCCCCACGTCGTCCCCGACCCGAAGAAGCGCGCGCTGCGCGGCGCGCTCGCCCTGATCGTCGGGCTCGCGCTCTCGGCCCCGCGCGCGGCCTCGACCCAGCAGAAGCCCCCGGCCGACGGCTCGGCGCTCGCGTCGGAGCTGATGCGGCTGGCGGCGTCTCAGGACGTGAAGGGCTTCCACGTCGGCGTGGAGGCGATCGAGATCGACACCGGGCGCGTGCTGGTCGCGGCCGGGGAACACCAAGCGCTCAACCCCGCCTCCAACGAGAAGCTCGTGACGACGATCACGGCGCTGGCGCTCCTCCACCCCGAGCACGTGTTCGAGACGGGGCTCTACGCGTCGACCTCGCGCGGGCCGGTGATCTCGGGGCCGGTCGTGCTGCGCGGCTACGGCGACCCGTCGCTCGGGACCGGCGACCTCTACGAGATGGCCCTCGAGCTGAAGAAGCAGGGGATCAAGCGGATCGACGGCGGGATCGTGGTCGACCAGCGCTTCTACGACGAGCAGACGACGCCGCCCGCGTTCGAGCAGCAGCCGAACGAGTGGTCGTACTTCCGCGCGCCGGTCGCGGCGGTGTCGCTGGACGAGAACGTCGTCGTGGGGATGGTCCGCCCCGGCGGCGGCGAAGGGGCCGTGGTCCAGTTCTGGCCGCCCGGCTTCGTCGACGTCGAGGGGACGGTGAAGCTCAGCGACGGCGGCGGCGACACCGTGCGGATGGCCCTCGGTCCCGCGGAGGCCGATCCGAAGCGGATGAAGGTCGTGGTCGGGGGGTCGATCCCGCGCGAGACCAGGGCCATCCCCCACGTGAAGCGGGTGAACGATCCGCAGCTGCTCGCGGGCTACGCGCTCAAGGCGATCTTCCAGGACATGGGGATCGAGGTGCGGGGCGAGGTGCGCAACGGCTCGCCCGCGGCGGGGACGCTCCTCGCGAAGCACAAGTCGCTGCCGCTGGCGGCGCTGCTGCTCCGGGTCGGCAAGAACAGCGACAACTTCTACGCGGAGATGATCTTCAAGGCGCTGGCCGGCGAGCGGGCCAAGCGCCCGGCCGGGTCGGCCGACGCGGCCGATCTCGCCATGAAGTTCCTCGCGAAGATCGGCGCCCTCGACGCCGGAGTTGCTGTGAAAAATGGCAGCGGCCTGTTCGACGCGAACCGCGCCACGGCCCACGAGCTCGCGACGCTCCTGCGGTGGGCCTACCGCGAGCCCTCGATCCAGCCGGAGCTGCTGACGCAGCTCTCGATCGGTGGCGCCGACGGCACGCTGCACGGGCGCTTCAAGGCGGAGCACGCGCGGCGGGCGGTGCGCGCGAAGACGGGGACCCTCGACGACGCGATCGCCCTGTCAGGCTTCGTGCTGGCGCCGCCAGGGCGCAGCCCGGTCGCCTTCTCGATCTTGATCAACAACTGCAAGGGGCGGACGGCGCAGGCGCGCGGCTTCGCCGACCGGCTGGTCGAGAAGATCGCCAAGGACCTGTGGGGCGGCGCGGGGTGATCGCCGGATCACGGGGCCACACGGCGCGCGACGCGCGCGTGATCGCGGCGTCGTGGTGTGCCAACCGCGGTTGGCGGGCGAGCTCCGCTGCGAACCGCTCCGCTGCGAACCGCGATCGCGAGTGAGCGGGGATTCCCGTCTACGGAGAACCCCCGCTCCCTGGCATTCGCGACCTGCGAGCCGCTCGTTCGAACGATGCGTCGACCCGTTTGGAGTCGCGGACTTGGCCGCTACTCCTTCATCTGTCGGCGCATCTTCACCAGCGCCTGCTCCTGCAGCTGCCGGATGCGCTCGCGCGACAGGTTGTACTTGTCGCCGATCTCCTTGAGCGTGAGCTCGTCCTCGTCGTCGAGGCCGAAGCGCCAGCGGATGATCCGCGACTCGATGGGCGAGAGCGTCGTCAGCAGCCGGCGAACCTCGTCGGTCCACTTGGCCGAGACGATGTTGTCGTAGGGCGTCGGGACGTTCTCTTCCTGCAGGAAGTCGATGAACTTCCGGCCGTCTTCGTCGCCCACCGGGCGATCGAGCGAGAACGGCGTCTCCGCCCAGAACCCCTTCACGCGCTCGAGCTTCTCGGCCGGGATTCCGGTCTCCTTCTCGAGCTCCTCGGTGAGCGGCTCCCGCCCCGTGCGCGCGATGATCGTCTGGGTCGCGCGCATGACGCGGTTGTAGGTGTCGAGCATGTGGACCGGGATGCGGACGGCGCGCCCCTTGTCGGCGAGCGCGCGCGAGATCGCGTGCCGGATCCACCACGACGCGTAGGTGCTGAAGCGGTAGCCGCGCGTGTGATCGAAGCGCTCGACCGCCTTCATGAGGCCGATGTTCCCCTCCTGGATCAGGTCGATCAGGGGGAGGCGGCCGCGGTTGTAGCGACGCGCGATCGATACGACGAGCCGCAGGTTCGCGGCCACGAAGCGGTTCTTCGCGCGCAGCGTCGCGGCGCGAGCGCGATCGATTCGCCCGATCCAGCGCCCGTACTCGCGCGAGTGCGGGATGGACGCGTGCGAGCCGGCCTCTTCGTCGGCGATCGCGTCGTCGAGCTGCTCGTCGCCGAGGCGGCGGGCTTCGCGCTCCGCGCGGTCGATCCAGAGGCGATCGCTGTCGGCGACGCGGGTCTTCTTGCCCATCTCGAAGAGCGTCGAATCCCACTTCTGCTGGACCTTCACCGCGAGCTTCTTGGGCTTCAGCAGGTCCTTACCGAAGGTCTTCTCGAACAGCTTCTCGAGCTCGGCGATCTCCGGCGTGGCGGCGTGCTCGGGGTAGTCCTGCCGGAGCGTCGCCAGCATGTGGGCGAAGGTCGGCGGGTACGAGAGCACGGCGGCCCACTGGTTGGCCTCGCACTTCTCGACGTCGACCGCGGCCGCGACCTCCGCGACCTGCGTCATGACGGAGTGCATCGCCATGTCGCGGAAGTAGCGGGAGAGCATGGAGTCGCTCGCCGCGTCCTCCGAGCGCTTGGTGTCGGGCTGCGCGACCGGAGCCGCGAGCTCTTCCGTCAGATCGGCGAGCGAAGGCTCGGCCGCCTCGAGCTCGACGATCTCCTCGACGTCCATCGAGGACGGCGGGGCCATCGAGTCGGACGGCGGGCGCAGCGGCACGTCGTTGGCGGGCGTGGTGTTTCGCAACGCCGACGAGCGCTCGTTGTCACGGCGACGCCGCGACGACGGCATGATCTGCGGTGCGTTGTGGCGACGCACGACGGGCTGCTTGGGAGCCGTCGGCGCGACCGCAGGGGCCTCCTCGACCACGGCCTTCGCCGCAGGCGTGGTTGGAGCCGCCGCACGCACCGCCCTCGGCGCGGCCGGAGCCGTGCCCTTGTGGACGCGCCCAGGGCGAGCCTCGCCCCCGGCACGACCGCGCGCTTCGACCGGTGCATTCTTCTTTCGCGCAGTGCTCACGTTCATGCCCGTCTCCCGAGTCCAGCCAGCCAGTAACCGCCACGACGACTATTTTGCTTCACGCCGCTTGCCTGCCCCGCCGGGTGCGGTAGAACGACGCCGTCGGAACCGCTTCGCCGCTTTCCCCTGTAACGTCTCGAGGGAACGAGACCTTGCAAGGGTCGAAAGTGCTGCAATTACCGTTCCCGACTTGCCACCGGAGGGCGTGGAGCGCCTTCCGTACGACGCGCGGGCGTGCCGACTCCTTGGGCCGTGAGCCCTCGTGCGCCAGCCCTCCTGCGTCTTCGTGATTGGATGCACCCGCGGGGCCGTTCTCTTCACCACCTCCGCGCGCACGGTTCGCTTCCCATCTAGACGTGAGTACGCACGAGGCGTGCGCAAGGTTTCCCGCGACGATTCGATCGCGCCTCCGCGCAACGCGCGGCTTCCATCCCCGCGAGGAATGCAGGCGCGGGGCGGATTGCAGGGCGCGGCGCTCGCGCTCGACGGCGCGGTGGCCCTCGCGCAGGGCGCGCTCGCGGTCGTGCTGGGAGCGCTGGCACGCGCGCTGGGCGGGGCGCACGAAGTCGCGGGCGCCGGGCCAGCTATGACGTCGCTGTCCCGGTGGGTCGCGCGCGTGCCCGGGTTCGCCGGCCGCTCCGCGGTCGCGCTCGCGGTGCTCGGGCTCGGATTGCTGCTCGTGCGCGGCCTTGCCACGGTCGCGCTGGCGCGCACCGAGGAGCGTGAAGCATTTCGCGCCGCGACCGCTGCGCGCTTGCAGCTGCTGGCGGCGCGACTCGCGGGCGAGCGCGCGGTCGGGCTCGGC
>CAIXWQ010000628.1 GCA_903923175.1 uncultured delta proteobacterium | reverse complement strand
GTTCTTCGGGTTGAGCTCCGCGGCCCTCCGGAAATCGGCGATCGCCTCGCGCTCCTGGCCGAGCTTGCGCCGCAGCACGCCGCGATAGCAGAGCGCCTGATCCATCCGCGGGTCGCGTCCGAGCGCGTCGTCGAGCGCGGCGATCCCGGCGCGGAGGCCGTCGTCGTTGGGCCTCGCGAGGCCGCGCGCGTAGCCGCACAGGGCGAGGTACTCGGCGCTCCCCGGATCGAGCCGGACGGCCTCCTCGGCGAGCGGGAGCGCGCTCGAGTAGTCGCCCATGTGCAGGAACTTCTCGGCCTTCTCGGCGTTCGTCGAGGCGGCGAGGACGCGCTTCACCTCGGCCGACTCGTCGACCGTCAGGCTCACGCGCGAGGCCCGGGCGGGGGGCCACGGGGTGCCGAGCGGCGGCTGCCCGAGGTCGGCGTGGCGGGTGGTGACGAGCGCGAAGACGACGGTCTGCACCGCGTCGATCGAGGCGACGCCCGCGTCGAGCAGCGCTCCGAGCGTGCGCGGCGTGGCGCGGATGGCGTCGAGCACCGCGCGCTCCTCGCCCTCGAAGCGGAAGCGATCCGGCGCGGCCGCCGCGTGCAGCGTGAGCGGCTTGTCGCCGAGCTTCGCGAGCGCGTCGTCGATGCGCGCGCGGTCGGTCAGCGCGCGCGCGGCGGTGGCGATCACCGGCAGCGGGTCGGGGGTGAACGTGTTGTCGGGCTCGCCGTCCGCCAGGAGGTCCTTGCCCGCGTAGAACGCGTACGTCGTGTCCGCTGGCGCGTGGGCGAGGTTCGCGATGCGCGCGGCGGCCTGCGCTTCGCGCGCGGCGAGGAGGCTCTTGCCGTCGATCGCGGCGCTGGCGAGGAGCGCGGCGCCGAGGCGGCTGTGCGTGATGGCGGCGCGCGCGAGCGCGGCGTCGAGCGTCGCTTCGTCGATCGCCCTCCGCTGCAGCAGCAGCTGACCGAGTCGCGTCGCGTCGTCGTCGACGTCGACGCGCACCGGCGCCCCCGCGTAGAAGACGACGACCGCCGCCGTCTCGCCGGCCCCGAGCACGATCGAGCCGGTCAGGCCGCGGGTGAGCGCGTGCACGAGCAGGTGCGGCAGCGGCGCGCGCGCGAGCGTCCCCTTCACCTCCGGCGTGAGCCCTTCGAGAGAGAAGCGGGGTCGCAGTGCGGGCGCGTCGATCATCTGGCTCACTCGTCCTCGTTCACGACGACCATGGTCTGGCGCTGGGCCTCGCCGTTGGCGCTTCCCTTACCGGTGAGCGCGAACGTCGAGTTCACGCTGTTGCCGTTGAGATCGCCATACGCCGTGGCGGTGTAGGTCGCGGTCCCGCCGGTGCCGGCCGACGTGTAGTTGTACTGGTAGAATTGCGGACCGGTCATCGTGAACTTGAGGCATGCCCACGTCGGCGCTGTCCAGTTGCCATCGGCGCGCGCGGCCTTCGGCACGGTCGCCGGCACCCCCGTCGCGGCGGTGGGGCAGAACTGATGGACGAACGGGCCCGTGCCTGCGCCGCCGCTGTCGGACTCGGCCGAGAACGCGACGCGCGAGCCGTTCTCCAGCGCCGAGAGCGTCGTGGTCGCCTCCGGCACCTTCGAGTGCGCGAGGTACCGCGCCACGCCCGCGTAGGCGACCATCGAGATGATGCCGACGATGGCGACGACGGCCATCACCTCGACGAGACTGAACCCACGGCGCTGCGCCCGGACAAGGACCGTAAGCATGTGCTCGCGCTGGGGCAAACCACGTGCCGCGCGCCGGCGCCTCGACGGAGGGCGCCGATCCAGGCCCCGATGCCGCGCGACCCGCTCGACCCGACGCGAATTGACACCGAGGGTGACGCGAATGGTCACTGGTGGGGGACGCGGGCGCCGGTCGCTGCGTCGACCCCGCGCGCACGCTCCGGGGGGCGCGGACCCGCGCGTCGGGCGCGTCGTCCCGCGCGCTGCTTCGCTCGCTCTCCCGCGCGCACGCGCGTACGGCCGAGGCCTGGCGTTGCGCGCGTTTCGCTGGCCTGCGTCCCCGTGACGCGAGATGCTTCGGCGCACGCGCAGCGCTCCATGCGGCGCGCGAAGGACCGATGCCGATCGACTCCACCTTCCCTCCGCGCAACGCGCCCGCACGCAAGTACCGCGGAGCGCTGCCGCCGATGTCGACGAGCGTCCTCGAGGGGCACCCGCCGAAGGGGGCCGAGTTCTCGTTCCTCGAATTCGACGCGTATTTCCCGCACGTCCCGACGGCGCTCGCCATCAAGGAGTGCGTGCGCCTCAAGCGCGTGAAGGAGCTCCCCGTCGTGGGGCCCGTGCTCGACGTCGGGTGCGGCGACGGCCTGTTCACCAGCCTCGCGTGGCCGGGGGTCGACACCTGGGGCGTCGACGTCAACGAGCGCGAGGCCGCGCGCGCGCAGGCTTCGCACGCATACGAGCGCGTGATCGATCAGAGCATCACCGACACCAGCGCGCTCCCCGAGTCGTTCTTCGCGACGTGCGTGGCGAACTGCTCGCTCGAGCACGTGCCGGACATCCGCGCCGCGCTGCTCACCATCCGGCGCGCGATGCGGCCGCTCGGCATCTTCTATCTCATCGTGCCGAACGGCGAGTGGACGCGCACGTTGCCGCTGCGGCGCGGGCTCGATCGCGTAGGGCTTCCCGAGGTCGGGCGGGCGTACGCGGGCGCCCTCGACGCGCAGTTCGCGCATCACCATCTGTACGGCGCCGAGCAGTGGCGAACGCTGCTCGAAGAGGCAGGCTTCGCCGGCGTCGAGAGCGAGAGGCTCGGCAGCGACGGCTCGCAGGCGGCGTTCGAGGCGTGGCTCGTCCCGAGCCTCGCGGGCTACGTCACCAAGAAGCTCACCGGCCACTGGATCGTCGCCTCGCGGCTGCGACGCCTCTATTCGTGGCCGGTCTTCCGTGCGGTGCGCCAGCTCGTGCAGGCCAAGCGCGACGGCGAGGGGGCCGAGCTGCTCATCGTCGCGCGCGTCCCCGAGGCGGCGTCGTCGCCGTGAGCGCGCAGCCGCCCGAGGCGCACGCGCTCGCGAGCTACTTCCGCAACCACGCGCTCGGTCGGCGCTTCCCCTGGTCGCTCTACCACCGGCCGATCGACGACGCGCTGCGCGCGTTCCTCGGCGCGCTGCCCGCCGACGCGCGCGTGCTGAACGTCGGCTGCGGGATGTTCCTGAACCTCCCCGAGCTCCCGCAGCACCTCCGCTACGTCGGCACCGATCTCGATCCGCGCGCCGTCGCGGCCTGCCGTGCGCACTACGCCGAGCACCCGGGTCACGGCGCGGCGCCGCTCGAGCTGATCGAGGCGGGCGCCGAGGCGCTCCCTTTCGCCGAAGCGAGCTTCGACGCGGCCTACGCGACCGAGGTCATCGAACACTGCGCGCGGCCGGAGGTGTGGCTGCGCGAGGTGATGCGCGTGGTGCGGCCGGGCGGGCGCGTGCTGCTCACGACGCCCAACTACGCCTCGGTGTCGCTGAACGTGATCGAATCCACGGCGCTCGAGGTCGTCGCGCGCGCGCAGGGGTTCACGCGGCGGGGGATCCACCCGATCCCGTTCACCGCGCCCGCGCTGGCCGCGCTCGTCCGGGCGGTCGGCGGCAAGGCGCCGATCGCGCGAACGACGAGCTTCGGCTGGGTGGTGATCGTCGACTTCACGGTGTGAGCCGCGACCGCGTCGTGCCCTGCCGCCGCGCGCGCGCCGCGGCGCCGTCACATGCGCGCTTCGATGCGCTCGCAGATCGTCCGGAGGATCTTGAGCCGGGCGAAGTTCTTGTCCTCGGCCTCGACCAGCGTCCACGGCGCGATCTCGGTGCTGGTCTTGTCGACCATGTCGCAGACGGCGCGATCGTAGAGCGGCGCCTTGGCGCGGTTGCGCCAGTCCTCCTCGGTGATCTTGAAGCGCTTGAAGCCGGTGGCCTCGCGCTCCTTGAAGCGGCGGAGCTGCTCGTCGGCCGAGACGTGGAGCCAGAACTTCGCGACGACGGTGTTCGCGCGGATCATGTCCTCTTCGAAGTCGTTGATCTCCGAGTAGCCGCGGAGCCAGTCGTGCGGCTGCGCGAACCCCTCGACGCGCTCGACGAGCACGCGCCCGTACCAGGATCGATCGAAGATCGTGACGCGCCCCTTGCGCGGCAGGTGGCGCCAGAAGCGCCAGAGGTACGGCTGCGCGCGCTCCTCTTCGGTGGGCGCCGCGACCGGGACGATGGAGTAGTACCGGGCGTCGAGCGCGCTCGTCACGCGACGGACGGCGCCCCCCTTGCCGGCGGCGTCCATCCCCTCGAAGACGAGCACCATCGACGTCTTGCGGAACTTCGCGTCGCGAGAGAGCAGGTTGAGCCGGCGCTGGAGCTTCTCGAGCTCCTTCTCGTAGTGCTCCTTGTCGACCTTCTGGCCGAGGTCGAGGCTCGCGAGCAGGTCGACCCCTTCGGTCGTCACGCGGGTCGTGGCCCCCTTGGCCTTCGACTTCGCGCCCTTCTTCGCGACCGTGGGCGCGGTCTTGGCGGGCAGCTTCGGCTTGTCCGCCTCGCGCACGGGCTCGGGCGCCTTCTCGACCACCTTCGGCATCGCGGCGGCGGCGGCCTTGGCGGCCTCCTTCTCGCGCTGCTTCTGCTCCTCGCGCCCGACGCGGGCCTCGATCGTCGACAGGAGCGTCTGCCCCGCGGTGAGGCCGCGGTAGCGCGCGTCGAGCCCCTCGATGACGACCCAGGGCGCGTCGGCCTTGTTCGTCTCGCGCAGCGTGCGCTCCGAGACGGGGCGGAAGTCGTCGTAGATCTTGAAGTGCTTCCACTCCTGATCGGTCACCCGCCAGCGCGTCTTCGGATCCTTCTCGAGGTCCTTGAGGCGCTTCTTCTGCGACTTCTTCGACAGGTGGAACCAGAGCTTCAGCAGCAGCGCGCCCTCGTCGGCGAGCATCTGCTCGAACCGGACGATCTCCGCGGTGCGGCGCTCGAGCTCGGCGTCGTCGGTCAGGCCGTAGACGCGCGAGACGATCGGCTCGGTGTACCAGGAGCCGAAGAAGATCCCGATCTTCCCCTTGGCCGGGAGCTGCCGCCAGAAGCGCCACATCGTGGGGCGCTCGCGCTCCTCGTCGGTGGGCGCGCCGGTGGCGTGCACCTCGAGGTGGCGCGGATCCATCCACTCCGAGAGGAGGTTCACCGTCTCGCCCTTGCCGGCGCCGTCGACGCCGCCGATGACGAGGATCACGGGGAACTTCTTCAGATCGAGGACGCGGTACTGCGCCGCGAGGAGCGCCTCGCGCAGCTTCGGGACGTCCTCCTTCCAGCGCTGTTTGTCGATCGTGTGCCCCAGCTCCGCCGACTCGAACATGGCGACGACCTCCTCGGCAGCGATGGTAGGCCTCTCTGGCGAGACCGGCGGACTCTCTTGGCCGGGGGGGGGTAAGGCAGCGCGAGGGGTGAGTCCGGCCACGCCGCCGCGCGCGGCGACGGCGCGTTTCCCGGCCCGCGACGACGCCATGGTATTCGCGGGCCGTGCGCCCGCTTCTCCGCCCGTTCGCCCTCGCGCTCTCCGTGCTCGCCGTGCTCCTCGTGCTCGTGGGCGGCGCGTGGGTCGCGCCGACGCTCGCGTGGGCGGGGCCGAACGACGGCCTGCCGCGCCTCGACGTGCCGCTCGACCGCGAGACGCCGCGGCGCGCGTTCGACGGCTTCCTGCAGTCGGCGCGCGCGGGCGACTGGAACCGCGCCGCGCACTACCTCGATCTGAAGGCGATCCCGCGCGCCAACCAGGCGAAGGACGGCCCGGCGCTCGCGCGCGAGCTCGCGTACGTCCTCGATCGCAAGGTGATCGTCGACGTCTCGCGGATCTCCGACCTGCCCGAGGGGGCGAGCACCGGCCCCGCCGCCCTCGAGGTCGCCGCGACCATCCCGCTCGACGACGAGCTCGTGCCGATCACGCTGACGCGGGTGCGCTTCGACGACGGCGTGCAGCGCTGGGTCGTGTCGCGGAGCTCCGTCGCGATGGTGCCGGAGCTCTGGTCGGCGTACGGGCCGACCGACTGGCAGGAGCGCCTGCCGCCGTCGCTGCTGCGCCTGAAGGTCTTCGGCGTGGCGGCCTGGCAGTGGATCGGCCTCACGCTCTCGTGCCTCGGCGCGTACGCGCTCGGCGTCGTGTTCGCCGCGGTGGTGCTCGGGGTGCTGCGGCGCCTCGCGCGAAAGACGACGACGAAGTGGGACGACGAGATGGTCGAGGCGGCGCGCGGGCCGACCCGGCTGGTGGTCGCCGTCATCGCGCTGCGCTTCTTCATGGAGACGCTCCGCTTCACCGCGGCGGTCGATCTGGTCGGTCAGCGGCTGTCGTTCTCGGTGCTCGTCGTCGGGCTCGCCTGGCTCGTGATGCGCGGGATGTCGCTCGGCGCCGCGTGGATCGAGTCGCGCCTCCCCGACGGCGACGCGGGCGATCACCGGACCAAGGGGCTGCGCACGCAGCTCGAGGTGCTGCGGCGCGTGTTCGCGGTGCTCGCGGTGCTGATCGCGGCGGCGGTCATCCTGATGCAGTTCGACTTCGTGCGCAGCGTCGGCGTCTCGCTGCTCGCCTCGGCCGGCATCGCCGGCGTCGTGGTCGGCTTGGCCGCGCAGAAGTCGCTGTCGGGGCTCATCGCCGGCATCCAGCTCTCGATCACGCAGCCGATGCGGATCGGCGACTCGGTGGTGATCGAGGCCGAGTTCGGGACGATCGAGGAGATCAACCTGACCTACGTGGTCGTGAAGCTCTGGGACGAGCGGCGCCTGATCGTGCCGATCGGCCGCTTCCTCGATCAGCCGTTCCAGAACTGGACCAAGGTCGGCGGGCAGATCCACGGCACGGTCATGCTCTACGTCGATTTCGCGGCGCCGATCGAGGCCATCCGCGTCGAGGCGCTCCGCCTGTGCAAGGAGTGCGACGCTTGGGACGGGCGGACGGCGAACGTCCAGGTCACCGATTGGACCGACCGCGCGGCGGTCGTGCGCGTGCTCGTGTCGGCCAAGAACGGCGACGACGCGTTCCGCCTGCGATGCCACCTGCGCGAGCGGCTGCTCGCGTTCGTCGCCGGGCTCGAAGGTGGCCGCTACCTCGTCCGCGCGCGCGCCGAGGAAGTGCGCGTCGACGTCGCGCGAGGGCTCGGTCGAGCGAACGGCTGAGTCGGGCTTTCTTGGCCGGGCGCGCTGCGCTGTGTATGCGTGCGTCGTCATGGCAGTAGGTTCCAGAGGGAAGTTCGTCGCGTTCGTCGCGCTCGCGTGCGTCGCGGTCGGGGGCACGACCTATGGCGTGGCGCGCCTGCGCCTCCGCGCGCAGACCCTGCGAGACGCGTCGGCAGCGAGCGGCGAGGGCGGCGCGAACGGCGCGAACGGCGTGGAGGCGAGCCCCGACGCAGGGGCCAGCGCGTTCGCCGCGGGCGGCTCCGCGAGCGCGCTCGCGTCGACCGGGCTCGGCTTGGAGGCCGGCGTGGGCGGCGGGCCCATCGACAGTGGCTTCGAGGGGTACACGGTCGACGGCGAGGACGCCGGGCCCACCGACGCGCAGTCGCAGATCGACGTCGAGTACCTGACTTCGCTCGTCCCCCTCGAGCCGCGCACGCCCGAGGCGATCGGCTACGTGAAGAAGCTGCTCGCCGAGCGGCGGATCAACATCAGCCAGGGGAACCCGAAGGCGGTGCACGAGCACTCGCGCGCACAGTGCCTCGAGGGGCTCAAGGGGCAGATCCTGCAGTCGCCGAAGCAGCGGGAGATCTGCGGCCACGAGAACGAGGTCCCCGTCTACGCCGACGGCGACATCGACGGCGCGAAGGTGTGCATCGATCAGTTCGAGTACCCGAACCACGCCTGCAACCTGCCGTTCGTGTTCTCCAACCCGATCAACTCCGAGAAGCTCTGCGAGATGGCCGGCAAGCGCCTTTGCAAGGACGTCGAGTGGGACACGGCGTGCGACGCCGATCCCGGCGGCGGCAAGCCGACGCAGTACGCCTACGGCGACGAGCTCGACATGAAGGCGTGCAACGTCGGCAAGCTCTGGCTCAGCTGCCTGCCGAACAAGGACATCTGGGGCACGTGCCCGACCGAGAGCGAGCCGTCCGGCGCGTTCCCGAAGTGCAAGTCTCGCCTCGGCGTCTACGATCAGCACGGCAACATCGCCGAGTTCATGAGCCGGCTCGATCCGAACGATCACGTCGTCTACGCGCAGATGAAGGGGAGCGCGTGGTTCTACGACGGCAAGATGTACAAGGATCACTGCCGCTTCGATCCGCGCTGGCACGTCGATCCGATCAACGCGAGCTGGCACGCGAACTACCACCTCGGCGCGCGCTGCTGCCGTGACGTCGTGCCGCTCAAGGACCGCGGCAAGGCCTCTGCCACGCCCGCTTCGCCGGCCGACGGCGGGCTCTCCGACGCGACGACGAGCGACGCGAAGAGCGACGCGTCGAAGTAGCGCTCGCACGCCAGCCGTAACGACGGCGCTCCGCGGTGCTAGAAGCCGCGGGTGCGTCTCTCCGTCCTCGCGCTCCGCGTGCTGCTGGTCATCGCCCTGCTGGTGGTGCTCGGGCTCGGCGGCGCGCTCTTCGAAGGGCGGGGCGCGTTCGGTCGACGGTGGCGCGCGCTGCGCGGGCGCATCGGCGTGGTGGCGCTGCTGCTCGCGATCGCGGGTGGCGTGACCTTCGCCGTCGCGCTCCTGCGCGCCCTGCGCTGAGGGCCCAAGGTCCGGCGGCGCGCCGGGTCCAACGGGGGTCGCATGGGCTCGTTCGAGCGTGCGCGGATCGAATCGCCGCGCCGCGCGTATCGAGCCTCTGGAGGTCCCCGAATGGTCGTCTCGTCGAAGGCCGCGCGCCGTCGTGTGCGCGGGCTGTCGGTCCCGCTCGTCCTGCTCGCGGCCAGCGCCGCGGCGTCCGTCCTCGCGCCGCGCCCTGCGCGGGCCGAAGGGGCGACGATCGCGCGCGAGCTCGACGCGCTCGGCGAGTGGGTCGCCGCGAAGAAGCACGAGGCCTGCACCACGCACTGCTACGTGCTCTCGCGGCTGCGCGTGGGCGGCTCGGTCGAGGCGGGGCTCACGTTCACGCTCGAGGGGAGCGTGCTGGCCGACGGCCCCGTCGCCATCCCGCTCTTCGGCGCACCCGAGCGCGTGCGCCTCGAGGACGCGAAGATCGACGGCAAGCCCGCGGCGATCGGCTTCGAGGGCGATCATTACTTCCTGCACACGAGCGCGCGGCAGTTCGTGCTGGAGGGCAAGCTCCACCTCGACGCCGCGCGCGTGCTGGTGGTGGCGGGCGCGGTGAACGCGTTCGAAGCCGACCTCGCGAAGGGGACCATCCAGGAGGGGACGAGGCTCTCCGGGCTCTCCGGCACGACGCTCCACTTCGAGGGCGCGGCGCCGTCGCCGCTACCGACGAACGGCGTCGCCGTCGAGAGCGCGCCGGCGCCGATCTTCCAGCTCGCCCGCGCCATCCGCATCGGGCGCGAGGCGACGTTCCAGTACTCGCTCTCGCTCCGCTCGACGGCGGAGCTCGGCGTGGTGCGCGTGCCGCTCGCGAACGCCGAGCGCGTGCTCGACGTGACGGGCGCCACGAGCTGGAAGGTCGAGGGGGCGGAGCTCGTCCTCGCGCTCGCCGGGCGCTCCGCCGCGGTGTCCATCCAGGGCTCGCTCGGCGCGCCGCCCGCAGGCAAGGCGTGGGCGTTCGCCCCCGACGCGCGCTCGACGTTCGAGTGGTGGCTCGTGGAGTCCGATCCGGAGCACAAGCTGCAGTTCGACGGCACGGCCCGGCCGGGCGACGTGAGCGAGGCGCCCCTCGCCGCGACGCAGCCGAACGCCCGCGCGTTCGTGGTGACCCGCGGCCAGACGCTCGCGGTCGAGGTGCGGCAGCTCGCGCAGACCGAGTCGCTCTCCGCGGTCGTGCGCTCGCACCGCCGCGTGCTGGTGGTGACCGCGCGCGGCGATCTCGTGGCCGACGACGAGCTCCAGTACGAGAACAACGGCGTCGACGATCTCCGCTTCTCGCCCGCGGGGCGCCCGATCTTCCTCGCGCTCGACGGCGCGGCGACCAAGGTGCTCGCGTCCCCCGACGGTCCAGGCGTGGTCGTGCCGCTCTACAAGGGGGTGCACGTCGCGCGCGTGCAGTCGATCGGCGCGGCGAGCCTGGCGCGCTTCGGCGGCGTGCTCGCGCTGCCGACCCCCGCGCAGCCGCTCACGGCGAGCCGCGTGGAGCTCTCGCTCGGGCTGCCGCGAGAGCTCCACCCGATCGCGCTGCTGGGCGGCGATCGGGCGGTGTGGTTCTTCGGCGGGGCCGATGCGCTGGCCTTGGCGTTCGGGGGCCTCGCGTCGACGCTCGCGTTCGCTGGCCTGCGGCGTCGCGCGCTCGGCGCGCTCGCGTTCGGCGGGCTCTGGCTCGTCTCGCCCGAGGCGTTCGTGGGGCTCTTCGCCGTCGGCGCGCTCGCCTTCGCGGCCGAGCGGCTCCTGCGCCCGGGCGGGCCGCTCGCCCTCGCGTTCGGCGGTGCGCGCACGACGATGCGCGGCGTGGTGGTGGCGCTCGCGATGATCGGCGTGGCGGCCCTCGGGCTCGGCCTCACCTCGATGCGCGCCGAGCGCGCGCCGTCTGCCGCGTCGCCGCAGCTGAGCGTCGCCGCGTCGAGGGAACGCGACGCGCGGGATTCGCGTGACGAGGCCGACCACGCGGAGGAGCAGCGCGCCATCGAGCGTCGCCTCGCCGAACGCTCGACGGCGCTCACCGCCGCGTCTGCCTCCGCCTTCGCGACGAACGCGCCGGCCACCAAGGGCGACGGAAAGGTGGCGCTCGAGGCCCCCGCAGGCGGCCTCGCGGGCGACGTGCTCTCGCAGGCCGGGCTGCGCCATGGCGTCGCGCCCGTGGCGCTGCCGACGCCGAACGCCGATCGCTTCGTGTCGACCGCGCGCGAGCTGGTCACCGCCGACCGCCCCTTCGAGCCGCGCCTGATCTACGTCACGGACGCGGCGCTCTTCCCCGCGGTCGGCGCCTGGCTCGCCGCGGTCGCGGCGCTGGCGTGGGCGATCCGCAAGCAGGTCCGCGACGCCGTGCTCGCGCTCCGGAACCGCTGGAACCAGCCCGCGGCGAGCCCGGCAGCGGCGAGCGCCGGCAGCGTCGCGCCGGCGCCGGCCTCCGCCGCCGAAGCGACGACGTGATACGAAGCGCCGCGTGGCGCCCACCGAGAAGCTCTTCTTCCGTGACTCCCTGCGCGCGCGCTTCGAGGCCCGGCTGCTCGCCGTGGCGACCTGGAAGGGCGCCCCCTCGCTCGTGCTCGACCGAACCGCCTTCTACGCGGAGGCCGGCGGTCAGCTCGGCGATCGCGGGCGGCTCTCGCACGTAGGCCACGCGGGCGGCACGCTCGCGTCGCTCGCGTCGCTCGCGTCGCTCGCATCGATCGACGTCGTCGACGTGCAGGTCGCCGAGGACGGCACCATCCACCACCTGATCGCCGCGCCCGCCGAGGGGCTCGCGCCCGGCGCGGAGCTCGCGGGCGAGATCGACCTCGCCCGACGGCGCGATCACATGTCGCAGCACACCGCGCAGCACATGCTCTCGCGCGCGCTGGTCGACGTCGCGGGGGCCGAGACCGTCTCCTCGCGGCTCGGCAGCGAGGTCTCGACGATCGACCTCGGCGTCGCGACGCTCGACGACGCGAAGCTCGCCGAGGCAGAGGCGCGCGTGAACGACACGGTGCTCGAGGACCGCGAGATCCGCGTGCTCTTTCCCACGGCGGCCGAGCTTCTGGCGCTGCCGCTGCGCAGGGCCCCGAAGGTCGCGAGCGACGTGCGCGTGATCGAGGTCGAGGGCTTCGACTTCTCGCCCTGCGGCGGCACGCACTGCCAGCGCACCGGTCAGGTCGGCCCGGTCCGGGTCGTGGGCACGGAGCGCTACAAGGGGGGCGTGCGCGTCACGTTCCTCGCGGGGCGGCGCGCGCTCGCGGACGCGCGCGCCAACGGCAGTATCCTCGGCGAGCTCGCGCGCGCCTTCACCTGCGGGGTCCCGGCCATCCCCGCGGCCGTGGCGAAGCTGCGCGCGGAGCTCGACAAGCGCACGGAGCGCTACGCGGCGGCCAAGCAGGAGCTGATCGAGCTGCTGGTGCGCGCGCTGCACGACGAGCACCCCGCGCGCGAGGGGGCGCTCGCGACGATCGCCACGCTCCGCGAGCGCGACGATCTCGCCGGGCTGCGCACGCTCGCCTCCTCGCTGGCGCGCCGCCCCGACGTGATCGCGTTCGTCGCGACGCGCGACGAGATCACCGGCGAGCTGCAGGTCGCCGTCGAGCGCGGCGCGTCGGCCGTGGCGTTCGACGCGGGCAAGTGGCTCAAGTCGCTCACGGCGCTGCACGGCGGTCGCGGGGGCGGGCGCGCGGACCGCGCCGAAGGGCGCCTCCCCGCGGCGCTCGACTGGCACCAGATCACGCGCGACGCTGCCGGCGGAGCGGCAGGCGCGGCTGGCCCGGCGCGCGGCTGAGCCTCATCGCCCCAGGGCCGTGCGAGGCGCGTCGATCGGGCCCACGAGCGGCCCGCGCAGCGCCCGGCCGTCGAAGCGCGCGTCGGCCGTGAGCGTGAGCGCGCCGCTCGGCGCGCGCGTCAGCGTGACGCGCTGCACGCCCGCCGCGTCGGCGACCAGCACCGCGCCGCCGTCGACGAGCAGCAGCGCGTCTTGCCCCGTGAGCGAGCCCGTGAGCGCATCACGGGGCGCCGCGGGCTCGCAGCCGTCGAGCGGCAGCGTCGCCGCGTCGTCGCGCTCGAGATCGATCGCGATGAGCGCGCACTCGGGCAGCCGCCGCGCGAGCAGGAGCGGGCCGGAGACCACCACGTCGCGGAGGCGCGCGCCCTTCGCGGCCGGCGCGGCTGGCAGGTGAGCGACGACGCTCCATGCGGGGTCGTCGTCGATCGGCGAGACGCGCACCACCCCGCCACGCGCGTCGCCCTCGGCGTCCGCCAGCACCACCCGCACGCCGCCGCGCGGGTCCGACTCGACGAGCGTCGTCGCCCCCGCGATGTCGCGCGCCACGGTCTCGAGGGCGAGGCCGCCGCGGCCGTGGGGCGCGAGGCGCAGCTCCGTGCCGCGGCCCTCCGCGTCCTCGGCGAGCACGTGGAGCGCGCCCGCTCGATCGCGCGCCGCCGAGCGCGGCCACCCGCTCGCGAGGGCCAGCCGGAGCGCGCCCTCGCTCGTGAAGAGCGTCCACCCGCGCGCATCGGCCACGAGCGCGCCCTCCGCCGTCTCGAGCAGCCCGCGTGGCGCGTCGATCCAGCCGCGGTGCCGGCGCGGTCCGAGCGCCGCGAGCGCCGC
>CAIXWQ010000627.1 GCA_903923175.1 uncultured delta proteobacterium | reverse complement strand
GCCTCGGGGGCTAAGAAGCGCAAACACGCACCGCATGCTCAGATGCGATATTTGATTACATAAGACTCCTTATGCGCACCGCCAGGATTCCGGTGGCAGCGCAATCGCGCCGCCCCCGCGGGCACCGCGTCGCTCTCTGGAGGCGGATGCGACCGAACGGCCCCGAGGCGACGACCACGATCTCGGCGGGGCCGCTCGCCTCGACCGTGAGCGAGTCGACGCGGGCGTGCTCGTCGTCGTCGTCCACGGCGGAGCGCTGCGCGGGGGCGATCTCGGCGACGATCTCCGCGAAGACGGCGGAGCCCGCGGGCGCGCGCACGACGGCGAGCGAGGAGGCGTCGCGCGTGGCGTCGAAGAGCGCGACGAGCGCCACACGATCGTGGGAGTCGTGCGAATCGAGCGCCGCGACCGCGGTCGCCGCGCCACAGCCCTCGACGGCGCGGAAGCTGACCCCACCGTCGATCGACACGAGCAGCTCGCCGCGCGCTCGATCGACGACGATCGCGCCGGCGCGCGTAGGGGTCTCGAGCCAGGTGCGAGGCTCGCTCTCGGCGACCGGCGCGCTCGCCCACGCGACGTCGGCCATCGCCGGCCAGCCACGCGCGCTGTCTCCCGCGAGCACGGCGGCGTCGAACGGGAGGTCGTCGTCTTCGTCGTCCTCGCGCACGGCCGACGCCCCGCCCGCGTCGTCCTCGGGGTCGATGCCGAGCGCGGGATCCTCGCCGGTCCCCTCGGCGCCGCCGTCCTCCACCGAGCCGCGCGCGTCGTCGAACAGCGCCGCCTCGTCTTCGCTGACGTCGCGGCCGTCCCCCTCGTCGCTCCCCTCGAGCAGCCCGCGCTCGTCGCCGAGCGCCAGGCCGGCGCTCGCATCGACGTCGACGTCGGCGTGCTCGTCGTCGAGCCCTCCGCCGTCGCCGAGGTCGTCGCCGACGAGCCGCCCGCCCATCGCGTCGGCTTCGTCCGCCGAGTCGTCGCCGTTCGCGGCGTCGTCGAGGTCGAGCTTGTCTTCGTGCACGAGCTCGTCGGGCACGGCGTCGCCGAGCAGCTCGCCGTCGTCGTCGAGGGGCGGCAGCGCGGGGAGCTCGTCGCCTTCGAAGGCGGGGGGGCGTCGCTCGATCATCGTCAGGAACCGAACCCGGGGCCGCGCGGATCACCCGGCGGGTAAGGCGCGCCCGGGGTCGGCGCGACGGGGAGCGTGCCAGGCGCGGCGGCCTGCGTCGGCTGCGGCGCGTAGGGCTGGGGTTGCGGTTGCGGGTAGCCGGCCGGAGGCGGGCCGTAGCCGATGGGAGGCTGCGGGTAGCCGGCGGGAGGCTGGGCGTAGGCCGGCTGCGCGTAGCCGGCGGGAGGCTGGCCGTAGCCGGCGGGAGGCTGGCCGTAGCCGGCGGGAGGCTGGGCGTAGGCCGGCTGCGCGTAGCCGGCGGGAGGCTGGCCGTAGCCGGCGGGAGGCTGGCCGTAGCCGGCGGGAGGCTGGCCGTAGCCTGGTTGTGGGTAGCCGGCGGGAGGTGGCGCCTGGCCGTACGCCGGCGGGCCGTAGCCGGGCTGCGGGTACGCCGGCGCGCCGTACGCGGGCGGGCCGTAGCCGGGCTGCGGGTACGCCGGCGCGCCGTACGCGGGCGGGCCGTAGCCGGGATACGCGGGCTGCGCGTAGGCCGGCTGCACGGGCGCGGGTTCGGGGAGCGGGCGCGGCTGATCGCCGAGCATCACGTCGTCGAGCTTCTGGGCGTGCCGCACCAGCAGGCGCAGGACCCCGCCGCCGACGAGCACGATCGGGAGGATCTCGAGCAGCCCGATGAGGCCGCCTTCGGCCTTCGCGAAGCCGAACGTGCCGCCGCTCATCAGCGCCCAGTCGTAGGTGCCGTGGATGGCGACCGCGCACATCAGGCCGAACGCGAGCCACACGACGGTGCCGCTCTTGGCGAACTTCGCGCGGCCGACCGAGTAGCCCATGATGCCCGAGGCGACCGCGTGCAGCGGCACGGCGGTGAAGGCGCGCACGAGCCCGGTGACGGGGTTGGCCGCCGAGTAGAGGACGTTCTCGAGGAGCGCGAAGCCGAGGCTCGCCGCGGCGGTGTAGAGGATGCCGTCCATCACCTCGTCGAAGTGGGGCTTCTTCCAGAGGTAGATCAGCACCACGAGCAGCTTCACCGTCTCCTCGGTGACCGCCGCGATGAGGAACGCGTTGGTGAACGAGCCCTGGAAGCCGACGACCTCGTCGCCGAGCAGCTTGGTCTCGAGCACCTCGATGATCCCGGCGGGGATGCAGGTCAGCGCGCCGAAGATGACGACGTTGCGCACCTGCCCGGGCGGCTCCGGCCGCTTCGCGTCCCAGCGCTGGAACAGCCACAAGAGCAGCAGCGCCGGCGCCACCGCGATCGCGACGTTGAAGCGGTTCATCGCGCGTCAAGGTAGCACGCAGGCGACGACACGACGCGTCGGGCCACGCGCGACGGTCCAGCTCGTTTCACCGCGTGGACACCGCCCGCGCGAGAGACGTCCAGGCCCGGCGGATCGCGCGCGCCGGGGGGCCGTGACCGCGCCCGACGCGCCACTGTCGCGGCGGGATTGCGGTAGAACCTCGCGCCATGCGCCCTCGTCCCATCGCCTGGTCGCGCCCGCGCGCGACGGCCCTCGTCCTCGCGCTGGCGGCCGCTGGCGGGCTCTCGACACGGGTCGCTCCCGCGCGCGCGGCCGACTTCGACGCCGTGACGGGGACGTTGCACGCGTCGCGCGACGCGCTCCGCAGCTACCGCTTCGAGAGCGCGCAAGAGCTGATCGACGGCAAGCTCCAGCTGGTGCAGTGGGGCGCGTCGTCGGGCGGCTTTCCGCCGCTGACCGCCACGGCCGCGACGGCCGACACGCTCGCGCCGCTGCTGCAGCAGGCGGACGCGAGCGGCGCGTCGGACGCCATCGAGGGGAGCGGCTACCTGCGCCTCGCGCTGCCGAACGGCGTCGGGGTCGTCGACGACGCGTTCTTCGCGTCGATCGCGAGCGGGCGCATCGAGGTCACGCTCTGGTCGCGCGCCGAGGGGTCGGCGCCGGCGGTTCGCGTGATGTACGGCAACACGGATCTCTCCAACGCGTTCCAGCACGCGCAGGTGCAGGCGATCCGCACCGGCCGCGAGACCACCGACGGGTGGGCCGAGTACTCGACCGGCCCCGTCGACGGGATGGTGTGGGGGGCGCCGATCAAGGGGATCGTCGTGATCGGCTCGCCGTTCGGCGGCGCGACGAAGGCGAGGGCGTCGATCGACCTGCTGGAGATCCGCGCCGTCGCGGGGTCGAACCAGCCGGTGACGGCGTGCACCCAGGCCGACGTCGACACGACGTGTGGCGCCGCGGGCGACTGCATGTACGGCCGCTGCGTGCCGTCGAGCGTGGTGTGGGGGCCGATGCCGACCCAAGCGCACCGCGCGCAACTGGTGGAGCGCTGGATCCAGATCGCCGGTCGCTTCCTCGGCGATCGCGCCGCCACCCAGGCGGGCCGCACGACGTTCGCGGCGAAGGCGCGCGACCTCGCGCGTTACGCGGTGTCGTCGCGGCAGTTCTTCGGCGGGATGCAGCGGCTGGTCATGCAGCTGCGCGACAACCACACGAGCTTCGGCTCGCCGCCGTCGTTCTTCACCTTCTTCGGCCCCGGCCTCGAGGCGAGCTGGTCGGCCGGGCTCGACGCGTGCTTCGGCGTCGTCGAGAAGGACCTGCTCGGGGGCGGGCGCGGGTGGGCGGTCTTCCAGGCGGGGACGGCGCCGGCGACCGGCGTGGCGCTGAAGGTCGGCGACGTGCTGACGAAGATCGACGGCCTCGATCCGAAGGCGTGGGTCGACGCCGTCTACCCGACCGTCGCCTCGCACTACCCGAACGATCCGGACGCCGACTGGAGCTGGG
>CAIXWQ010000626.1 GCA_903923175.1 uncultured delta proteobacterium | reverse complement strand
GTCGACGCGACGCCGATGCTGCACGAGCTCGCGAGCGGCGGGGCGCGCCACTTCCACTGGGAGTTCGCCCCCTCGTGGAACGTGCAGCCGACCGCGACGACGGTGAAGCTGCACTTCTCGAACAAGAAGAAGGGGACGCGCCCGACGCAGGCCATCCCGCTCTTCACCGGCGGCAACTTCGACTCGAAGTACGACACCGGGCGCGCGCCGGTGTCCGCGACCATCCCGGCGACGGCCAAGCGCGTGGAGCTCTGGGCCGTCATCACCGGCCACGGCGGCGACGCGACCACGAGCTGCGCCGAGTTCTGCGATCACCAGCACGAGTTCACGGTCGGCGGCACCGTCTACGCGCACGACTACCCGATGGCCGGCACGCAGCTCGGCTGCGTGAGCGACACCGCGAACCTGATGACGCCGAACCAGGCGGGGACGTGGTGGTACGGGCGCGGCGGCTGGTGCCCGGGCGCGCCGGTCATCCCGTGGGCCGTCGACGTAACCAAGGACGCGAAGCCAGGCAGCACGGTGAGCGTCGGCTACCGCGGGCTGCTCAAGGGGGTGACGCCGCCGGACGGCACGGGGAACATCGACATGAATTCGTATCTCGTGATCTACGAGTGACGCCTCGCGGGGGCGCGCGCACCGAGCCGCGGACGCCTCCCCCTTCCCCCCGCCGCGCGGCGCTGCTTCGCTTGCGCGCATGACCGAGCACGCCGCCCGCCGCCCGCTGTACCCCGAGATCGAGCCCTTCCGCGTGGGCCGGCTCCGCGTCTCCGAGCTGCACGACCTGCACTACGAGGAGTCGGGCAACCCGGAGGGCAAGCCCGCGATCTTCGTGCACGGCGGCCCCGGCGGGGGCACCGATCCGAAGATGCGCCGCTTCTTCGACCCCAACTTCTACCGCATCGTGCTCTTCGATCAGCGCGGCTGCGGCAAGAGCACGCCGCACGCGGAGCTGCGCGAGAACACCACCTGGGATCTAGTGGCCGACATGGAGAAGCTCCGCGTCGAGCTCGGCATCGAGAAGTGGCTGGTGTTCGGCGGCTCGTGGGGGAGCACGCTCGCGCTCGCCTACGCCGAGAAGCACCCGGAGCGCGTGAGCGAGCTCGTGCTGCGCGGCATCTTCTTGCTGCGCAAGCAGGAGATCGACTGGTTCTACCAGGGCGGCGCGAGCGCGCTGTTCGCCGACGTGTGGGAGGACTACCTCGCGCCGATCCCCGAGGCAGAGCGCGGCGATCTGCTGCACGCGTACCACCGCCGGCTGACCGGCGACGACGCCGAGGTGCGCCTCGTCGCGGCCCGCGCGTGGAGCACCTGGGAGGGGAAGACGAGCATGCTGATCCCGGACGCGGGCTACGTCGCCAAGACGTCCGGCGAGGAGTTCGCGCTCGCCTTCGCGCGCATCGAGTGCCACTACTTCGTCAACAAGGGGTTCTTCGAGCGCGACGCGCAGCTGCTCGAGGACGTCGGCAAGATCCGCCACATCCCCGGGGTGATCGTGCAGGGGCGCTACGACGTCGTCTGCCCGATGGAGTCGGCGTGGGCGCTGCACCGCGCGTGGCCGGAGGCCGAGCTGAAGCTGGTCGGCGACGCGGGGCACAGCGCGATGGAGCCGGGGATCACCCACGAGCTCGTCGAGGCGACGGACCGCTTCCGGACCTGAGCCCGCAGGCGAGGACGCGACTCCGCCCTCGACGGCGTCGTCAGTTGTCGAGGGGGCGACCGATCGGGGCCGCGCCTCTCGGCGGCTCGGGGCGGGTCAGGACGGCGGGGACGACTCCCCGCTTCGTCGAGGGCGTCGTCGAGGGGAGTGGCGCCGAGACGGGAATGGCACTCTGGGTCGAGGCGGGGGGAGGCTCGGCGGCGGCCGCGGGGAGCGTTGCCGCGGCCGGCCTCGCTGCGGGCGGCGCGGCGGGCCCGCCGCCATAGCCGCCCTGCACGAAGCCCGGGAAGAGGAACCCCGGCAAGTGCGCGAAGTCGCCGATCAGGATGGTCGTCCCTTTGCCACCGAGGTTTCCGAGCGCGTCGTAGGCGTGCATCTGCACGATCAGGGGCGTGATCCCCTGCGCCTCCGCGCGCACCTCTTCGGCCTTCGCCTTGGCGCGGATCGTGGTCGCCTCGGCCTCCGCCCGCGCGACCGTGACGTCCGCCTTGGCGGCGGTCGCCCTCGCCTCCGCGCGCACGACGTCGACCTTGGCCTGCTCCTCGGCCATCTTGCGCTCCTCCTCTTTGGCCGTGCGCGCCGCCTCCGCCTTGAGGCGCTCCTTCTCGGCCTCGTGCTCGAGCGCGAGCTTCTCGCGGAGCGCCTCGGCCTCGGCCGCGGCCTTCTTGCGGATGGCCTCTTGCTCGCCGACGAGCTTGGCCTGCACGGCCTGGTTGATCTCCGGCGCGTAGGTGATCGACTCGAGCGTGATCGAGTCGATCTCGACGTGCTTGCCGTGACAGCGCCGCCGCAGCTCGGTCTCGACCTCGTCCTCGAGCTTCTCGTTCTGCTTCTGCAGATCCAGGTACGAGTGCCGCGCGAACACGCCGCGCGCGGCGCTGCGGAACTCGGGTCCGATGACCTCCTCGTAGTAGCCGGGGCCGATCTCGGTGTGGAGCTGGTAGAGTTCTTGGATGATCGGCCGGAAGATCACGGCGACCCGGAGCTGCATCACCAGCCCTTCCGACGACGTCGTCTGGATCTCCTCTTTGCGCGTGGAGTACGTGACGTCGTAGTCGTCGATCCGGCTGCACGCCGAGGAGAAGGCGCACGACGGCAGCGAGTAGTACCCCGGCGTCAGCGGCTCCTGCTTGGTGCCTCCGTCCTTGGGATTGAAGAGCAGGCCGCGGTGCCCAGGCTCGATCATGAAGCCCGAGGCGCACCCCGACGTGAGCAAGACGATCGACAGCAGCATGGTGCGCATGGGAGGGCTCCAAAGGGGTGATTCGAGGGCGCGCGGCGCGGCGCCCCACGCGCGCGACGGCGCCTGGACGCGGGCGCCG
>CAIXWQ010000625.1 GCA_903923175.1 uncultured delta proteobacterium | reverse complement strand
TCGGCGCTCGCGTCCGCGCCCGCGTCTGCCGGCCCGGTCGAGAGCGGCGCGACGCCGAGGAACGCGATGTAATCCCACGCGCCGCAGTTGTCGTTCAGCTCGTGCGTGTCGGGCTTCGGGCAGCGCTGGGTGACCTCGACCTCCAGCGTGTCGAACCCGGCGAGCTGCGCCGCGGTCGGCAGCGTCGCGTCGGCCTCCGCCCACTGCGCGAGCGTGCCGCTGGTGCCGCTGGTGCCGTCGGCGTTGAGGTGCGCGAGCCCCTCGTCGAAGAGCGTGACGACGGTGCCCCCCTCGGCGTCGAGCGCGCGGGTGGCGACGGCGTCGACGTTCGCGTAGAGGGCCTCGTAGGCCGCGAACGAGGCGTTGTTGGCGAACCAGGAGCCGTCGACGCGACGCACGTCGGCGAGCGTGCCGAGGCCGTGGATGCGCTGACGCGGATCGATCGTGAGGCCGTACTGCAGGTAGGCGAGGATCGGCTTGGCGAACCACGCGTCGAGCGCCCGCACGTCCTTCGCGACGACGTGCAGATGGTCCTTCCAGTGCGCGGCGTCGGCCTCCGACAGCGTCGCGAGCAGCGCCTGCACGGCGGCGTCCTGCGCGGTGATGTTCGCCGGCGAGGCCACGCTCGAGCGCGCGCCGACGAAGAAGTAGTGCACGTTGGCCGGCGAGAGCTTGATCAGCTGCGCGAGATCCTTCGCGACGCCGAACGCGGGGCTCGCGTTCGTCGACGACACCGTGGACTGATCGGTCAGCAGGACGATCGACTCGCAGCCGGTCCAGTGCTCCTTCAGCGACCAGGTGGAGCCGTCGGTGAGCGGCAGCGAGAAGTCCGCCGCGAGATCGCCGCGGTGCGCGCCGTACGGCCCGGCGGCGAACGCGGTCGGCGAGAGCCCCGGGACCGCGCAGCTCGTGGGGGCCGTGTCGGGCGCCAGGGTGTCGTCGCCCGGGGCGTCGGTCGAGCCGTCGTCGCCGGCGACGACCTCGGGGCTGCTCCCCTTGCAGCCGCTCGCGCCGGAGATCCCGGCGAGCCCTGCCAGCACGAGCGCGCCGAGCGCGCCGATGCCACCCCGCGAAGAAGCGGCCAGCGCCAACGAGCGAACCCCCACGGACGAAGCGTGCTGCACGGTGCGACCCGACCCCTTCACGCGCGCGACGCCGCGCGGCGAGGCAGTCTACTGCATCCGCGTCGCGCCGACCCCGCAGGCCATCGCGCTACGGCGGGCAGACGAGCGCGGTCGCGAAGACCTGCATCGGCTGTGCGGTCGGCTCGGCCATGTAGACGACGAGCGCGCCCTGGCTCGTGGCGACGAGGCGAGGGCTCGAGCCGACGAAGAAGTCTCGTACGAGCAGCCGCTCGGCGCGCGGCGTCCCGTCCTTGTTCAGCGGCTGCACGTAGAGGCGCTGCGCGTGCGTCGCGTCCCCTTCCATCCAGGCGACCAGCACGTCGCCGTTCGCCGCGCCGAGCCCCACGCCGGCGTCGCGGAACGCCTGCGCGGTCACCAGGTGCGCGGCGTCGAAGGTGTGCGTGGTGCGATCGAGCGTGGTGAAGCGGACGTTCGCGGTCGGCGTGCCCGTCGGGCCGTCGGTCCAGATGACGTGCGCGGCGTTCTCGCTCGCCTCGGTGGGGGCGAGTCGGATCCAGCGCCCGGTCCCCTCGATGGCCGGACCCTCCACGTAGGTCGGCGACGTGCCGCCGCTGATCGGCGACTCGCTCGCGACGATCCGCGCCGGGCTGCGTCCGTCCGCGATCCAGGCAGCGAGCGTGGCGCCGTCGGGCGCGCCGACGACGGCGAGCCAGTACGCCTTGTCGGAGAGCGGCGCGATGCCGTTGGCGTTGACGAACAGCGACTTGAAGTCGAACGAGGCGAGGTCGTGCGTGTAGCCGGGGGAGAGATCGCCCTCGACCCAGCGGAAGCCCTCGGGCGCGGCGTGGAGGCCGCTGCAGAACTCGGTCTTGGAGGGCTGCACGGTGCCGATGGCCGCCGAGGTCGAGGGGTCGAGCTCGGTGAAGCGGCACGAGTGCTTCGAGTCCCACACGAGCGCGCCGCGACGGCCGTAGCCGTCGGTGAGCGACAGGCCGCCGACGGTGAGGCCGTTCGGACGATCGCCGAACAACGCCACCGCGCTCCCCGCGAGCGTGCCGTCGGCCGCGACCGGCGTCACCGTCCACGCGCGGTCGGTCGCCGGATCGTCGGACGACATGCTGCCTACCAGCGCGCCGCCCGCGACGTGGATGGCCGAGGTGAGCTCGTGATCGTCGGGGCCGAAGGTGAGCTGCGTGGTCGTGCCCACGCCCCACTTGCACGGCGTCGGCGTCACCTCGGCCTCGAACGTGTCGGCGGCGTCGAGCACGTCGGCGGTGTCGGCGGCGTCGGCGGCGTCGGCGGCGTCGATCGCGGCGTCGAGGGGCGCGTAGTCGTACAGCACCGAGGTCCGCGTGCCGCAGGCAGCTCCGCCGAGGAGCGCGGTCGCGAGCGTGAATGCAGCGGCGCGGCGCGAGGCCATCGGCGCGGAGGTAGCACGCAGCGCTGGGCGCGTCGCGCCGCGGTGGGCCGCACGGCAGAGCCGCCTCGGCTGCGACGAGCGGTTGACGCGCCGCCCCTTGATGACCGAGACGCGATTTGGCGGACTCCGCGCGAACGCTCAGAAGATCAGGAGATCAGGAGAGAGGAGCTTCTCGCGATGCGCGCTGCGATCACCGGTGCCGGCCACTACGTCCCATCGAAGGTCGTCACCAACCACGACCTCTCCAAGCTGATGCCCACCGACGACGAGTGGATCGTCCAGCGCACCGGCATCAAGGAGCGACGCTTCGTCGAGCACGACGGCATCGGCGCGAGCGATCTCGCCCTGCCGGCGAGCAAGATGGCGCTCGAGCAGGCGGGGCTCGCGCCGGCCGAGGTCGACGCCATCATCTTCGCCACGCTCTCGCCGGACGTGAATTCGAGCCCCGACGACGCCCACGGCATCCTCGACGTCGAGCTGCACGCCGACGGCAGCGGCGCGCGCGACCTGTGGCTCGAGGCGCCGGCGTCGATGCACGCGCCGCGGCTCACCGCGCAGATGATGGAGGAGGGGCGCCACTACCCGAGGATGAACGGCAAAGCGGTGTTCCGCTGGGCCGTCGAGAAGATGCCCGAGGTCGCCTCGGCGACGCTCGCGCGGCTCGGCATGAGCTGGCAGGACGTCGACCTGTTCGTCCCGCACCAGGCCAACATGCGCATCAACCAGCTGGTCGCGATGAAGCTGAACATCCCGCAGGAGAAGGTCGTCCACAACATCGACCGCTACGGGAACACCACCGCGGCGACGATCCCGATCGGCCTCTCGGAGTCGTGGAAGAGCGGGCGCATCACCAAGGGGACGCGCGTGCTCATGGCCGCGTTCGGCGCGGGGTTCACCTGGGCGAGCTCGGTCGTGCGGTTCTGAGCGCGGCGCGGCGCGCGCTCACGCGCGGGCGCTCGAACGCGCCTGAGCCCGCTCGCGCATGCGCTCGATCTCGTCGCCGACGAGCCGCCAGGTGGACGAGGGGAGGTCGTGCCCCATCCCCGCGACCGGCACGAAGCGCGCGCCCGGGATGGCCTGCGCCGTCCCGACGCCGGCGGCGGGGAGCACCAGCGGATCGGCGGTGCCGTGGATGACCGTGGTCGGGGCGGTGACCCGCGCGAGCGCGTCGCGCCGGCTGCCGCTCGCGAGGATCGCTGCCAGCTGCCGCACGAACCCCGCAGGGTGGAAGGCGCGATCGTAGGAGCGCCCCGAGGTCTCGCGCAGCCAGTCCCAGTCGGGCGCGTGGGTCGTGCCGCCGCACGCGCGGAAGAACGCGACGGCGCCCTCGATCGCCTCTGCGCGATCGTTCGGGCGCGGGCGCAGGAGCGCGCCGAGCGCGCGCGGCTTCGAGATCAGGTGGCGCCGCGCGCCGGTGCTCGACATGATCGACGTGAGGCTCGCGACGCGCGCGGGCGACTCGATCGCCATCGTCTGCGCGATCATCCCGCCCATCGACGCGCCGACGACGTGCGCGCGCGCGACGCCGAGGTGATCGAGGAGCCCCACCGCGTCGGCGGCCATGTCGCGCAGCGTGTAGGGCGCGGGGACGCTCAGGCCGAGCAGCCGACGCGCCATCAGCTTGCGCGGATCGCCGACGCGGGTCTTCACCCAGGTGCTCAGCCCGATGTCGCGGTTGTCGAAGCGGATGACCTGGAACCCGCGCCGGACGAGCGCGTCGACGAAGCCGTCGGCCCAGAGGATCATCTGCGCGCCGAGCCCCATGATCAGGAGCAGCGGCTCACCCTGGCCGAGGACCTCGTACTCGAGCTCGATGCCGCTGTCGTTCGCCGCCGTGCGCGCCATGCGCGTGGCATAGCGCGTGGCGGAGACCGCGGCGATGGGCGGCCGCCGCGCGCCTCCGCGGCGCGCGAGCGGGCGATCGGGCGATCGGGCGATCGGGCGAGCTGGCGATCAGGAGGCGCGGTTCTTCGCCCTCAGATCGTCCATGCGGGTGAACCACGCCGCGAGGCGCGGGCGGCGCATCAGCTCGGCGTGCATCGGGAACTCGCGGATGCAGCTCAGGGCGCCGTGCGTGGCGACGTCGCCCAGCGTCGGCGCGTCGCCGCAGACGAAGGGCTGCTCGCCGAGCCACGCCTCGAACTGATCGAGCTCCGCCGAGACCCAGGCGTGCCCGTCGGTCTTGCCGCGCTTCTTCAGGATGCTCTTGGAGACCTGGTGCATGATCAGCGAGCCGCCGGCGCGCACCATCGCGTTCTGCACGAGGCCGAAATTCGAGGTGCGCGCGGTGATCTGCGCCGCCTTCGCGGCCTCGAGCCAGGTGCCGTAGATGACCGTCGGCAGCGCGAAGGTGAGCGTGTCGTCGACCCAGTTCTCGATCTGCTCGGTCTTCGCGCGGGCCGCCTCGTCGGCCGGGAAGAACGGAACGCGGTCGGGGACCTCTGCGTCGAGGAACTTCAGGATGTCGGTCGAGTCCATCACGAGCTTGCCGCTCATCTCGAGCACCGGGACCTTGCGCTTGGTCCCCTCGGGGAGCCCCGGGATCGCGGGGAGCTCCTTCTTGCTCATCGGATTGACTTGGACCTTCCGGAACGGAATCCCCTTCAGCTCCAGCCCCGCAGACACCTTGTTGCAATAAGGGCAGAGCTCGAACTGGAACAGCGTCGCGGGGTTCATCTGCGGCGGGTGTGCCGCACCGTGCGAGGGAACGCAACGTCGGTCGTGCGGGCGTGGCGCGCGCGCCGCGCGACCGTCGTGCTCATGTCGCGCGCGGCTGACACGCGGCGAGGGCAGCGCGCAGCTCGCGCTTCACCCGCGAGGTTCGCTTCACGGCGGCGGCGGCCTCGAGGGCGGGCATCAGCTCGGGCCACCCGAGGATGGCGGCCGCCTCGGCCGCGCCGTAGACGCGCTCGGCTTTGTCGCTCGCGAGCGACGCGACGATCAGCTCGGTCGTCTCGGCGTCGGCCACCTCGCCCGCGCCGCGCGCCATGCGCTTCAAGGTGAGCGGGCTCGGCTTCTTGCGGGCTTGGCCGCGCAGCTGTCGCAGCGGCACGATCTCCAAGAGCACGAGCAGCGCCTCGTCGACCTGCTTCTCGAACGCCTCGGTGTCGCCCTTCACCTCGATCCAGCGCGTCTGGGTCTCGAGGTCGTCGCAGACGCTCAGCGTGCCGCGTCGTTCCGCGTCGGCGGTCACGTGCTTGCGGACGTCGTCGGTGACGTCCTCGGTGTGCGTGAACGCGAAGCGCAGCGCCGTCCGCTCGTGGAGCTTCGCGAGGATCGCCCGGAACTGCGGCATGAAGCCGTGATCGTCGGGGCTGCTCGGGAGCACGTGGCGCCTCGTCATGGCGCGGGTCTGTAGCCGACTTCGCGTGCCTCGCCCAGCGCCTGGACGCGCGGGGCCTCGGGTGGTCGGATGCGCGGCCATGCAGCGTTCCAAGAGCGTCCGCGCCTGCGTCTCTCTCGCTTGCTCCCTGGGGCTCGCGGCGCTCCTCGTCGCCTGCGCGCGACCGCCGTGCCGGTGCGCGAACGAGGGCGTGGGGACGAGCGCGGCTGCGTCGGTCGTTTCGTCGACCGGGGTGGCGCTCACGCCGCCCGCCGCCTCTGGCTGGGCGAGCGCGAGTGCGAGCGGCAGCACGACCACGACCACGCCGACGACCGTCGCCGCGGCACGGCCGGCGCCGCGCACCGCCGGGGCCGCGACGCCGGCGCCGGACCGCGTCGAGGCGCGACACATCCTCGTCAGCTTCAAGGGGTCGCGCGGCCCGAACCAGACGCGCACGAAGGACGAGGCGCGTCGGATCCTCGACGCGATCGTGCTGCGCCTCGCGAACGGCGAGAGCTTCGCGGCGCTCGCCGAGGAGCTCGGCGAGGACGGCACCCGGACGCGCGGCGGCGATCTCGGCACGTTCGGCCGCGGGCAGATGGTCAAGTCGTTCGAGGACGCGGTCTTCGCGCTCGGCGTCGGCGAGGTCGCCACCGTCGAAACCGAGTTCGGGTTCCACGTGGTGCAGCGCACGAAGTGAGGCGCGCTCACCCCGCCGCGCGCGCGGGGGGGGCGCGTGCCGGTCGCTACCGCCTCACTTGGCCTTGGCGAGCGCGGCGTCGATCGCCTTCTGGAAGGCCTCGAACGGCTGCGCGCCGACGATCGACTTGCCGTTGACGAAGAAGGCCGGCGTGCCGGTGACGCCGGCGGAGCCGCCCTCGGCCATGTCGGCGTCGATCCAGTCCTTGTACTTGTGCGCGTCCATCTCCGCCTTGCACTTGGGCCAGTCGAGGCCGATGCGCTTGGCGATCGCCTCGAGGTCCGCGTCCTCGAGGTTCGGCTGCGAGTTGAAGAGCTCGTCGTGCACCTTCCAGAACGTGTCGTTCCCCTTCTGGGTCGACGCGCACATCGCGAACTGCGCGGCCTGCTCCGCGCGGTTGTGGAAGCTGAGCGGGAAGTTGCGCCAGACGACCTTGATCTTGTCCTTGTACTTGTCCCAGGCGACCTTCATCCCCGCCGCCATGGGGTCGACGTTGCCGTCCGGTCCGGGCGTGTCGAACTCGGCGCGCTTGCAGAACGGGCACTGGAAGTCGCTGAAGATCTGGATGACGACCTTCGCGTCCTTCTTGCCTCGCCACGGCGCGTACGCGGGCACGGCGAGGTTCGCGGCCGTGATGAGCTTCCCGTCCTTGACGATCTCGGCGTAGAGGCTCGCCGGCTTGGTGCCGGCCTTCAGCCTCGCCTCGGCCTTCGGGAGCTCTTGGTCGATGATCTTCTTGAACTTCTCGTAGGGGACGGCGCCGTTCACGACGCGGCCGTTGACGAACGAGTGCGGCGTGCCGCGGACCTGGAGCGACTCCGCCTGCTCCATGTCCAGGGCGATCAGGTCCTTCCACTTCTCCGTCGTGATCGCCTTGGAGACCTTGCTCCAGTCGAGGCCTAGGTCCTTCGCGGCCCCTTCCAGATCGGCGTCCTCGAGCTTCGGCTGGAGGTCGTAGAGCTTGTCGTGCGCCTTCCAGAAGCCGTCGACCCCCTTCTGCGCCATCGCCTCGAAGGCGAACTCGGCGGTCGGCTTCGCGCGGTTGTGGAACGGCAGCGGGTTCATCTTGAAGACGAACCGGACCTTGTCGCCGTAGGCCTTCTTGATCTGCTGGAGCGTAGGGTCGATGCGCTTGCAGTACGGGCACTGGAACTCGGCGAACGTCACGATGGTCACCAGCGCGTCGGCCTTGCCGAGCACGGGCGCGGCGCCGACCTCCGCCTTCCACACCGTGAAGTCGTCCGGCTCCTCCGGCTCGGGCTGGACGACCTCGGCGGGCGCGGCGCGGAAGTGTCGCTTCGTCATCGCCACGTAGAGGTCCGCGCGCCCGGTGCCTTCGGCCTCGAGCTGGGCGGCCTCGCGCAGGTGCGCGTCGACCAGGGTGACGAACTTCTCGAGCGGCTGCGCGCCGGTGAGCGGCTCGCCGTCGATCATGAAGTTCGGGGTCCCCTGGATGCCCAGCCGCTTGGCCTGCTCGAGGGTGGACTTCACGAAGGCCTCGGCGGCGCCGCGCAGGCGGTCGTACTCCTCCTGCGCGACCCCGACCTCCGCGAGCAGCTTGACGTAGAACTCCTCGGAGAGCTGCGACTGGCTCGCGAACATCCGCTCCTCCACGCGCCAGAACGCCTCGTTTCCCTTCGCGAGGAAGGCGACGCGCGCCGCGGTGGCGGCGGGGAGGGCGTTCTTGTGGAAGTCGAGCGGCAGATCCTTCCAGACGACGCGGAGCCGCTCGCCGTAGCGCGCCCGCAGCTCGCGGACCGTCGGCATGACCTTGGCGCAGTAGGGGCACTGCAGATCGGTGAACATGACGACGGTGACGGGGGCCGTCAGCGGCCCGACCGCCGGATCGTCGCTCGTGACCTGCACGGGCGAGTCCTGCTTCCAGCGGGCCGGGGTCGGGTCGAGCGTCAGCCCGGCGTTCGCCACGAGCCCCGCGCGCGCGCCGTCGCGCGGCGTGGTGGGCTCGCCCGCGTGGTGCCCGGAGCGGTCGGCGCCGCAGGCGAGGAGCATGGTGGTGGCGAGGGCGACGGAGGGGGCCACTCGGAGCTGCACGCGCATGAGACCTCCACGGAGAGACGACGTTCGCGCGCCGACGCCGAGCTCGGCGCTCGGAGCGGCTCGCAAGAGGCTGCAACGTAGGCTCGGGTCGAGCGAGAGGGAAGCTGGCACCCTCTCGGGGCGCGGCGGCGCCAGACGGCTGCGGACGTCGGTCGCGTTGCGGTGACCGAGAACTGGTCCGCTGCTCCGCGCCCGTGCCATCCCCGCGGACGATGCGCCCGAGCAGCAGCGTGATCTCCCGCCACCCGACCGTCTCCGAAGGCCCCCACGCGCCGAGTGCGCGGGAGGGACGGGACCCCCGCGACCCTCGTGACGGGAGCATCCCGCCGCCGGCGCCGCCGTCGTCCGCCTCGTCGATGCGCGCCTCGCACCCCGCGACCGACGTCGGCGCGCTGCGCCGCGAGGCCGAGCAGCTCGCCAAGGAGCGCACCGAGCGCGTCAGCACCTCGCACCTGCTGGTCGTGCTCGCGCGTCGCAACGGGCTCGCGAAGGACCTGCTCGCCGAACGGCGCGTGACGCCCGAGCTGCTCACCAAGGCGCTGCGGGTCGCCACCGACGACGAGGTCTCGAGCGACGCGTCCGTCGCGAGCCCCGACGCCGCGCGCCCCATCGATCGCCTGCTGCTGCGCGCCCGTGACTACGCCGGGCGCTCGCGCCGGATCCCGGCCGGCGGCGCGCTCGCGAGCGACGTCGACGGCTCGCACGTGCTGCTCGCCATCTGCGGCGAGCGCGGCTGCGCGGCGCACAAGACGCTCGCGCAGCTGGGCGTCGATCTGAACCGGCTCCGCGGCTCGCTCAACCAGCACGTGACCGGCTCGGTCGAGCCCCGGCGACTGCAGGCCGAGAGCGCGCGCGAGCCCATGGCGTCCGCCGGGCAGGGCGGCCACGCGTCGCACGCGTCGCACGCGTCGCAGAGCACGCTCGCCACGCACGCACGCGTCGACACCCCGTCCTCGCGACCGCGCACCGCGATGCCCCTGCGGCCGCTGCCGACCGCGCGCACCTCGCAGATCGCGCCGACCGCGCCGAGCTCGTCGCCGCGCGAGCCCGCGAGCCCGCGACGCGCGCAGCCTTCGCAGCCCGGCGCGCCGGGTGCATCGACGCCGCCGCCCAACGGCGAGGCCTCGAGCAGGCACGTAGCGTCGCCCGGCGACGACCGCGAGGCGCTGCAGATCCAGTCGATCGCCGAGGCCTTCCTTCGCGAAGACGCGCACGAGTCGGGCGCCTCCTCGGGTGGAAACGGCCAGAGCGTCGGACCGAGCGCCGCGCCGCCCGCGACCTCCGCGTCCGCCACCGCCGCCGGCGCCGCGCTGCTGCGCAAGCCCCCGCGCAACCTGAAGCGCGCGCGCGACGCCAGGCCGCCCGCCGAGCCGACGCCGTTCGATCTCGATCCGCGCACCTCGCCGGTGCTCTGCGCGATCGGCACGAACCTGACGGCGATGGCCGCGCGCGGCGAGCTCGATCCGGTCGTCGGTCGCGACGCGGAGATCGATCGCGCGCTCGACGTGCTCGCCAAGCGCTCGGCGAACAACCCCTGCCTCGTCGGCGCGCCCGGCGTCGGCAAGACGGCGATCGCGCACGGCGTCGCGCGGAGGATCGCCGCGCGCCAGGGGGTGCAGGGGCTCGACGACCGCGTGATCGTCGAGGTGCCGATCGGCGAGCTGCTCGCGGGCACCGGCGTGCGCGGCGCGCTCGCCGAGCGCCTCGGCTCGATCCGCAAGGAGGTCGCGCAGGCGCACGGGCGCGTCGTGGTGTTCCTCGACGAGATCCACGCGCTGCTCGGCGGCGAGGCCGGCGAGGAGGCCGCCAACGAGCTCAAGACGGCGCTCGCGCGCGGCGAGCTCCCCTGCATCGGCGCCACCACGGCCACCGAATACAAGCGCGCCATCGAGCGCGACGCGGCCCTCGCGCGCCGCTTCACCGTCGTCGACGTCCCCGAGCTCGACCCCGCGGCCGCCAAGGTCGTCATCGAGGCGGCCTGCGGCGTGCTCGCGAGCCACCACGGCGTGACCTACGACGCCGGCGCCAAGGACGCCTCGATCGCGTGGACGGTGCGCTACCTCCCCGGCCGCGCGCTCCCCGACAAGGCGCTCGCCGCGCTCGACCTCGCCGGCGCGCGTGCGCGTCGCAACGCGCGCACGACCGTCGGGCGCGAGGCGCTCGCCGACGTCGTCGCCGAGATGGCGGACGTCCCCGTCGCGCGCCTGCTCGAGCGCGACGGCGAGCGGTTCCTGCACCTCGAGACGCGGCTCTGCGCGCGCGTCGTGGGGCACGCCGAGCCGCTCGGCAAGATCGCGCGGGCGCTGCGCCGCGGCGCCGCGGGCCTGCGCGGTCAGCGGCCGCTCTTCTCGGCGCTGCTGCTCGGCCCGACCGGCGTCGGCAAGACCGAGACGGCCAAGGCGATCGCCGAGGTCCTCTTCGACGATCCGACCGCGATGACCCGGGTCGATCTGAGCGAGTACGCGGAGCCCCACGCGGTCGCGCGCCTGCTCGGCGCCCCGCCGGGCTACGTCGGCCACGACGACGGCGGCCAGCTCACCGAGGCGGTGCGGCGGCGGCCCTACCAGGTCGTGCTGTTCGACGAGATGGAGAAGGCGCACCGCGACGTGCTGGAGTCGCTCCTCCAGGTGCTCGACGAGGGGCGCATGACCGACGGTCGCGGTCGCACCATCGACTTCACCAACACCGTGGTGGTGTTCACCTCGAACCTCGGCTCCGACGTCTCGTTCGAAGCGCCACGCGCGCCGCGCCGCGTCGGCTTCGGCGTCGCCGATGCTACGCCGACCGAGTCGCTGCGCCGCGAGGAGGCCGTGATCGCCGCGGCGCGCGCGGCCCTGCCGCCGGAGCTCTACAACCGCTACGACGAGGTGCTCGTCTTCGCGCCGCTGCAGCGCGCCGACGTCGCGCAGATCGCGAAGCTCGCCCTCGACCGCCTCGGCCACGATCTGCAGAAGTCCCGCGGGCTCTCGCTGCAGGTCGATCCCGAGGTCATCGAGCTGCTGCTCGACCACGGCGGCTTCGACCCCTCGCTCGGCGGCCGCCCGGTGCGCCGCGAGGTGGCGCGCCTCGTCGAGGCGCCGCTCGCCGAGCTGCTGCTCAAGGGGGACGTGAACCCCGGTGACGTCGTGTGGATCACCGTCGAAGGCGGGAGCATCGTCGTCGATCTGGTGAAGTGAGCGGGGGAAGCGGCGGGCGGCCGCGCCTCACCAGGCCGGCCGCTCGGCGATCGCGAGCGTCGACGCGCTGGCTCTCGCGTCCAGTTCCCGCGCCGAGCGCGCTGCTCGCGCCTCGCGATCCGACGGCTCGCCCCGCGCCTCCAGCGTCGCCGCGTGCGCGCTCGCGCCCATCGCCTCCCAGCCGATCGGGCGATCGGACTGCGACCAGCGCGAGGGGACCGGCTCGCCCGCGAGCGCCGGCGCGCTCTCCGCGGCGACCGACCGCGGCGCCTGGGTGAACTGGATCTCGGCCATGGGGAGCGACTCCGGCGACGCCGTCGACGAGCGCGGTGCGAGCGGGGCGGTCCGCGTCGCCAACTCGCCGCTCGCGCCGCGCAGCACCGAGGCGACCGCCACCGCGCTGAGCAGCGATCGCACGCCCAGCTGGCGGAGGCTCTCGGGCATCGTGTACATCGCGTACGCCTCCTTTCCGGACCGTCCGGAAGGAGAGGCGCTCGCACGACGCGGGCCAGCTCGGCGCTCTGCCGTACGCCGCGCTAGCCGCGCGCCTGGCGGGCCTTCGCCCGCTTCACCGGCGAGCGCCGACGTCGGCGCGTGACGATTCCGAGCATCCCGAGAGCCGCGATCGCGAGCGCGCTCGCCGTCGGCTCCGTGCGCCCCTCGCGCGACCCGCGCGACCCGCGCGGCGTCTCGCAGCCGCAGCCCGCCCCCGCGCCGTCGGCGCCGTCGATGTTCGAGGGCGTCGCGCCGTCCGCGCCGGCGTCGATCTCGCTCGCCGCATCTTCGCCGGCGCCGGCGTCGAGCCCCGCATCCGCGGCATCCGCCGCACTCGCCGCATCCCCGCCGCCCGCGTCCAGCCCCGCGTCTCCGCCCGCCGCGACGACGTGGATCTTCACCTGCAGCAGGTCGTCGCTCGGCCCGCCCTGGGCGGGATCCGAGAACCACGCCATGCCCTCCTCGACCACGCCGAAGTGCTCGACGTAGTCGCCCGGCGTCGGCGGCGCGTGCAGGCGGAACTGGAACTTGTGCGCGCCGCCGGGCGACACCACGCCGCCCACGCCCGCGGGCCGGCTCGAAGAGGTCCAGCCGGTCGCCACGAAGAGGCTCGCGCGATCGCGCGGCGCGGTGGTCGCGAGGAACGTCTTGCCGTCCCAGGCCTTGCCGCCGACGTTCTTCAGCTCGATGTCGCCGTCGAGCTCCTGGCCGACCGTCATCGTGAGCGCGCCCGCGCTCGCCAGCGGATAGGTCTGGCTCACGAACTCGGCGGCCCAGTCGGCCGTGGTCGCGCCGCAGGCCGGCAGCTTCGCGAACCCGGTCGAGGGCGACTTCGCGAGGCGCGCCTCGGTCATCGGGCCGTAGGCGCCGTCCTCGGCGATCACGTCGCCTGGGTTGTTCGCGTTCCACAGCCGCTGGAACGCGAGGATCGAGTCCGAGCGGTGATCGGTGCCGGGGCAGTCGAAGTGCACGGGATCGCTCGACGGGTACGAGTGCACGCAGCCGGCCGCGGCCATCGCCGAGATCGCGGCCGACCAGTTCTCGAGGTCGACCGCGCGCCCGGTCTCGTGGTTCGAGTTGCCCGGCGTGGCCGCGAGCGCGCACGCGCCCGAGTAGTACAGGACGTACTGATCGGCGATGGTGCGGAAGGCCGAGTTGACCTGCACCGGCGTCGTCGCCGCCGCGGCCCACAGCGCGTCGCGCGCGGTCGCGAGCAGGTACGGATGGACCTGCGTGCTGGTCAGCGTGACGCCGGCGTGGGGCGTGAACGCGACGAAGGTGCCGGGCGTGAGGCACATCTGCACCTGCACCAGCTGATCGGAGAGCTTCGTCACGCCGGCCGTGCTGCACGCCCCCTGGGCCGCGACCGCCTGCAGGGTCTGCGCCTCGGCCGCAGGCGCGGCGGCGAACGTGGTCGCGACGGCGGCGAGCAGCGCGAACGGCAATGCGAGCGGACGACCCATCCCGCCATTGTGCCGGGCTCGGGCCGGAAAGGGCGCGGCGGTTCGTGAATTCGCACGTGCGCGGCCGTCCGCGCGGCGCCCTTCCACCCTCGTCGGTGTCACGCGCACGAGACGCGCGGCCCGCGGCGCGGCGCATGCTTATTCTGTGAGCATGGCCGCTGCGCGGATCGCTCACCTGCTTGCCGCTACCGTGCTCTCGGCGGCCTTCGTCGCCTTCGCGTGTGGACCTTCGTCGCCCGCGGGGTTCCAGGCGACGAAGCCGATGTCGCCGGCCGACGGCGCCAAGGACTACGCCGGCGATCCGCCTGGCCCCGACTACCCGACGCCGATCGGCTCCGGCCCCGGTGTCGGCGCGCGCCCCGGCTCGACCGAGCAGCCGACGGGGTGCCCGCCGCGCTGCGGGGGCGACGGCCTCTGGCGCGGCTGCGGCCTCAAGTCGCCGCGCGGCAGCGCCTGCGCGGGGTGCGCGCCGCGCTGCCAGGGCAAGGGGTCGACGGAGGAGGGGTGGTACGACTGCACCAACGCGCTGATCGTCCGTGCGGCGTGCCCGGGGTGAGAGCTTCGCTCGGTAGCTCCGTCCTCGCCGCCCGCGCGCCGCTCACCCGCCCTGCGCGCCGCCGCTGGCGAACTCGAGCACGAACTTGGTCCCCGTGCCGACGATGCTGCGCACCCAGACGCGGCCGCCGTGCGACTCGACGATCGTCCGCACGATCGACAGCCCGAGGCCGGTGCCGCGCCCCTCGGACTTGGTCGTGAAGAAGGGGTCGAACACGCGCACGACGTTCTCGGGCGAGATGCCGTTGCCGTTGTCGCCGACCGAGACCTGAAGCCCCGCGGGCGCGCCCGCCGCGTCGACCAACGGGCCGGCGCCGATCTCGATCTCGCCGCCCTCGAGGCGCCCCGCGTCCTGGATGGCGTGCGCCGCGTTCGTGATCAGGTTCACGAACACCTGCGTGAGCTGGCCGCGGCGGCCGACCATGGTCGGCGTGTGGCGGTCGAAGGCGAAGCGCAGCGAGATGCCGTGGCGCCCGAGGATGTGCTCGCAGAAGGTCGCGGCGCGCTCGAGCACGTCCGTGATGCTCACCGGCATCGGCTGCTCGTCGTTCGGGCGCGCGTAGGTCGTGAGATCGCGCGTGAAGCGCAGGATGCGATCGGCCGACTCGCCGATGCGGCGCAGCCGCTCGAGATCGCCCGGCTCGTGCCCCGAGCGATCGAGCTTCTTCACCAGGAAGTCCGCGTAGGCGACGATCGCCGTCAGCGGGTTGTTGAGCTCGTGGACCACCTGCGCGGCGATCTGGCCGACGCTCGCGAGCTTCTCGCTCTGCACCACGCGCGCTTGCAGCTCGCGGAGCTGGGCGCCGTCGCCGTGCCGCCCGCGCAGCAGCGAGATGCCGCGCAGCCCGCTCGCGAGCAGCAGCGCCCCGCGCTCGGCGAGCTCCTCCGGGCGCAGCTCCTCCGGCTCGAACGACGGGGGCCCGAAGCGGAGCGTGTCGTGCGGCACCTCCTCGCGCGAGGTCGGCGGCGCGTCGGCGTGCGCGGTCGGGGTGCCGATCGCGACGTGGAACGAGGTGCCCGCGTACGGCGCGGGGAGCCGCACGACGTGCTCGCGGGCGCGCTCCGGGAACAGCCGCGCGCCTTGCCCCAGATCGGGCGGCGGAGGCTCGGTCGCGACGCCGCCGCGGGGCGCGACGCGGATGACGAGCGGGTGCCCCTGCGGCCCCTCGCCGGCCACGTGCGCGCCGACGTGCAGGGCAGGGGATACGTCGCGCGTCGCCTCGCAGACCGCGCGCACCAGCGTCTCGACCCCCTCTTCGAGCGGGAGCTCCACGGCGAGCTGCTGCAGCCGCTCGATCCCGACGGAGCGCACCGCCCCCTGCCGGCCGCTCACCTTGCGCGGCGGCGGCCCCTGCCGGCCCCGCGCCTCGCCTGCGGGTCGCGCCTCGCGTGCCTCGCGCGTCTCGCGCGTCACGCCAGACGCGCTCGGAGATCGCAGCGGCGCGCTCTCGGGCGGGAGCGTCGGCGCGGTCGAGTCCGCGGGCTCGATCGACGTCTCCTTCGGGGCGCCGGGCGTTCCGGGCTTCTCCTGCCGCGCGCTCACGGTCGCCTCGACGAGCGCGGAGCGCCGGAGCTCGGGCCGACGCTTCCGGGCGCGCTGGAGCCGCCCGCGCCGCCCGCGCTGGAGGACGGGGGCGCGCTCGACACCGACTGCGCGCCCTCTTCGCGCGAGGCCCGATCGAGGTCGAGGATGCGGGCCGCGCCGACGTAGCTCTTGGTCTCGTAGCGCGTGATCTTGCCGATCTTGCGCACGATCTCGGCCATGCGCTCGGCCTCCGACACGATGATCTCCGCCGCGTGGTGCTGCGGCGTGCCGGCCTCGAGGCGTCGGCGCAGCAGCTCCGCGTAGCCCATCACGCTCGTGAGCGGCTGGTTGAGCTCGTGCGCCGCGGCCCCCGCCAGCTCGGCGACGATGGTCTGCTTCTCCTGCGTGCGCAGCTGCTCCTGCGCGTGGGCGAGGCGCTGCTCGATCCGCATCCGCTCGCGCAGGTCGGTGAAGATTCCGACCGTGCCGATCGCGCGCTCGCCGCGCTGGATCATCGCCGCCGAGAGCGAGATCGGCACGATCTCCCCGGCCTTGGTGATCACGTCGGTGCGGAAATTCTCGAGGCGCCCGCGGCCGGTGCGGATCAGCCGCATGATCTCGCGCGCCACGCCGGGCTGGTAGATGCGCTCGACGGACGTGCCGAGCATCTCGGCGGCCGGCTTGCCGTACACGCGCTCGGCGGCGCGGTTGAAGAGCAGGATGCGCCCCTGCATGTCGGCGCTCACGATGGCGTCGACGGAGCTGTCGATCAGGTGCTCGAGGAAGTCCTTGGTCTCCTGCAGCTCGATCGACTGCAGGCGGTCGTTGGTCACGTCGCGGAACGTGAGCAGCACCGCGTGCTCCTCGTGGAGCACCTCGCTGTAGGTGAGCGAGAAGACGCGCATCTCGCCGTCCTTGCGCTTCACGCGCAGGTCGACGGCGCGCGGGTACTTGCGCTCCTTGAGCCCCTCGCGGATGGCCTGCCCCTTCCACTGATCGTCGGGGTGGAGGATGTCCTTGAGGTTCTTGCCCTTGAGGTCGTCCTCGGCGTAGCCGGTGAGCTCGCTCGCGACCGGGTTGGCGAAGAGCAGGCGCCCCTCGGCGTCCATCACGCAGACGCCGTCGTCGATCGACTCGAAGAAGTCGGCGAAGCGCTGCAGCGCGCGCATGCGCCGCTCGGCCTCGTAGCGCGCGAAGGTGATCTGCTGCGTCTGGTCGCGGAGCGACTGCAGGATGCGCGCGTTGCGCAGGCCGACCGCGGTCGCGTTCGCCAGCGTCTTGCACAGCGACAGGCTCTGCGCGTCGAACGAGGCGCGCGCGCGCGAGCGGAGGAAGAACACCCCCATCGGCCGGTCCTCGAACAGCAGCGGCACGATCGCGAGCGAGGTGAACGGGCTCGGCGGCCGCCCCGAGCCGTCGCGGAGCGTCGCGAGCAGCGGGTGCGTCGAGGCGTCCTCGATGACGAGCGGCGAACGATCGGCCAGCACGCGCTGGATCTCCGGGTAGCGCTCGAGCTCGATCGGCAGGTCGCGCAGCTTCTGATCGTCGGAGGAGACGACCACGAAGCCGCGGTCGTCGTGCTCGCGCACCAGCACGATGCTCACGCGATCGACGCGCACCACGTCGGCGATGCGCGCGACCACCGTGAACAGGATGTCGCGCAGCTCCAGCGACGAGGCGAGCGCCTGGGTGAGCTCGACCAGCAGCTCGGCGTCGCGGCTGCGGCGCGCGAGCTCCTCGACGGTGCGCTTGAGGCGCAGCTGACCGAGCACGCGCGCGAGCAGCTCGCCCTGGCGGTAGGGCTTCTCGATGACGTCGTCGGCGCCGGCCTCGAACGCGTGCGCGACCTCGTCGTCGCTCGCGAGATCGGTGAGCACCAGCAGCGAGGCGCCGATCGCCGAGGCGCGCGGCTGCAGTCGCCGGATCGAGGCCCAGCGGTCGCCGTCGACCGTCAGCTCCGGCGCGAGATCGAGCACGACCGCGCCGAACGGGCGCGCGTCCATCGCGGCCCGGGCCTCCTCGAGCCCGTCGCACGGGTGCGACTGCAGGCCCCCGATCGCGAGCGCCTCGAGCGCGCGCTTGCGCGTACCGGGATCGCGCGCGACCAGCAGCACGTCGCCCGCGAGGGCACCTTCGCCGGCCGCATCGAGGCGCTGGACGGGACGATGCGGGGGCGCCGGAGCGGGCTCCACGAGGCCCGAGCCTAGCACCTCGACGGCGATCGCGGCGCCTCGCGCGCGGCGATCGCGCGCCCATCGAGCGGGCTCAGCCGCAGCCGAGCGGCCGCTGGTGCGACACTCGCCTACGGTTCAGCCTTGGTGCCCACGCGTCCGAGCCGAGCGGCGCGCTCGTCAGCGCTTGGGGCGCGCCGAGCTCGATGCCGCGGGACTCGCGGGACTCGCGCGCGTGCCGGTCTCCTTCGCGGGGTCGACCAGCGGCTTGTCGCCGTCGTCGACCGGTCGCGTCGGATCGTCGGGGAGGTCGGTCGGCGCCTTCGGATCGGGGAGCTCGTCCTCCTCGCCGGGCGCGTGCGGCCCGTCGGCGGGGCGCGCGTTGCCGCAGCCGAGCGCGGCCGAGGCGGCCACGATCGAGAGCGCCCTCCACGCGCCCTTCGTGGCGCCGCGCGCGAGGCCTCGAAGCGTCGAGCGCGGGCTCACCAGAAGATCCCCTTCCGCTCCTTGAGCCCGCGGTTGACCATCGACTGGATGGTCGCCTTCACCATCCAGACCTTCTCCTCGATGACCGCGTCGTCGTCGTCGGGGTCACCCTCGAAGAGCAGGGGCTCGCCGACGTAGAGCCGGTACTTCACCGGGAGCGGCAGCTGCCCGCCGGGGATGAAGATCTGCGGGATGATCGGGAAATTGGGCATCCCGAGCGCGCGCGAGAGCGTCTCGACGTTGCCGAGGTTGATGTACTGCTCCTCGGCGCCGACCACCGCGATCGGCACGATCGGCGTCCCCGTCTCGAGGGCGAGGCGCATGAACCCGAGCCCGAAGTCGCTGAGCTGGTAGCGCTTATGGATGGGCTTCGAGATGCCGCGCGAGCCCTCGGGGAACACGAGCAGCATCTCCTCGTTGCGCAGCAGCGTGCGCGCGTTCTCGGGGACGCCGACCACCTGACCGCAGCGCGAGAAGAAGGTGCCGACGAACGGCAGCTGCTGCGACCACTTCTCGACCATCGAGCGCAGCAGGCGCGGCGGCTCGGCGTCCATGAACATGGTGGCGCCGATGACCATGCCGTCGATGGGCACCTGGCCGCTGTGGTTCGAGATGAGCAGCACCCGGCCGCGCGGCACGTTCTCGATGCCGTGGACCTCGGTGCGAAACCAGACCCGGTGCAGGAACGCCGCGACCGTGAGCGCGTACTTGGCGACCTCCGGATCGAGGCCGAACGGATCGACGCCGCCGGGGCCGAGCCGCATCGGCACGCGCGCCAGTCGATCGTGGAAGTCGGGGCCGAGGAGGGTCTTCGCGAGCGCGTCGAGCCGAGCGCGCGTGCGATCGGTCACGCCGCGCGCGAACGGCAGGGCCTCGCGGCGCGCCAGGGCGAGGGCGTGCCCCACTTCGTCGATCAGATCCGACATCTGCCCGGCATCTTAGACGAAGGTCGCGCGCTCGGGCGCCTTCGCGGCGGGGTAGCTGCCGAGCACGCAGAGGGTGCGGGCGTACGGGCCGGCCGCGAGCAGCGCGGCGTCCATCTTCGCGTCGCCCACGCGCCCGAGCAGATCGACGTAGAACGCGTACTCGAAGGGGCGACCGGGCAGGGGGCGGCTCTCGATCTTCACGAGATCGATCCCGCGGTCCGCGAACGAGCCGAGGATCGACGCGAGCGTCCCCGGCCGGTGCTCGAGCGTGAACAGGATCGACGTCTTCCAGCGTGCTTCGTCGGGCGCGGCTGGCGCGGCGGGTGCCGCGGAGGGCGCGCTCGAAGCGCCGTCGTCGCGGAGCGAAATCGCCAGGAATCGCGTGTAGTTGTCCGCGTGATCCTCGACGCCGTCGAGGAGCACTTCGCCGTCGTACGCGTGCGCGGCGCGCACCGACGCGATCGCCGCGGCGTCGCGCGCCCCCGCGGCGACGATCTGCTGCACGGCGCCCGCGGTGTTGAACGCGGCGACCGCCTCGAACTCGGGGTGCGCGCGGAACAGCCCCTCGCACTGCGCCAGCGCGACCGGGTGCGAGAAGACGCGCCGCACGTCGCGCAGCGAGACCCCGCGCGGCGCGATCAACGCGTGCGCGATCCGGAGCACGCGCTCGCCGACGATGCGCACCCCGTCGCCCTGGAAGCGCGCGAGGGCGTCGTAGGTCTCGTGCACCGAGCCCGCGAGCGTGTTCTCGATCGGCACGACGCCGAGGCGCGCGGCCCCCTCCGCGACGGCGCGAAAGACGTCCTCGAACCGTCGGCAGGCGAGCGTGGTCGCCGCCTCGCCCGCGACGGCGAGGGCCGCTTCATGGCCGAACGCGGCGGGGACCCCTTGGTAGGCGACGTCGGCGAGCATCGCCGCGCAGTATCCCTCGGAACACGCCGGGGCGTGGTCCGGCAGGCACCGCGGCTCGCGCGGTCGCCGTCGCGTGCCTCGGTGCCCCTTCGGGTGGCGCGCCTCAGCCGCGCGTCTTGCCCGCGGTCGTGCAGGTGCGGCCGATCGCGGTCGAGGCGCCGAGCTTCGCGCAGGTCTCGTAGTCGCGGTGCGCCTCTTCCTCTTTGCCGAGCTTGCGCTCCAGGCGCGCGCGCGCCTCGTAGGCGTCCTGCAGGTTGCGGCAGGCCGGCGCGTCGGGCTCGACCGCCCGGGAGAGCTCGTCGATCGCGCGCGGCAGGTCGCCCTTCTTCTCGAAGGCCAGCCCCATGCGGTAGTTCGCCCAGCAGAAGCCTGGCTTGAGCGCGAGCGCCTTGGTCTCGGCCTCGATCGCGCGGTCGAAGTCGCCGCGGCCGAGGTACGCGCCGCCGAGGTCGTACCAAGCGAGCTCCGGCGTCCGGTAGGTCACGTCGTCGGCGAGCGGACGGAGCATGGCGATCGCCTCGTCCCACTTCTTCTCCTGCACGAGGATCACGCCGAGCGTGTGGCGCGCGGCGCGGTTCTCCGGGTCGGCCTTGAGGGCCTTCTTCGCGAACTTCTCCGCCTCTTCGAGCCGGCAGTCGTTCTCGGTCTGGCAGAGGGCGAGGTAGAGGAACGCCACGAAGTGGTGGGCGTCGGCGTGGTTCTCGTCGACCTCGGAGGCCCGCATCGCGTGCGCCATCGCCGGCCTCACGCGGCCGTGGGACCACTCGTCGCGCGCGACGTCGTACTCCGCGAGCGAGACCTTCTCGGGGTCCTGCCCGGCGGGGAGGTTCGCGCCGGACGCGAAGCAGCCCGATCCCGCGAGCGCGATGGAGAGCGCGGCTGCGCAAGAACGCCAGGGGTGCGGTCGGACGGAGGTCATTGTCGAGAGGCGGTACCGGACGCGATCGCCAGGGGACAAATTCGCTGCGGAGCGCCCTGACGCGGGGGTGCTCGTGGGGGGCGAACGCCGTCATCGGCGAAGCGCGTGTCGGCCTCGACTCCGCGCCGACGCTGCCGGCGCGTCGCGCGAATCGGCGTCGCGACGAGCGCGCGGGCTCGCTGCCGTGGCGGCTCCCACGCAGGCGTCGCTGAAGCAGGGGCGCGCGCTGCGGTGACGAGGCGCGATCAGTCGACCATGCCGATGACGTTGCGCCCCTGTCGCGAGAGGGCGATCGCGTCGCGCAGGTCGAGGAAGAGCTGCTTCGAACCCGGCAGGCCGCGCAGGAGCAGCTGCGGGTTCTCGGCGTCGTGCGACAGGATGTGGATCTGCGAGATCCCGCAGAGGCGCTCGAAGATGCTCTGCGAGAAGTCGATGTCGCGCACGCGCCAGAGCTGCAGGGTCGTGATGGTGCGGCTGAAGAGCCCGCGCTCGATGTCGAGCGTCTGCGTCGTGATGCGGATGCGCGTCGATTTCCGCCGGAACGTCGTGACGAAGTAGTAGGCCACGCCGCCGATCACGACGAGCACTCCGCCCACCGGCGCGAACGCGTAGTCGGCGTGGAGCTTCGCGTAGAGGAGCACCGTCAGCGCGAGGCCGCCCAGCACCAGCAGCGCCGAGATCGCGTAGGCGCCGAAGTACGCGAGCGAGGACGGAGAGCCCTCGTAGAGCACGCGCGTGGGATCGTGCGGCGCGCCTGGCGCCGCGGCGGCGCCTCCGCCGACAGCGGGCGCGGCCGGCCCTCGGCCCGCGGGCGCGACGGGCATCGCGTCGAGCGCGAGGGGGGGGCGCGACGGGCGGCGCGCTGAGCATCGAGCCGCAGAAGCGGCACTTCACGGCCTCGGATTGGATCTCCTCGGCGCAGAACGGGCACTTCTTGGTCGACATGGCGATCGCGAGGGTAGCCGAGGTCGGGCTACCACACGACCTCCACCGGCGAGGCGTGGGGCACTTTGGTCCCGTCACCGAGCTCGCCGTTCGAATTGCCTCCCCAGCACCACACGCTCGTCGAGCCGCGCGCGCCGTTCGCGC
>CAIXWQ010000624.1 GCA_903923175.1 uncultured delta proteobacterium | reverse complement strand
GAGCACCGTCAGCCTCCCCAGCCGCCCGAGCTGCGCGTCCACGAGCCGCTGCGACTCAGCTTCGCGCCGAGCACGACGCCGGTCCCGAGCGCGACGACCACCGGGATGGTCCCGAACCCCGGGGGCGTCGGTCGCGCGGCGCCGCCGCTGCTCGAGCCGCCCGAGCCGCTCGAGAAGGGCGTGGTGCGCGGCGTCGGACGCCAGAGCCGCGGCGCCGACGGCAAAGCGCTCGCGCCGGTGTTGTGCTCGGGATCGGCCCAGGGGTAGTCGAGGAAGAACGCGCCGTGGCTCTCGGCTTTGCCGCCGTAGTACGCGGGGAGCACGCGTCGCTCGAGCTCGGCCGGCGAGGGGTCCGCGCCCGGCACCACGCCGAAGTCGGTCGCCGCGACCATGCGCACGTCGAGACCGGCGCGTTTGTACGCGACCAGATCGTCGTTGACGTCGTCGAGCTCCGCGCTGCTCGCGTCGGTCGTCACGTAGAGCACCCGCTTGATGCCGGTCCCCTGGAGCGACGCCGCGCTCGGCAGCTTGGCGAAGTGCCGATTGTCGAACTGGGTCGCCTCGTCCGAGTACGGGCGGAGCCGGTTGCGATCGAGCACGAACAGCGGCGTCGCGCCGGCGGGGCGCGTGGGCCGCGTCCGCTCCCAGAGCGGCTGGTAGTAGGCGAGCGCGCCGAGCGTGAGGTGCGCGGGAACCACGCCGCGCGGGTGCGGCCAGTTGTCGAACAGGAACACCGGATCGAGCCGCTGCGACGCGCCGGCGGCGAACGCCACCGACTCGGGCCCCGGCAGATCGACGATCACCGCCGCGTCGGCCGGCGGCTTCGCGTGCCCGAACAGATCGGCGAGCGCGAGCCCGCGGGCGTACGCGGCGTCCATCTTCGCGTCGTGGACCGGCAGCAGCGCGTCCGACAGCGGCACGAACGTCTGCGGGTCGCCGTCGGCGCTGGCCTTCGGCTTCGCGGCGGGGGCCTCGAAGATCGTGGTCACGGCGAAGCGCGCGAGGTCGCCGCGCGCAGGGGCGCAGTCGGCGCCGAGGCTCGGCAGCTTGCTGCGATCGAACGAGCTCGTCCCCGCACCGTCGAACACGAGCGACTCGCTCGCCGCCCCGAAGGCCCAGCCGAAGGTGCGCTGCATCTCGAGCGCGGCGCGCGGCTGCGCCTCCCAGTCGTCCTTCGCGCAGTCGTGGATCCCCGCGCCCACCACCGCGATGCCGGCGATGACGCCGACGCCGAGCAGCAGGTTGCGGAGCGCGTCGCGGCGCGCCGGATCGGCCGGCTGCGCGTCGCGGTCGAGCGAGGTCTGCCACCAGCGCGCGCCGGAGATGCCGGGCTCGTCGACGTACTCGTCGCGCTGGAAAGGGGCGTCGGGGTCGCTCACGGAGTCGTCTCCAGCGGTGACGCGTGCGCGGCCTGCGCGGCCTGCGCTCGCAGCGCGTCGAGGAAGTCGGGCCGGAACGGGCCGTCGACCCGGATCGAATAGCGGAAATGGGGATCGGCTTCCACGCCGTGGTAGTCGCGGTCGTTGAACCAGTAGGCGCGGCCGGTCACCGGCACCTTCGCGCGGGCCTGCGGATCCCACAGGAACAGGCGCTTGTCGCCGCCCGGGCAGACGATCACGAACGGGTCGGGCTCGCCCGGCTCGCCGTCGCGGTGCACCGTGCCGTGATCGAGCGCCTCGAGGCCGTAGACGTTGCAGCGCCCGATCGACGCGAACGGCAGCCGCCGCGCGAAGGCGATGGTCTTCGGGAAGTACGCGCGCGCGGTCGCGGTGAAGGCCTTGCCGGCGGCGTCGGCCTTGTCCTCCCAGCGGCGGTTCGGGATCAGCTCGAAGTACGCCTTCCACGGGAAATAGACCCCGAAGCGCTTCTCGAGCCAGAGCATCTGGCGGCGCGAGAGCGGCACGTCGCGCTCCTCGCCGAAGGTCAGCTCCGCGCGCCGCGCGGGGTCGATCGCCTCGGGGTCGTCGGACAGCCCGCGGAACCTGGCGAACTCGGCGTCGCTCATCGCCGGGATGACCTCGCCGTAGTCGACCAGCGCCGTGGGCCCGAGCCCCGGCGGCATGATCCCCATCGAGCGGTGGCTGCCCCCCGTGTACTCGGCCGGCAGCTGCGCGAGCGCGAGGCAGATCTCCTCGTGCACCTCGTCGAGCCCCGAGAGGTCGAGCAGCGGCGAGAGATCGACGAACGGGCGCCCGAGGATGCCGAGCAGCCCCGTCCCCGCGACGCCGGTCGCGAGCCGCCGCTCCGGCGTGGCGCGCGGGCCTACTTCGGGCATCCCGCAGTTGTATCAGGAGTGCCGCCACGACGCGCTTGTGTGGGGCCGCTTCGCCAGCGTAGCTTGCTCGGATGGAGCCGCGGCCGCTCTACCTCGGGGCGTTCGGCGTCGTGACGACGCTCGCGCTGTTGACCATCCTGCGCTTCGCGCAGCGGCGCCCGGCCGCGGAGCAGGAGCGCGGGGCGGAGAACCCGGCGCGCGCGATGCTGCACGTCGGCCAGATGCTCGCGGTGTTCATGGTGGCCGCCGCCGCGGTGAAGAACTGCGTCCAGGGGGCCGGCGTGCTGCGCGACGTCGCCTGGGTCGCGGCCTTCAGCCTCGTCGCGCTGCTGCTCCTGGTGGTGACCGGCCGCGTCGGCATCCAGCTGCTGATGCAGTCGCGGCTGCCGCACGAGATCGATCGGCGCAACACGGCCGCCGGCGTCGCGGCGGGCGCGCACTACGTCGCGTGCGGCATCGTCACCGCCGAGGCCTTCGGCGGCAACGACGCGCGCGGCCTGCTCCTCTCGCTCGCGTTCTACGCGCTGGCGATGCTCACGCTGCACCTCTTCGTCACGCTCTTCCGCGCGCTCACCGTCTACGACGACGCCGAGGAAATCCGCGGCGAGAACCTCGCCGCCGCGCTCTCGTACGGCGGCCTCGCGATCGGCGTCGCGCTCATCGTCGGCCGCGCGCTGCAGGGCGACTTCGTCTCGTGGAGCGTCTCGCTGCGCGCGTACGGCGCCTCGCTCCCGATCGTGTTCGCGCTCTATCCGGTGCGGCAGCTCTTCGTGCAGTCGCTGCTCCTCGGCGGCAGGCTCTCGCTGCGCGGTGGCAAGCTCGACGAGGCCATCCAGCTGCGCCGCAGCGCGGGCCTCGGCGCGCTCGAGGGGACGTCGTACGTCGCGACCGCGCTCGCGGTCACCCGCCTGCTCGCATGAGCACGCCGAGCCCGGCGGCGACCCCGGCCTTCGACGCGCTCGCGCGTCGCATCGTCGACGAGGGGACGATCGGCGATCCGTGGATCGACGGCGTGCCGCGCTTCGGCGAGGCGCCGTGCGTGCTCGACGGCAAGACGGCGCGCGCGCTCTGCCGCGCCGCGGAGGCCGCCGCGGCCGCGTGGGACGAGGTCGGGCGCGTGGTGACCGACGACGAGCGGCTGCTCGACGACTTCTTCGGACTGACCCCCGCGCAGAAGGCGATGTGGCTCGCCTCGCGTCCGCGCTGGCACGGCGTCGCGCGCGCCGACGTGTTCCTCACGGCGGACGGCCCGCAGATCGCCGAGCTGAACTGCGACACGCCGACCGGCCAGGCCGAGACGGTGGTGCTCGCGTCGCTGCTCGCGCCCGAGACGCCGGGCGTCACCGATCCGAGCCGCGAGCTCGAGGCGCGCTGGGGCGCGATGGTAGAAGCCTACCTCGCGCGCACCCTCGAGCCCGAGGCCGCCGCGCGCCGCGTGGCCGGCGTGGTGTACCCGACCGAGCTCACCGACGATCTGCCGCTGGTGCGCGTGTACCGCCGCTGGCTCGAGGCCCGCGGATTCCGCGTGGTGCTCGGCTCCCCCTACAACCTCGCGCGCGTCGGCCGCGACCTCGTGCTCTTCGACGAGCCGATCTCGCTGATGCTCCGCCACTACAAGACCGACTGGTGGGGCGAGCGCGAGAGCGCCTGGGACGACGAGCAGATCGCCGATCCGGTGCCGCTGGTCGATCCGCTCTCGGCGGCGCTCGAGGCCGAGCTCGACGGCCGCTGCGCGATCGTGAACCCCTTCGGCTCGGTGCTCCAGCAGAACAAGCGCGCGATGGCCTTGATGTGGGAGCACGTGCACCGCTTCTCGACCGCCGCCCAGGACGCCATCCGCGCGTACGTCCCGCCGACGTTCCGCGCCGAGGCGATGCACCGCGAGCAGCTGCTCGCCCAGCGCGAGGCCTGGGTGCTCAAGAGCGACTACGGCGCCGAGGGGGACGAGGTCGTGGTGGGCAAGCAGGTGAGCGACGAGCTCTGGGCCAGGTCGCTCGCGCACGCGCGCCCCGGGCGCTGGATCGTGCAGCAGTACTTCGAGGCCCGCGCGCACGAGCGCGACGATGCGAGCGAGCCCGGGCAGATCGCCAACCACGGCGTGTGGCTGGTCGGCGGGCTCGCGAGCGGCATCTACACGCGGCTGTCGACCGGCGCGACCGATCCGGACGCGCGCAGCGTGGCGACCTTCGTGCGGGCGTGACCACGCGCCGAGCGCCGCGCGGTCAGCCGAGCAGCACGCGCACGGCCTCGAACAGCCCCGACATGTCGAACGGCTTGGGCACGAAGTGAATGGTCGGACGGGCCGTGAGCTCCTCGGGCACGCGCTGCGGGTTGTACCCCGACATGAACAGCACGCGGGCCTCCGGATCGCGCTCGATCAGGCGCCGCGCCAGCGCGATGCCGTCGAGATCGGGCATGTTCACGTCGAACACGTAGAGCGCGAACGGCCCCTCGGCGTCGATCTTCTCGAGCGCGTGCTTCGGATCGAGCGTCACGCTGGGCTCGAAGCCGAGCTTCTTCAGAAGCTTCGCGACCCCCCGGAGCACCAGCGGCTCGTCGTCGACCACCAGCGCCCGGCGACGCGGCGCGGGCGACCTCGGCGACGCCGCCTCGGGCAGGACGGTCACGCGCCCCTTCGAGCGCGGGAGCACCAGCTCGACGGAGGTGCCGCGCCCCGGCTCGGACGTGATGGCGACGCTCCCTCCGTGCCCGCGCGCCGTGCCGTAGACCATGGCGAGCCCGAGGCCGGTCCCCTTGCCGGTCGGCTTCGTCGTGAAGAACGGATCGAAGGCGTGCGCCAGCGTGTCGGCGTCCATCCCCTGCCCAGTGTCGCGCACGCCGACGCGCACCTCTCGCCCGTCGGCGCTCGGACTCGCCTCGATGCGCAGCTCGCCGCCGTCGGGCATCGCGTCGATGCTGTTCACGCAGAGGTTGAGCACCAGCTGCCCGAGCGCCCCCGCGTCGCCGTCGACGACCAGCTCCTCGTCCGAGAGCTCCGCCACCACGCGGACGTTCCTCGGCGCCGTGCGCCCCACGAGCGCGACGACCCCACGGCACACGTCGGCGATCGCGAGCGGCCGGTGGGGCGCCGGATCGCCGCGCGCGAACGCGAGCAGGCCGCGCGTCAGGTCCGCGCCCCGGCGCGCGGCCGACACGATCGTCGCCAGATCCTCGCGCGCGGGGTGCCCCTTCATGGTCTCGTGCAGGTCGGAGCCGATCGCCAGCACCGCGGCGAGCACGTTGTTCATGTCGTGGGCGATGCCGCCCGCGAGCTTGCCGAGCGCCTCGAGCCGCTGCGCCTGGTGCACCTTGGCCGCGAGCCTCCCCCGCTCCTCGGCGGCGCGCGCGCGCTCGGTCGTGTCGCGCACGATCAGCTGGAACAGGTCCGCGTGCACCCGCGCCGCCGACGCCTCCGCCGGCACCCGCCGGCCGTCGGCGCGCAAGCAAGAGCACTCGACGAGCTCGCCGCTGGAGAGCTCTCCGGACACGAGCTGCATCACCGGCACGAGGTCCTCGACCGCGACGAGATCGGTGAGCCGCTTGCTCGCGAGCTCCGCCGGCGCGAGCCCGAGGAGCTGGCAGGCCGCCGGGTTCCCCTCGACCACGGCCCCGGCGCGGGTGACGAGCAGCAGCGCGTCGCGCGAGGTCTCGAAGAGCGAGCGGTACTTCTCCTCGCTGCGCGCGAGCGCGAGCTCCACGCGCCGGCGCTCCGAGACGTCGAGCGTCGCGCAGAGCACCTGCCTTCGCCCCTCCGCCTCGTGCTCGTGCGGCACCAGCACCGCCTCGGCGTGCAGGCTGCGGCCGCCCGCGCTCGGCTCGCCGACGAGGAGCTCGCACGCCCCGCGCCGCAGCTCTCCGCAGGCCGCGAGGAGCAGCCGCGCGAAGGCGGTCCGGCACTCGCGCGCGAGCATCGGCGTGAGGGGGCGCCCCACGAAGTCTGCGCGCGCGCGGCCGAACTGCGCGAGCGCGGCGGCGTTCGCGTCGATGACGATGCCGTCCTGATCGAGCACCAGGTAGCCGAGCGGCGCGTTGCGAAAGAGCTCGAAGTAGCGCTCCCGAGAGGCGGCGATCTCGTCCTGCGCCTGCCGCAGGCTCTCGTTCTGCATCTCCAGCTCGGCGCTGTACACGTCGAGCTCGTGGATCAGCGTGCCGACCGCGGCCATGTCGTGCGCCGACGCATGCGCGGCGCCCGGGCGCCCTTCGCGCAGCACCTCCTCGGCGCGCTCGCGGAGATCCAGCAGCGACCTGCGCGTCTTCATCGCGACCCCTCGCCCGGCTCGGCGAGCCCGAGCGACGCCGCGAGGGCGCGCGGCGACGCGGCGTCCCAGAGGTGCTTGAGCGTGACGTTCACGTGCGACACGACCGCGCCGCCGCCGCGCCCGAGCCGCGACACGTTCGCGATGAACCAGCGCTTCTCGAGCGGCGAGGGGCACGCGTACTCGGTGGCGAACGACGAGCGCCGCCCCGCCAGCACGTCGGCGAGCCCCTCCGCGATCGCGCGCCCGTTGGGCACGGCGTCGGCCGCCGTGCGGCAGATCTCCAGGTAGCGCGCGCCGACCCCGAGCTTCGCCGGATCGCCGCCGTTCTCGCGGGCGAAGCGGCCCCACGCCTCGTTGACCAGGGAGATCGTCCCCTCGCGGTCGAGGACCGCGATCTGCTCGGTCAGCGAGTCGAGGATGCGCTGCTGACGCCACTCGGCCTCGCGCGCCGCGGTGACGTCGACGAAGGTGATCACCACCCCGCTCGCGGTCGCCCCCTCGAGCAAGTACGGCAGCATCCGGATCAGGTAGTGCCGCCCGTCGGGCGTGTCGGCGGTCCGCTCGCAGACCGTGCGGGTGACCACGACCGAGCGCAGCTGCTCGACGAACCCCTCGCCGTCGAAGTTGACCTTGATGTGATCGATCGGGCGGCCGACGTCGCGGGACATCACGTTCACGAGCGCCACCGCGTCGGGGGTGAAGCGCCGGATGTTGAGCTCCTGATCGAGGAACACGGTGGCGATCGAGGCGCTCCGGAGCAGGTTCTCGACGTCGGCGTTGAGCTCGGTCAGCTCGCCGATCTTGGCCTGGTACTCCGAGTTCACCGTGAGCAGCTCCTCGTTGACCGACTGCAGCTCCTCGTTGGTGCTCTGCAGCTCCTCGTTCGAGGCGATCAGCTCCTCGTTGGTCGCCTGCAGCTCCTCGTTCGAGGTCTCGAGCTCCTCGATCGTCGCCTGAAGGTTCTCCTGCGTGAACTGCAGCTCGGCCTGCAGCTCGCCGAGCCGCACCCCCTGCTCTTGCTGGACGTCGGTGGTGTCGGCGTCGTCCGGCCTTCGCTCGAGCTCGGAGGTCGCGATCTGGAGCAGCACGAACCGGCCGCGCGTCGGCGACTCCGCGAGCGGCTTGATCCGGAGGCTGACGAGGCGCGGCCCCTCGGTGAGCTCGGCCTTGATGCCGCGGTAGGCGATCGGCTGGCCGTCGCGCAGCGCCTTGGGCGTCCCGAGCGCGACGATCGAGGCCATCGGCTTCGGCAGCATCTCGAGCACGTTGAACGACGCGGTGCCGCGCGGGATCGCCAGGTACTTCGCGGCCGCGCCGAAGACGTGCACGAGCTGGAGCGACTCGCTCACCAGCAGCGCCGACGGCGCGAACTCCTCCACCATGTCGACCAGCGCTCGCTCGACGGCGGCCACCGCGGCCTTCGGGGCCTCGAGCGCCTCGGAGATCACCGTGCCGACCGCCCGCGCCCGCAGCGGCCCCTGCGAGCCGATGTCCATGATGGGCGTGCGCAGCGTGCCGACGCGCTGGAAGATCCGCGACTTCGACTCGACGACGCGGAAGTGGTCCGGCATGTCCGTGACGGTCTCGCTGCCGCCGAGGAACATGAAGCCGGACGGCTTGAGCGCGAAGTGGACGAGCGAGAACGCGCGCCGCTGCAGCGTCGGATCGAAGTAGATGAGCAGGTTGCGGCAGCTGACCAGATCGATCCGCGAGAACGGCGCGTCCTTCACCATGTTGTGCGCGGCGAAGATCACCGACTGGCGCACCTGGCGCGCGAGCTGGTAGCTGTCGCCCTTGCGCACGAAGAAGCGCGAGAGCCGGTCGGGCGCGACGTCGGCGCCGATGCTCTCCGGGTAGACGCCGGTCGACGCGAACTCGATCGCCTCGCGATCGATGTCGGTCGCGAAGACCTTCAGATCGACCGGGCGCCCCGTCGCCTCGATCCGCTCGTGGAAGAGCATCGCGATCGAGAACGCCTCCTCGCCGGTCGAGCACCCGGGCACCCAGACGCGGATCGAGTCGTGGAGCCCCGCGGCGGCCACCAGCGGGGTGACGACCTCGTTCGCGAGCTGCTCGAACGCCTCCGCGTCGCGGAAGAACTTCGTCACGCCGATGAGCATCTCCTTGTAGAGCGTGCTCACCTCACGCGGCGTCTCGCGGACCAGCGCCAGG
>CAIXWQ010000623.1 GCA_903923175.1 uncultured delta proteobacterium | reverse complement strand
TCGTGGTGGCGAGCTTGCCTTACTACCTCACGCTCATCGCCTGCACGGTCTACGCGCGCGTCGACGTGACCATGCTCTCGCTGCTCTCGACGGACTGCGAGATCGGCTGGTACGGCGCGGCCTCGAACTTCGCGGCGCTCGGAGGATAGGCGTTTCAAGCGAAGCCAGCCTTCCAGCTCCGATTACATAATCCCACATACCCGCAGTTCGAGGAGGACGGAATCGGCGGACCGCCAGCGCCTCTCCACGTCTCTCTGGGCCGCCACGCCGTCCCCCACTCCGTGGCGCGCACGCACGCTACAGAGGCCGCTCTCAGCTTGCTCGGCAAGTCCGGCGTTCCGCCGGACTTGTTCGCACCGAGCGACCGGAACTGCCCCGGACCTGCGGGTCCGGGGTGCGTGCGGCGGGTGAGTTCTTCGGCCTTGCACTCAGATGTGACGAATGCCCCGTCGGAGCAGCTCCCCGGCTGCCCGCGAGACCACGTTGCGATGGTCACCGCGCGGCGGCCGACTTGCGGACCCCCCGGCGTTCCTTGGTGCGTGGTAGCGTCCTCCATCGGGACGCGCGCCCGCGCCCTGGGAGGCCGCCGATGTCGATCGCGCAGCGCGCAGTGGGTTGGTGGCTCGCATCGAGCGGGCTCGTGGTCGCCCTCGGGTGCTCTCGCGGGGCGCCGGCCGCGAGCCGCCCCTCGGCGTCGGATCCTGCCCCCTCGACTTCCGGCACGACGGCCGGCGCGTCGCGCAGACCCGCCATCACGCTCGCCGACGCCGAGACCACGCTTCTCGCCCTCAACGCGCGGGACGCGCGTGCCGAGGTCCGCGCGCACTTCATGATGCGCAAGTGCGCCTCCATCCCGGCCTGCGGCGGCGCGTGCGCGCGCGTGCTCGAGGAGCAGTCGTCCGAGGCGCTGAGCGACGAGGCCGCGCGCGAGTCGGCGGTCGCCGCGTGCTCGGCGGACTTCCGGGAGGCGCGCGAGAAGCGGGGGCTCACGCTCAACCTCTGGGTCGATCGGATGATGGCGTCGTTCGTCGACGAGGTGCTCGCGGCGAAGCTGCTCGATGACAACAAGACGGCGGAGCTCACCAAGGCGCGTCGCTGGCTCGACGTGCCCGCGCCGTGGGGCGTCGACCTGATCTCGTCGACCGTCACGACCAAGGTGCCCGCCTACGCCGTCCGCATCGGGCTTCGCTACGACGGGCTCGCGACGGCGGTGGCGGGAGAGCCCGATCGCCCCGCCTCGCTCTTCACGAGGAGCCTGTCCGACAAGGGCTGGCCGGATCCGCGAAGGAGCCCAGAGGGCGGGAAGGGGAAGTCACGCGGGCCTGCCCAGTTGCCAACGCTCATCGACGCGCTCGCCGAGGCGGCGAAGCGCGCGCACGCGCAGGGCCGCCCGACCGACGAGGTGCTGCTCTTCGCCGATCTCAGAACGACCTATGAGCAGTTCGCGGAGGTCGTCGCGAGCGCAGTCGCGGCGCACGTTCACAAGTTCGCGCTGGTCGTCGCCGGGCACGAGACACCTCAGGTGGCGATCCTGTTCGACACCAACGATGCAGCGCCGCTCCCGAGCGAGCGCGCGGCCACCGGGTTGATGCTCCTCGCCGGCGAGGACACCTACCTGAAGTCGTCGGGGCGCTACGCCGACGCATCGTGCAAGCTGGGCGCCACCTTCGTCCGTTTCGCGCGTACGCCGGAGGACTTCGCCGAGAACGCCGCGCCCTACGTCGCGGCGCTCACGGCCTGCGCGCACACGTTGAAGGCGGCGAACCCGACCGACGATTTCGTCCGCATCGTCGGCGATCCCAAGCACCGGCTCACGGTCTTCGTCAGGATCGTGGAGGGCGTGCAGGCGGACTTCCCGCGCCTCGTGTTCCTGACGCAGTGAGGCGGGGCCGCGGCGGCGCCGTGAAGGCCGAGGTATCTGCTCGGTCACGGCGTGTTGGTGCCCCCGGGGCGCGTTCCGGCTGCTCGGGCGCACGCGTCGTCGCGCGCGCCGAGGCTCGAGCGCGAGCCCGAGCCCGAACGCGCAGACGAGCCCGGACACGAACACGATCACGGTTCACGGGCACGGCCACGAGCGCGAACGAACGCGCAGGTGTTCGAAGCGACAGGGGGAGTGCGAGCAGGTTGCGGAAGTTGGCCGCTCTCTGCCAATCTCCCGCCGAGCAACGCCCAAGTTGCTCGATCTTCTCGCGCAACCTGCCGACGATCACCGTTTCCGAAGGCTGCTTCTCAGCAGCCCGCTAGTCCTCAATCAGGTCCTGGCCCTGCGCCCTCAGCGCGGCCAAGCGTTCCAGCATCGCCCGAATCACCGCGGGGTCGGTCCTCTCCCAACTCTCCAGCTCGCCGACGATGCGGAGCGGTTGCCGGCTCCGATACGACTTGGTCGGATTTCCCCGGAATCGCTTGTTGGTGACGTTGGGATCGTCCTCGAAGGGGCCCGTGGGCTCCACGACGTAGACGTGGCCGCGTCCCTGGATGCCGAGCAGCGCCGTCGCGATCTCGGCGGCCAGCCCCGCGACCTTCGTGCTGAAGTAGACGTGGTTGGAGATCCGCCCTTCCTGGTAGTTGGAGGGGAAGCCGGGGCGGAGCAGCTCCCCGGCCGCCAGCGAGACCGCCGTGCCATGGAAAAAGGGGCCACGCACGCGGCTGCAGTTCTCGCAGGTCACGGGCTCGAAGCGCTCCTCGTCGGTGATCGCGTCCATGCGGACGTAGTGCTAGCACCGCGCGCCCCCAGGTCGCGGGCGAACGCACGGCTCACGGCAGCGCCACCGGCGGCCTCGTCAGCGACGACCCCGCCCCCTTGCCCGCGAGCACCGAGCCCGCCTTCGGCGTCAGATCGAACCCCGTCCCCGCGGCGTCGAAGCTCGCGTAGGTCGCCTTGGGATCGGCGACGGCGACGTTGTTCGTGTTCACGAAGCCGGTGGTCTTCGCCGAGAAGCTGAACGTCGTCGCCGCGTTGTCGGTGACGGTGAGGTTCGACGACGGGGTCCCGTCCTTGAGGTCGAAGACGCCGATCCAGAGCTTGTTCCCGTTGCTGCCGGGATTGGCCACCGTGTTGTGGGTGATGGTGCTGTCCTGACAGCCATACAGCGAGATGCCGTGATAGGCGCCGGCGAGCACCACGTTGTCGGTGATGACGATGTGCGTGCTCACGCCATCGAACTGGCTGATCCCCTGCAGATCGTTCTGCAGCGGGCGCTTGGGGTCGGTGGTCTCCTGCACCCAATTGCGCTCGATGCGGACGTTGTCGTAGGTCGCGCCGTTCAGCGCCCACATCTGCAGGCCGTCGTCGTGGTTGTCGTCGCCGTCGGCGGCGCTCACGTAGACGTCGTGCACGTAGTTGTCCGCGATGATCACGTCCGACGCGATCGGCCGCAGGCCGTCGCCCGAGAAGTTGGCGATCTCGTTCCCCTGCACGAGCACCTTCATGCTGGTGTCGGGGCGCGCCTTGCCGTCGCTCAGGATGGCGACGCCGAAGCGCGTGTTCAGCACCTTGGTGCGCGCCACCGAGAGGCACGAGCCGTTGCGCAGGAACACGCCGTCGGCGGCGGTGTTCATCCAGTCGTTGGCCGTCCAGCTCTTGCTGTCTTTGACGGTGTAGAGGTGCGCGTCGACGAGCACGACGTCGTGGCTGGAGGTCACGGTGTACAGCGCGGTGTTCGTCGAGGCGCGGTCGGCGCTCACCTCGGCGCGCGTCACGAGCCAGAACGCCATGTCGCCGATCGAGAGGCCCTTGGCCGTCGCGCCGGGCTGGAAATCGAGCCAGATCCAGCTCGTCGAGCTCGCGAGCTCGGGGTTGGTGTACTTCGTGACCGCCACCGCGCCGTGATCGCCGGCGAGCAGCACGACGTGATCGCCGGCGGCGATCTTCTTCTTCGCGAGCGTGGTCGCGAGGGCGCCGAACGGCTTGTCCTTGGAGCCGTCTCCGGTGTCGCCGGCCGCGGGATCGACGTAGACGGTGCGCGTGAACGACGTCGCCGGCGCGGCGCAGCCCGGGTAGACGGGGTAGGTGCCGAGCGACGCGCCATCGTCCGCCGGCGCGTCGCTCGGCGCACCGTCAGGCGAGGCCGTGTCACTGGAGGTCGCGTCGTCGGTCGCGCCGTCGCCGCCGCTCGGGGTCGCGCCGTCGCTCCCGCTGCACGCCACCAGTACGAACGCGCACGAGATCATCCAGCCGAGGCGCTCGTTCATGGGACGAGAATCGCGGTCTCGCTTGCCTGCCGCAAGCGCTGACGGCGCGCACCCCGCCGCGTCGGCGCGCGTTGCGGATCACCTCCGGCTCGGGAATCGCAGACGACCCGCGCGGGGCCGGGGCTGGGAGCTCGGCATCACTCCCCCGCCAGAGCGACTGATCCGCGGCGACGCTCGGCGGCCGGAAAGCCTCGCTCTCGGCGCCCACGAAGCGCAGGCTGCCGTTGGGTTCGAACACGACCCCACGGCCGAGCGTTCGACCCCGCATACGCGCCCCCGCGCGCCGCGCGCGCCCCGCGTCGACTACGCTCCGCGGATGTCCACCCCTCCGCGCCGCGCGTCCGCCCCGCTCTCGTGGCTCCTCGCGACGCTCCCGCTGATGGCCGCCGGGTGCAGCTCGAGCGGGGCTGCGGGCGCGCCGACCGACCCGACCGACGCGTTCGACGCTTCCGACGCTTCCGACGACACGGCTGCGCAGGACACGTCGGGCGAGGTCGCCAGCGGCGACGACGCGCGCGCGGACGCAGCGGACGCAGCCGATGGCGACGACACCGCCGACACCGCCGACTCCGCCGACTCCGCCGACTCCGCCGACTCCGCCGTGCCAGCCCCCTCGTTCCCGCTCGTCGATCCCCCGCCCGGCTTCGCGGCCCTCGCGGCCAGCGCGCCCATCACCCTCTCGGCGGCGACGAGCCAGACCATCTCGAACGTCTCGATCACCAACCCGAGCGGCCCGTGCATCGTCATCCACGGCGGCGCCGATCTCGTCCTCGACCACGTCGCGCTCGGCCCGTGCAAGGGCGACGGCGTCTCGATCGACGGGCACGCCGCGCGCGTGACGATTCGGAACTCGTACGTCCACGACACCACCGGCAATGGCGTCGCCACCTATCAGGCGAGCGACGTCACGGTCACCGGCTCCTTCTTCGCGCGCAACAGCAGCGGCGGCTACTTCGTCGAGAGCACCGGCGTGCGCATGGAGCGCTGCACGGTGCTGAACGTCCAGGGGCCCATTCCGCGCGGGCAGCTCGCGCAGTTCAACGCCGTCACCGGCCCGAACAATGCCATTCGCTGCAACGTGATGGAGAATCGCCCCGGCGAGTCGAACCCCGAAGACGGCGTGAACCTCTTCGTCTCCAGCGGCACCGCGGCCTCGCCGATCCTCGTGGAGGGGAATCGCATCCGCGGCGGCGGGCCGAGCACCAGCGGCGGAGGCGTCCTGCTCGGCGACGGCGGCAATACCAGCGCGTATCAGATCTCCCGCTTCAACGTCCTCGCCGATCCCGGCCAGTACGGCACGGCGGTCGCGGGCGGCAGCCACATGACGCTCGAGGGGAACGTCGTCTACGCGCGGAAACAGGCGTTCACCAACGTCGGCCTCTACGCCTGGGATCAGTACTCCTCGTCGTGCACCGACGTGACCGTGAAGAACAACCGCGTCGACTGGACGAGCAAGGACGGCACCAAGAACCCCTGGTGGAACGGCGGCAACTGCGCCGCGCTCACGGAGACCGGCGACGACTTCAACGCGACGCTCGGGCCGTCGATCGTCGACGTGGTGCCCGATCCCTGCAAGTGACTCGCGTGACTCGCGCGACTCGCGTGACGCGCGCGCTACCGGTGCACCTGCCGGATGACCGCGCTCGTCAGCGACGCGGTCGTGGGCTCGATCCAGTAGACGTTGGTGGCGTCGAGGGCGATCAGCGTCGGTCGCGGGCGCCCGCTCGCGAGCCGGAGCAGCGTGCCGTCGTACTTGTTCATGCACGTCAGGGTGCAGATCCACCGCTGCGGCACTTTGATCGCGGGGACGTTTGTCGCGTAGCGACGGTCGCGCGAGAGGATCACGCGTCGTAGAGCGTTGGAATGAGCAACGCATCGAAGCCCGAAGAGAGCGTGATCGAGTTGGCG
>CAIXWQ010000622.1 GCA_903923175.1 uncultured delta proteobacterium | reverse complement strand
GGAACATGTCGCCCGAGCATAGAGCAGCCGGGCGTCTGCGGGCCCACGGCACGTGGCGGAGCCGAAACGAGCCGTGGAGCCCCCTTGCCTCGAGCGCGCCGCGAACCACCAGCGCGCTCGTCCGCTCGTCCGCTCGTCCGCGTCGTCGCAGGGGCGCGGCGCTTCCCAACGCGCGCGCACGCCGGCGTGAGCCTCCGCTACCATGCGCGCCCATGACCTTCGACGTCGGCGCGGTGCGCGAGGCTCTCCCTGCGGCGCGCGAGGCCGCCTACCTGAACGCGGGCACCTTCGGCCCGCTGCCGCGCCCGGCGGCCGAGGCGATGCGCGCGCACCTCGACGCCTCGTTCGAGCGCGGGCGCCTCGGCCACGCGGGTCTCGAGCGCTGGCTGCGCCTCATGGAGGAGACGCGCGCCGGCTTCGCGCGGACGCTCCACGCGCGCCCCGACGAGATCGCGCTGATGCACTGCACGACGGACGGCTGCGACACGGTCGTGTGGGGGCTGCCGTGGAGCGCGGGCGACGAGATCGTCACGACGACGCACGAGCACCCGGGGCTGACCGCGCCGCTCGAGGAGCTCGCGCGCGTGCGCGGCGTGGTCGTGAAGGCGGTCGAGCCGCGCGCCTCGGCGCTCGTCGAGGCGCTCGGACCTCGCACGCGCCTGCTCGCGCTCTCGCACGTGCTGTGGACGCAGGGCGACGTGCTGCCCGTCGCCGAGCTCGCCGCGGCGGCGCACGATCGTGGCGCGCTCGTGCTCGTCGACGGCGCCCAGTCGGTCGGCGCGATCGACGTCGCGCCCGAGGCGCTGGGCGCCGATTTCTACACGGCGAGCGGGCAGAAGTGGCTGTGCGGCCCCTCCGGCACCGGCGCGCTCTGGGTGCGCCCCTCCGCGCTGGAGCGGCTCGGCACGCCGTGGCCTTGGTATCTCTCGAAGTCGCGCGGGCCGGGCGGCCCGCAGGACTGGACGACCGCGCGGCGGCTCGACACGACCACCATCGGCATGACCTCGCTCGCGGGGATCGTCGCCTCGCTCGCGTGGCACCAGGCGCGGGTCGACGAGGGGGCGCACGCGTACGCTTCGGCGCTCGCCGACGGCCTGCGCGCGCGCCTCGCGAGGCTCTCGCACGTCGAGCTCACGGCGGCCGAACGCCCCTCGCAGCTGGTGTCGTTCGCCGTGCGCGGCGAAGCGGCGTCGGCGGTCGCGCGCCGACTCGAAGGGGCCGGCGTGCTCGTGCGGTCGATCCCCGGCTTCGAGTGGGTGCGCGCGTCGGTCGGCCTCTGGAACGACGAGCGCGATCTCGAGCGGCTGGTCGCGGGGCTGGGCGGCTGACCCGAGGTCCGACCGCCGGCGTCCTCGAGACCGCAGCTCCAACCTTCGGGGACGTGGTACGTCTCTACCCGTAGCCATGCGTAGACTCGCCCAAGCCCTGCTCACCCTCGCGCTCGCCGCCCCCCTCTTCGCCGTCGCCTGCTCGAAGCCCTCCGCGCCCGACCCGACGCCGGCCGCGAGCGACGACGACGACGACAAGGCCAAGCCGAAGAAGAAGAAGAAGCCGAAGAAGGACGACGACGACGACTCCACCGGCGGCGACGGGAGCGACGCGGGCGCCGCGCCGACGACCACGACCACCACCGTGGGGACGTGGAAGCCCGGCATGCCGACGGCGACCGCGCCGACGGCCTCGACGACGGGCACCGCCACGGACCCCGGCAAGACGAAGCTGATGGCCTGCTGCACCGCCCTGCGCAACGCCGCGAGCGCCGCGGCGGCCGCCAAGACGGCGTCGAGCGCCGTGCTGCCGGGCATGCCGGCCGCGCCGCCGCCGCAGATCGATCCCGCGGAGCTCGACAAGGCCGTGAAGGCCTGCGACGCGCAGGTCGCCACGTGGAACGGCGATCTCAGCGGCGCGATGTCGAAGGTGAAGAACGCCTCGAAGGTGACGCTCCCCTCCGCCTGCGCGATCTGATCACTCCAGCCCGAACGCCCCGCCCTCGACGATGTCGCGGGCCTCGTCGGTCCACACGCCGGGGGCGCGCATCGCGACCAGCGGCGGCGCGACGCGCAGCCCGCCGCGCCGCGCCGGCTTCGCCTCGACGAGCGCGACGTTCGCCGGGCGCTCGACGAACGGGTGCACCATGCGCAGGCGCTTGGGCTCGAGCCCCACAGCGCGTAGCGTCGCGAGCAGGCGCTCGAGCTCGCCCGCGGGGTGGACGAAGCACGCGCGACCGGCCGCGCCGAGCGCCGC
>CAIXWQ010000621.1 GCA_903923175.1 uncultured delta proteobacterium | reverse complement strand
TAGATGCGGTCACCCTGCGGCGATGGGCGAGATGATCGGCAACATCGCGCACCAGTGGAGGCAGCCGTTGAACGCGCTGGGCCTCGTGCTCGCCAACCTGCGCGACGGCGCGCGCTGCGGCGAGCTCGACGAGGCGGCCGTGGAGGACGCGGTGCAGAACGGCACGCGGCTCATCCAGAAGATGTCCACGACGATCAGCGATTTCCGCGACTTCTTCCGCCCCGGGAAGGAGAAGCGCGCGTTCTCGGCGCTCGCGCAGATCCGCGAGACCAGCGCGCTGCTCGATGCGAGCTTCCGCGACGCGGACATCGAGCTGGTCGTCGACGCGTCGGCCGATCTGACCTTGTTCGGCTTCGGTAACGAGTATTCGCAGGTGCTGCTGAACCTTCTGTCGAACGCGCGCCAGGCGATCGTGGGGCTCGGCGAGCCGCACGGGCGGGTCTCGCTCCGGCTCTCGGTGCGCGACGGCCTCGGCTGTCTCGGCGTGCGCGACAACGGCGGGGGCGTGCCGGAGGGGCTGCTCGACCGGATCTTCGAGCCGTACTTCTCGACCAAGGAGGGGGGCACGGGGGTCGGCCTCTACATGTCGCGGCAGATCGTCGAGCGCAGCTTCGGCGGCCGCTTGGAGGTGAGCAACCTGGAGGGCGGCGCGGAGTTCAGGGTGCTGACCCCGCTCGCGAGCGAGGGCGTCGCGGTGCAGGCGGACGAGCTCGTGCCGAAGCGCGAGTAGGCACGAAGGGCACGAGCGAGCGAGAGCGACGAAGAGCCCCGGCCTCGAGGCCGCGGCGAGAGGAGCGCGAGATGACCGAGCCGACGCGAGCCGATGCGATGCCCGAGGCGACGCGCACGATGGCGCGCCTGCGAGAGACCACGCGCGAGCTGCACTCGATCGCCGAGCGCTCGACCTTCGCGCGCGCGATCCTCGACGCGACGCTCCCGCACGCCGAGTACGTCCGACTGCTCGGCATCATGCGCCTCATCCACGCGACGCTGGAGCCCGCGCTCGAGCGGTCCGCGGACGCGCGCGTGCGCGCGCTCGCGGCGAGCGTCCCCTCGAAGCTCCCGCTGCTCGATCGGGACCTGAACGTGCTCGCCGCGCCGCCGCCGCCGAGCTGGCCCTCGCTCGACCGGGCGCTCGGCGCGCTCGTGCGGCACCTCCACGAGGCCGCGGCCGCGGGGGTCGCGCTGCTCGGGGCGCTCTACGTGATCGAGGGGGCCACCAACGGCGGGCAGTTCCTCGCGATGCGGCTCGCGCAGAGCCGAGAGATCCCGGCCGGCGCGCTCGGCTACTACGAAGGGTACGGCGCGCAGACGATCGCGCGCTGGTGCGAGTTCGGCGCCCGCGTCGCTCTCGCGGTGCGCGAGCCGGCGAAGCAGGCCGCGCTCGTCGGGGTCGCGCGCGGGCTCTTCGCCGACCTGGCGCTCTGCTTCGACGAGCTCGGCGAGGCGCTCGGTCGTCGGCCCGCGAGCGCCGCGACGTGCGCGAGCTGAGCGCGGGCGCAGCCGCCGCGTTCGACCGCTCGCACGCCCGCGCCAGCCTCGCGCCGGTGGTCGACCGGCCGCGGCCTGTTAGAACCGCCCGGTGACCGAGCCCGGCGACGCGCGCGACGACCACGAGGCAGACGACCCGAGCGACGCGCTGCTCGCCGTCCTCGCGTATCACGATCGCACCAAGCACGAGCCCGGCCGCTACGCGCGCGGACCGGGGGAGCTCGACTGGGCGACGCAGCCCGACCCCTTCCGTCGCTACGACGGAGCCACGCT
>CAIXWQ010000620.1 GCA_903923175.1 uncultured delta proteobacterium | reverse complement strand
GCAGCGCGAAGCTCCCAGCGCGCTCAGAAGCGCGTGAGCACGCTCACGCCGGACGTGCGCCCGGCGGCGTCGGGGAGCGGCGCCACGGTCACCGGCGAGGCGTGCAGCGCGGGGACGAGGAAGCCGAGCGACACGCCGACCGTCGCGCCGGCGAGGACGTCGGTCGGGAAGTGGTAGCCGGCGAGCATGCGCGAGGTGCCGACGAAGGCGCTGCCGAGGCCGCCGACCGCGAGCACGACCCACGGCAGCGCGCTCTTCGGCTGGAGCTTGTGCAGCGTGACGAAGATCGCGGTGGTGGCGGCGAACGCCGTCGCGGTGTGCCCGCTGAAGAACGACATCCCGGCGTTGCCGTCGGTGCGTAGCTCGAGCGGCGCGGCGTCGCCGTACGCGAACGGGCGCGGGCGCCGCAGCGAGTAGTTCGCGACGGTGCCGAGCGCGTTGGCCCACACCACCGCCTCGGCGACGACGACCACGTCGTTGAGCCCGTGGCCGACGCCGTCGACGCCGGCGAGCACGCCGAGCTCGGTCACGAGGAGCGTCGCGATCCCCACGTCCGAGGCGGTGTTCCACCCGGCCCGGTAGGTGCCGGCGACGCCGCGATCGAGCGCGTCGAGCTTGCTGCGATCGCACTGCGGCGCGCAGTAGGGCGCGGCGAGCTGGCCGCGCATCAGCCAGGAGAGCTGGAACACCGCGCCGACGGCGAGCACCGGCGCGTCGATCTCGGCGTGCAGCGCGTAGGCGGGCTCGTCCGCGTGGGCCTCGGCGCGCTCCTCGGCGCGCGAGATGGAGGGGGCGAGCGTGCAGGCGGCGAGGGCTGCGAGCGAGGTGAGCGCGGCGAGCGCGGCCTTCGCCCTCGTGGTGGGGCGCGGGGATCGACGTGAATGCATCGGTGGGGGCGCGCCTCGGCTCAGTGCCAGCGGAACATGACGTAGCCCTGGCTGATCGCCCAGCTGATGCCGCCGCCGATCACGATGGCGAGCAGGATGAACAGGAACGAAACCTTCGCCGGCGGCGCGGGGCGCTGCTGCCACGAGACGGGGTTCTTGCGCAGCAGGCGCTTGGCGAGCACCAGCGCGATCGGGCTCTGCTCGGGGACTCCGAACATGCCCGCCATGCAGCGGATGGCGAGCTGCGTGAGCTCGCTGCCGTGCGTGGCGCTCGCGTCGTCGTGCTCCGCCTCCTTGCGGGCGAGCGCGTAGAGGAGCCCGAGGTTGGGCGGGAGGCTGCCGGCCTGCTCGTCGGTGCCGAGCTTCTTCACGATCGACGCCCAGTCACCGGCGGAGATCGAGGGCTCGATCGCCTCGAGCCGCGGATCGACGTTCGTGAAGGCGTGCGCGGCGCGCGGAGACGCCTGCGCGGCGGCCGGCTCGGGCGCGCGCTCCCCGCGCTCGGGGGAGGATGCCGGCGCGGGCTCGGCGATCGAGACGTCGACGTCGCTTCCAGGAGCCGACGGAGTCGACGACGGCGGCGACGGCGGCGGAGAAGAGGGGACAGCGAGGAGATCGCGGACGTCGATCGCCTCCCCGCTCGGCCGCACCGTGACCTGCTCCTGCGGGGCCGGTCGCGCGACCGACGCGCGCGAGGGGGGCGGTTCGCTCTCCTCGCGGCGTGGATCGTGGCGCGAGGGTTTGGCCGCGACCTCGTCGACTTTGCGCATCCCGGCGATCGTCGCATGCACCGAGCGTGACCCCCAAGTTCGACGCGCGGGCTCGACCGTCCGCGCCGCTTGGCGGGCTCAGCGCTTGGGGTGATCGGCGAGGAACGCCCACACGCGCTCACCGAAGTTCGAGGCGAGGGTGGGGCGGTGTCCGGCGGCGCGCATCGTCCAGAGCTCGACGGCGCCCCCCTCGCAGTCGCGCCACGCCTGCACCGAGGTGTCCGTGTCGGGCGAGGCCGTGTCGAGATCGAACGGCGGCGTCGACGTGTCGGGGACGGGCTTGCACTTGTCGCGACGGAGCCAGACGTCGAGCGTCTCGCGCGTGCCGAGGAACGGCGAGCGCTGCGTCAGGCCGCCGCCGAGGAAGCCGCCGCGGTAGTTGACGATCGCGTCCTCGTCGCTGTGGATCTCGAGCAGCGAGACGGGCTCCTTCGGCCGGCAGCGCGCGCGATCGGAGTCGCCCGCGCCCCCCATGCTCACGATCGCGGCGACGGTGCCCGCGCGCTCGCACGCGTAGCGGTGGGCCATGAACGCGCCGTTGGAGAAACCGATCACGAACACGCGCTTGGGATCGATCGGGTAGCGCGCCTTCTGCTCCTCGATGAGCTTGTCGAGGTACGCGACGTCGTCGGGCTTGCGATCGCCGAAGTCGCAGCAGGCGTCGGTGGCGTTCCAGTAGCGCTTGCCGTCGCTGCCGAGGTTGCCGCTCGGCGCCACGAGGAGGAAGCGGTGGCGCCGCGCCGCGCCGACGAGCTGCAGGTAGCTCGTCAGCTCCTTCGGCTCGCCGCCGAAGCCGTGCAGCGCGACCACCAGCGGCACCGGCGCGTCGGCGCGCAGATCGGCGGGGGCCTCGATCACCATCGGGCGCGGATCGGCGACCTTGGGGCCGCTGTCCTTGGGCGGCGGGGCGGAGCCGCACGCGGCGCAGAGGGCGGCGAGCGCGGCGAGCGCGGAGAGCGCGGAGAGTGCAGCGAGCGTGGGGCGCGCGGCGAGCGTGAGGGGCGGGGTGGTCGTGAGCGGGTGGCGCATGACGAGCGCGAAGCGTACTCGCCCTCCGGGCTCGCGCGCACCGATGGCGCCGCGTCGAAGCGCGCGCGTCGCGTCGACCCGCGCTCCGCGGCCTGGAGCGCCGTCGCGGCGGCCCGCGTCGCCGTGCGCCACGGGCATCACGTCGTCACGGGCAGCCGGTGGCGCTCGAGGAAGACGCCAGGGGCGGGCGGCGTCGGGCCGGTGGAGGAGGCGCGGGCGGCGGCTCGGGCATGATCATCGATGTGTTTGGCACGGTCATCGACTCGAGTTCCGGTGGTCGTCGACCCATTTGTGGCGATTGTCGATGTGTTTTGGTCCGGTCTTCGGTGTCGTGGGGCGAGTTGCCAGGTCGATGTCCAGCGGTCGTCCGAGTATTTGGGGCGATCGTCAGCGTGCTTGGTCCGGTCTCCCCGGTTGGTATCGACGGTCGTTGGAGTGTGTCGTCCGGTCGTCGATCGGAATGCGCCAGTCTTCGATGTATCGTTCCATGGTCATCGACCCATTGGGGTCGGTCGTCGACCCAAAATGTGCATGTCTTGCGAGTGAAGTCGCCGCGCGTGTCGTCGCGCCGGCGATCCGCTACGCCTGACGAAACGACGGGAGCCCGAGATGTCGAACGAGAACGCCGGGTGCGACGCGTCCTGCGGAGGCTGCGTGGAGGCCTGCGAGGCGTGCATCGCCGAGTGCTTGAACGAGCCCGACGTGGCGGCGCGCGCGGAGTGGAGTCTGTCAGATTTGTCGTGTAACTCGCCCGCGCTGCGGCGATCGGCCGTGCGATTCGGGGGTGACTACGATCTCGGAAGAACGTCGCGCTCGTTTCAGCGCAGACGATGTCTCGTCTGAGCGTAGATGCGGCTGATCTT
>CAIXWQ010000619.1 GCA_903923175.1 uncultured delta proteobacterium | reverse complement strand
CTTGGATCGAACGCCTGGCCTGCTGTTCACGCTGGCCGTCGACCGCCGCGTCGTCTCGATCATCGACAAGAACAGCCGCGCGGGTGCGCGCCGGGTGGCCGACGCATTCGAAGAACTCGGCGTCGGGGCGTGGGACCGCCAACAATATGAGAAGGTCGCGCGCATCCTCCACTGTTGTACGTACTTCTTGGGCCTGCTCGGGCGTGACGGGCAGCGCGTTCTCTGGATGACCGACCACGATGCAATCGTAGGTGGCCCGCGCCAGGAGCAGGCGCTCATGCGCTTGCTGGGCTCCATGACCGGGCAGTACGGTCCCCGCCGGTTCGAGCACATTGGCTTCATGACGCCTCGTCCGCCGAAGGACGACCGTCTCGTCGACACGGACGTCGGTGAACTTCTTGCTGCACCTGACCTTGCGGCCGGCGCCATCTGCGAGCTCCTCGGCGACTACGACAATGCGGGCGAGCTCCGGATCTCTGAACGGACCGAGTCGATCGCGCGGTGGTTGGCGCGTCCCACGCTCCTCCACAAGTCGGTCGTGCGGATCACGCCGCCGCGCCCCGGCACGCCGGAGGACACGTTCTGGTCCGAGGTCGTCGACCTCCGGCTTGCAGGGCCTGAGCCGGGTGCGATGCTCATCCCCGTCGTGCGCTAGGCGCCGCGGCTGCGAGCCGCATCGACCCTGAAGTCGCGCTCGAAGATCTTGAGCGCCTTCGCGCCGAACGTCTGACGCAGGTCCGCGTCCGCCGCGGCCACCCCGAGCGCACCGGGCCCTCGGCCGCCCCGGCGTCGGCCGTGGGCGAGAAGCCGCCGTGCGTCTGTCCGCGCAGCCTCGACGAGCTTCGGGTACTCCGTCTCCTGCCGGTACGCCGTCCGCCCCGGCACCCTCTCGCCCGCGAGCAGGTGCGCGACGACGGCGTCTTCGTCCGAGGGCCACGGCACGACGGAGGCGAGCTCCCCGAGCAGCCAGCCCTCGTCGATCTCCGGCTTCCCCGCCAGGAGACCGGGCAGGGCGTCCAGCGCGGCGTCCCACCACGCCACGCGCGCCGCCGGGTCGTCCTCGATGCAGCACTCCCGGATCGCGATGTCGAGCGCCAGCACGGGCCTCATCACGCCGAGGATCTTCTGACCGACCACGGGGGCCCAGCGCGCGGTGCGCGTCACGCTCGCGTGGTGGTAGCAGCGGCCGGGCTCGACAGCGCGGCGACGGGGCCTCCAGATCAACGAGTACATGTCCTACCTCCCGTCATGGAGCGCGGTAGACGCGCGCTCGTCGGCGAGCCTCATGACGGCCTCCAGGGCGACCGTGGCGGCGTCCTCGTCCCCCTCGGCCAGCAGGTCGTCGATCACCCCGCGGAGCACGCCCACGAGCTGCTGACGGGGCGTTCGTGGCTCCAGCGGCCGGCTCCCGGAGACGACCACCCCCGAGAGCCACGCCATGACGAGCTCCGCGTGCGCCGGGTCCCCTGGGTCCAACCGCCGCAGCCGACGCTCCCACGGCCTTGGTGCGGCCCTTGGTGCGGCTTGGTGCAACCCGCCGCCGTCGTGGTTGATGCTGCCGCTCGGTGCCGCACCGCGATCGCGATCTTCGGCCGAGATCTGCCCCGTCGTGCCGCTCGGTGCCGCGTCCTGCCCTGGATTTTGGGCACTTCCCAAGCTGAGGGTCGCGAGTTCGAATCTCGTTTCCCGCTCGAAGTGAAAGGGCCGAAGAAATTCGGCCCTTTCTTCGTTTGTGGCTGCGGCGAAGGCGGGGGCGGTGGGGCCGCCGTCGAGCTTCGCGCGGCGCGCGGCGCGGCCTCGTGCGGTCCGATTCTGCTCACCGCGCCGGATCGTGTGCGGGCCCTGGCAGATGGACGTCGTACGCGCGCGCGTTCAGCCGACGTCGATCCAAGTGTCGAAGTTGGCGAGAGAGTCAGATCGACGGCCCGCGCGCGCGGGAGTTCCCCGCGGTCGCACGATCCGCGCTGGAGATGCCGCGAGCGGGTGACTGCCATCCGCAGGGGGACGCTCGGGGCTCTCTTCGCCGCCGCGTGCCGGCGATGGCGAAACGTCCGCGGTCCGCGGCCGACTCTGCTGCGCGGGCAGGGCGATCGGCGCTCTCGCGACCGCGCCTTCGACGTCAGGGAGTCGCCATGCGTTCGTCCGCCCGCCTCGTCGCCCTCGCGTTCGTCTCCGCAGGGCTCTCGCTCGCCGCGCTGTCCTCCGGCTGCACGTCCGGCACCGGCGTCGACGACCCCGGGCCCGACGTCGCGAAGGAGCGGTTCGCCGAGCAACTGGGCGCGGCCTGGTGCGAGCCGATCGGCCCGTGCTGCGCGGGCGTCGGCCTCCGTTACCAAGCCGCCGGCTGCAAGAGCTTCCTCTCGGCCCAGCTCCAGTCCCAGCTCTCCGACCCCGCCGTCCGCTACGATCCGGTGGCCGGCGGCGATTGCGTGCGCGCCGCCGCCGCGGGCGCGAAGGAGTGCTTCTCGGGCGCGTCCCAGGGGGCCTTCGACGCCGCCTGTCGGAGGGTCTTCGTCGGCACGATCGCCCCTGGGGCGCCCTGCACCGCCGACGCGCAGTGCGCCGTTCCGGCCGGGGCCGAGCGGGCCTCCTGCGACGCGGGCAAGTGCGTCGTCACGACGCACGGCAAGAAGGGCGACGCCTGCAGCTCGACGTGCGACCTGCCGAGCAGCGGTGTGACCAGCTGCTGGAGCGCGGCCACCACCGGTGGCGGCACGGCGATCTGCTGGCTCGGCGACGGCCTGTCGTGCGCCACCGACGGCACCTGCCAGCCGGTCCGCGCGATCGGCGAAACCTGCTCCTACGGGACTTGCACCGCCGACGCCTACTGCGCGAGCGACGGCACGTGCGAGCCGGCGGTCCCCGCGGGGGGCTCGTGCGCGAGCTTCGAGACCTGCGCGGTCGGCCTGTCGTGCGTGGACGCCGTCTGCACGGCGCCGAACGCCGACGGCGCGCGCTGCGACGTGGGCAGCCAGTGCGTCAGCCACTACTTGCGCTTGTCAACCGCCTACCAGTCAAGAACCGCGGACGCGATCGGCCTCGTGTGAGGTGTGAGGCCACGCCCGTCGCCTGACGCCTCGCAGTCGCCGTCGCGTCTCCCCGACCGTCACGTGATCGCACTCCGAGATCTTG
>CAIXWQ010000618.1 GCA_903923175.1 uncultured delta proteobacterium | reverse complement strand
CAGATGCGTGCCGTGGAGCTCTTCGAGCTCGGTCGCTGGATGCCAGAGCTTCTTTCTGCTAGGCCTGTAAGACGAAAGCGGACGGAAAATCAGGCTGTGGCGTAGCGAAACGGGGGCTCAGGCTGCGAAAGTCGGGCTAGGCGCGCTCTCGCCGCTCGACCGGGCCATCCCTGAGCTTGCCGAGAGGGCTCCCAAGGCCACCCCGAAGGCGACGCCCAAGGCCGGCTCCGGCTCGTCGCCCGGTCGCCGACGTCGACGGTTGGCACGGCTCCCGCGTAGGCGTCCGCTTGTCTCGCGCGTTGTCTCGCGAGACACCGGCGTGTCTGTCTCGCCACACGAAATCCCGGGCGATCGCGCTCGTTTCCAGGCCGCTATCGGCGGCGCCGGCGGCCGCCGGCGGAGCAGGCCGCCGACAGCTCGTCGCCGATTGCCCACGCGCGACTGCTCACGCGACGCCTCCGGCGATACCCGCCGCATGACGCCCCCCGACACCGCGCCTCTCTCCATCCCGCCCCGCCGTCTCGACCCGACCTTGCGCAAGCTCGTGATCGCCTTCGGCGCCCTCACCGAACCCACGGTGCTGCGCTGGGAGCGCGGCCTCCCGATCAAGCCTGCCACTGCCGCCCGCATCGCCCGCGCGTTGCGTGAGGCCACCGCGTTCCTCGACCGCGCCTGAGCGTGCCCGCCGATCACCACCCGACCCCGCGCGCGCTCCGACGCGTCCGCCGCTGACGAGCTGGCCTCGTCGAGGTGCCCCCGATGGCCCACCTTCGACCCGACCGCGCGCCGATCGGCGCGGTCGATCCGCTGCACGCCGCCCTTCGTTCCCTCGTCCGCGACGTCCTCCGCGAGGAGCTCGCCGCCCTCTCGCGCCCCCGCTTCGCTCGCCTCGCCGAGGTCGGCCTGACGCCCCGCCAGCTGCCGACCCTCGAGCGCGACGGCGTCGTCTTCGAGAAGGTCGGGAAGTTCTGGACCGTCGACCTCGCGACCCTAGACGCCTACCGCGCCCGTCAGCGCGCCGGCCGTGACGCGCAGGATGCCCCTGCTCGCGGCGACGCCCCCGAGGATCCCGCGCTCGCCGCGATCGATCCCGACATCCGCGCCCGCTTCGAGCGCGCCGCGCGAGGCGACCGATGAGCGCGCGTGAGCTCGACGAGTGGTACGCGCTCGGCGCCGACGAGCTTCGCCACGATCACCTCCGCGACGTGCGGCTGCTGCGTACCGGCCGCCGCTTCGCAGTCGAGATCTTCGACCGCGAATTCGAGCACCCCGCGCGCACCATCCCTTCGAGCACAGGGCAGCCTGTCGCGCTCTCCGCGGCGCGCTCCCCTCGCTGGACGCGCGTCGGCGACGCCCCGACGCCCCGCGCGGCGTACACGATCGCCGTCGGCGCGCTGCTCGCCTACGACATGGCCTACGACGCGCGACGCGAGCTGCTCGCCCGCGAGCGAGCGTCCCAGCGAAGCGGCCGCCCACATCGGTCGAGCCATCGCATCGACGCACGCGATCTGCGCCGTCGCCTCGCCGATCCCGGCCGCGTCGTCACCGCCCTGGGCCTCGGCCAAGGCGCGCGGCGCCAGTCCGGTGACGGCCTGATGATCCGCTGCCCCGCCCCCGATCACGACGACCGCACCCCTTCGTGCTCGGTGCGCGTCGGTCGCGACGGCACCCTCGCCATCCGCTGCCACGGCTGCGGCTGGACCGGCGACGTGCTCGGCCTGATCGCGGTCGTCGATCGACTCTCGGTGCAGCACGACTTCCCCCGCATCCTCGCGCGCGCGGCCGATCTCGCCGGCACGTGGGGCCCCTTCACGCGGGGCGCGCCGTGACGACGCCGTACGACGTCGCCCTCGCCCGCCACGAGGGGCGGCTCCCCTGCGAGGCGTGCGGCTTCCTGACCGCGCCGGGGCAGGCATGCCCGTCGTGCTGCGATCGCACGCGCCTCTACGCCGACGCCGAGCACGACGGCCGCGACCCGCCGAAGCCCCCGCCGTTCTCGCTCATCGGCCCCGCCGAGGATCTGTGGGCGCCGCTCGTCCCTCCCACGTACGACGTCGCCGGCGTCATCCCGAGCGCGTCGCTCGGCCTCATCTCCGGCTACTCGTCGTCGCTCAAGTCCTGGATCGCCTTCGACCTTGCGCTCGCGATCGCGTCCGGCACCGAGTGGCTCGCCCACCCGCCGTTCCGCACGGTGCATCGCGCCGTCACCATCCTCGAGCGCGAGGCTGGCCCGTACGAGTGCAAGCGGCGCCTCCACGCGCTGCGGGCCGGCCGAGGGATCATCCCTGATCCGAGCCTCGATCTCTGCAGCTTCCCGCAAGGAACGATCTTCGATCCCGACTTCGTCCGCCGCCTGTCGGAGCTCGCGGCGCAGCGCGGCCTGCTCGTGCTCGACACGCTCGCGGCGTTCTCGGTCGGCGTGGACGAGAACACCGCCGCGATGGCCGACGGCCTCGGCCGTCTCGCCGAGGTCGTGCATGCGACCCAGTGCGCGATCGCCGTGGTCGCGCACGAGAAGAAGCGCGGCAAGGACGGCGACGTCGATCCGCGCGAGCGCGTGCGCGGCTCGTCGTCGATCTTCGGCGCCGTCGACTGGGTGCTCTCGCTGCAGCGACCGTCGCCGCGCGATCCCGTCGAGATCACGCAGACCAAGGCGCGCAACGGCCGCGAGGCCGATCCGTTCACCGTCGCGATGATCGAGGAGCCGGGCGCGGGCGTGCGCTGGCGCGTGGCGACGCAGGCCTCCGAGCCGAGGCCGCTGAGCAAGTACGACCAGCTGCGCGACGACATCCTGAGCTGCGTGCGCGCGAACCCGGGATGCGCGCGCAGCCGCATCGAGACCGACGTCCGCGGCCGCGCGGTGGCGATCCGCGAGGCGCTCGAGGATCTCGTCGAGGCCGGCGAGGTCGCGCGCCTCGGCACCGACACGCGCCCCGTCTACCGCCTGCGAGGCGCGACGTGAGCGTCGCCGAGCCGTCCCGCGCTCGCGTCCGTCCCCCCTTAGGGTGGGGGGACGGGACGAGATCGGGCCGGAAAACGCGGGACGAGCGGCAGGACGAGGTCGGGACGACTCGGGACGACCTCGGGACGGAATGGGGCGGGACGAAATCGGGAGAGTCTGTCAGATTTGTCGTGTAACTCGCCCGCGCTGCGGCGATCGGCCGTGCGATTCGGGGGTGACTACGATCTCGGAAGAACGTCGCGCTCGTTTCAGCGCAGACGATGTCTCGTCTGAGCGTAGATGCGGCTGATCTT
>CAIXWQ010000617.1 GCA_903923175.1 uncultured delta proteobacterium | reverse complement strand
TGACCCTGCGTTGCCTGAACCTCGCCTCGCCGTAGCGCCGCACCGCGCGACGAGCGCGTCGCTCGGCCCTGGCCGCGCTCACGGCGCGCGTGCGAGGAGGCTGCGCAGCACCCCGGGCTCACCGAGCGTCACGCGCACGCCGCGGATCTCGCGCGCCTCGAGGTCGTAGGCGGCGAGCCCCATGCGTCGCTGGGACGTACCCCAGACCGCGGCGACGCAATCGCCGCGCTGGAGTCCGACCCCCTCCATGCTCGGCGCCCACCGGAAATGCAGCGCGGCGTCCGCGCGGTTCACCACGAGCGCCGAGCGCGCGCCCACGAGCGGGCCGACCTGGCCGCCCGCGCGCGAGCGCCACGCGTGCTCGCCGAGGAGCGCGCCGCTCGGGTCGCCCGTGCCGACCCGCGGCGCGTCGAGCTCGACCTCGCCGAGGAGGAGCTGCGATGCGTCCTCCGGCGCGCGGTGCTGCTCGGCCCACTCGCCCCGCGCGCTGCCGTCGGCGGCGACGCGGTACACCGTGATCCCGCCCCAGCTCGGCGGAAAGGCGACGAAGAGCTGCCCGCCGCGGATCATCGCGAGGCCGCGCTCGCGACGCGCGCGGGCCGCGTCGGCCGCGTCGGCCGCGTCGCGTACGCGCGCGGTCGCGTCGTAGGTGAACGCCCCGCCCGCCGCGGCGATGGTGACGTCCCAGGTGCCGGCGTCGCCGCTCGCGACCCAGCGACCTTCGATCGTGCCCGGCGCCGCGGGGCGCGGGCGCATGAAGGCGAGGGGATGGAGCGAGCCCAGCGTCGCGGCCGCGACGTCGCCGCCGCCGCCGAGGCCGCTGCCGGTCGTGAGCGCGAGCGCGAGCCCCAGCCCGACCCGCGAGGCGCGGATCGCGAGCGCAGTCCGACGCTCTCTCACGTCGTCGATGGTGCACCCCGGGCGGCGCGGCGAGAAGCGACCCGGCGGGGAATGCCGACGCGCCTTCCACGGTTGCGGGGGGCGCCCTTTCGCGCCCGGGGGTCGACATGCGCGCGCTCGCCATCGCGGTGACGATCCTGACGATCGCGCCCGCCGCCGACGTCTCGGCCGACGAGGCCGCGCCGGTGCGCCTGGTGCTCGTCGGGAGCGAGCCGGTCGGCGTGCGCGTCGCGGTCGGCGTCACCATCCCGTGCGACTCGAGCGCCAACGAGCCGCTCTACCGGGGGACCTTGAAGCCCGGGACCACGGAGCTCGCGTCGAGTGCGGTCTGCGTTTGCACGCAGCAGACCTACGCGCCGTTCGTGACCACCGGCTGGAGCCCGGGGACGATCACGTGCAGGCCCGCGAAGCGAAGGCGCGTGGCCGACCTGAGCAAGCCGATCGTCGTCGAGCTGACGTCGCGCGAGCCGTGAGCGAAGCCCCTGAAAGCACGAAGACGCCAGACCCGCTCGGGGCCCGACGTCTCGCTCGTCACGCGCAGGTGGGCGGAGCGCTCAGGCGCTGAAGCTGCTGCCGCAGCCGCAGGTCCCCTTCACGTTCGGGTTGTTGAACTTGAACCCCGAGCCGTGGAGCCCCTCGACGTAGTCGACCTCGGTCCCCTCGAGGTACTGGGCGCTCAGCGGATCGCAGTAGAGCTTGATCCCCTCGCACTCGAAGGTCTCGTCCATGTCGGTGGGCGTGTCCTCGAAGTACAGGTCGTACGAGAAGCCCGAGCAGCCGCCGCCGACGACGCGCAGCCGCAGCCCCTGGCCCTCGAGCCCCTCGGAGCTCGCGATTTCCTTGACCTTCTCCGAAGCCTTCGCCGTCAAACTGATCATGTTCTTCGCGCCTCCTCGACGAACGACCGTACCCTACCGCAAGGGATCGAGTTAGGCCACCTCGCTGGCAACTTGGATGACGGATCGCAGCCGGAGGACACGGCGATCGCGCCGCCGCTCGCCGAAGCAGGCTCGGCCGTGCGCGCGCACGGGCCGGATTCTCCCTGGATTCGAGGGCTACCGGCGGCTCGGCGCCGCGCGCGTCAGGCAGAGCTAGCTTCACTGCATGGTGCGCCGTGACGAAGACGCCCGCGCTCCCGCCTCGGCGGGTTCGGGGACGTCTTCACGCTGCGCGACTCCAACGGGTGCGAGTCCCGTCCCGGTAAGCGCCGAAGCGCCGGGTAGCAGGCCCCAACTGTTCGGTCGAGAGGCCGGCGGTCGAGCGGGGCGTCGAGAGCCTCTACGGAGGGAGCAAGCACGCGGGCCGCAACCTGAAGT
>CAIXWQ010000616.1 GCA_903923175.1 uncultured delta proteobacterium | reverse complement strand
CGCCGGCGTGTCGTGCGCGCCGGGGCGCGTGAAGTGGAACCCGTGCTCGAGATCCGCGAGCGCCCGGTGCAGTGCGCCCACCGCGCGCCCCGCCGCCGAAGCGATCCAGGGCTCGTCGACGCGCGGCAGCGTCTCGCCGGCGACGAAGCTGAGCGCGCGCCAGGTCGCCCCCGCCGCGTCGCGGACGAACGGCGCGCCGTCGAGCGTGCGCAGCAGGCGCGGCGTGGTGACCCCGCGCGCGGCGAGGTGCGCGGTGATCGCCTCGATGTCGAGGTTCACCTCGGCGGCGAAGATCGGGTGCAGCCGCTGGACGATGCGCGTGCCCGTCGCGTCGTCGACCCGGAGGGTGCGGTTGATGAGCCCGATCGAGATCGGCTCGACCCGCGCGTCGTCGACGCGCACGCCCCAGCGCGCGAGGATTACGCCCAGCAGCGCGCGATCAGCTCGATCCGCGCGCTCGCGCTCGGGCTGCGGGCTCATCGCCCGCGCCTCCGCTCGAGCGCCTCGCTCGCCGAGATCGCCTCGAACGCGCGGGGCTCGTGCGCCTCGGGGGCCGGCAGCGCCTTCATCGCCGCGATCTCGGCGAGCATCTCGCGCCGCGCGGCGAACTGCCAGAACGGCAAGGTCGCGACCAGCGCCAGCCGGTAGGCGCGCTCGCGCTCGACGTCGAGCGCGCGGAGCGCGTCGGCCAGCCGCGCCTTCACCTCGTCGAGATCGGCCCGGGACCGCTCGGCGTGGCGCTGGGCGAGCTCGGTGAGCAGGCGCGCCTGCTCGAGCTCGCGCGCCGAGCCGCGCACGTCGGCCTCGTGCGCCGTGGCCTCTTCGTCGAGCTGCGCCTCCACGCGGCCGAGCCGCTGGGCGAGGTCTTCGACGACCTCCTCCAGCCGCTCCGGCGCGGAGGCCCGCGCCCCCTCGCCGCCGTCGAGCCGCTCCGAGGCTGCGCTCGCGAGCCCGCCGCGCGGCGATCTCGGCGGCGGGTTGGCGGGCCCGTGGGTGGGCGCGCGCGCGCCGACCACGCGGTATTGCGTGATCCCTGCCTCCTCGCGCGAGACGACCTGGCCGGCCGAGAGCCAGCGGAAGACCGTGCGTCGCGACACGGCGTGGCGCTGGGCGAGCTCGTCGGCGGTGGCCCAGGGCCCGGGCCCCTCGGCAGCCGCCGCGGCCGGGGCTGCGTCTGCTCCGGCGTCTCCGTCTCCGGCTTCGGCTCCGACCTGGGGCGAGGGCGTCACGATGGTGCAGTCTCGTCGGTCCGCGCGGCGGCTTCCAGCGCTACAGCAGCCGGCGCAGCCACTTCTTCTTGGTCGCGTCGTACGGCGGGTACAGGAGCGGCGGATCGATCGCCGTCGGCTTCTGCAGCACCGCCTTGCGGTGCGAGAAGGTCTCGAACGAGTGCCGGCCGTGGTACGCGCCCATGCCGCTCTCGCCCACCCCGCCGAACGGCAGCGCGTGCACGGCGAGGTGCATCCAGCAGTGGTTGATGGTCGCCCCGCCCGAGCTGGTGCGGTCGATGACCGCCTCCTGCGAGCGCGCGTCGTTCGAGAAGACGTAGAGCGCGAGCGGCTTCGGGCGCTCGTTCACGAACGAGATGGCGGCGTCGACGCTCGGCACCTTCAGCACCGGCAGGATGGGCCCGAAGATCTCGTCGGCCATGATCGGCGAGTCGGGCGAGACGTCGCGGAGCACCGTCGGCGCGAGGTAGCGGTCGACCTCGTCGGCCTCGCCGCCGAGCACGACCTCGCCGCTGCCGACCAGGCGCATCAGGCGCTGGTGGTGACGCGCGTTCACGATGCGGCCGTAGTCCGGGCTGCGCTGCGGATCGTCGCCGTAGAACTCGCGGATGGTGCGGGCGAGCGCGTCGAGCAGCCGGTCGTGGATCTCGGTGTGCGCGAGGACGTAGTCGGGCGCGACGCAGGTCTGCCCGGCGTTGTAGAACTTCCCCCACACGATCCGGCGCGCGGCGACCTCGAGCGAGACGTCGCGATCGACGATGCACGGCGACTTGCCGCCGAGCTCCAGCGTGACCGGCGTGAGGTGCTTGGCGGCGGCGGTCATCACGATGCGGCCGACCGCGCCGTTGCCCGTGTAGAAGATGTGATCGAAGCGCTCGGCGAGCAGCGCCGTCGTCTCCGGCACGCCCCCCTCGATCACGCGCACCGCGTCGCCGTCGACGTACTCGGGCAAGCGCTTGGCGATCAGCGCGGAGGTGCGCGGCGCGACCTCCGAGGGCTTCACCACGACCGCGTTGCCGGCCGCGATCGCGCCGAGCAGCGGCGCCATCACGAGCTGGAACGGGTAGTTCCACGGCCCGATGATCAGCACGACGCCGAGCGGCTCGCGCACGATCTTGCTCTTGCCGGGCTGCGCGAGGAGCGAGGTCGACACCGACTCGGGCTTCATCCAGCCCTTCAGCTTGGCGCGCGCGAGCTTCGCCTCGCCGAGCGTGTAGGCGACCTCGGCCGCGTACGCCTCCAGGCTCGGCTTGCCGACGTCGGCGTAGAGGGCGTCGAGGATCTCGGCCTCGCGCTCTTGCAGCAGCGCGATGACGCCGTCGAGCTGGCGCGCACGCCACTCGTACGGGCGCGTGCGCCCCTCGTCGAACGCCGCTCGCAGCGCGCGCACGGTCTTCGGAACGTCGACGCGCACGTCGGCGCGTGCGTCGACGCGTGACGCGCCCGTCTCCGAGGCGCTGGCGCGCTTGCTCGACTCGGCGCGCTCGGCGCGCTCGGCGCCCTGGTCGTCCTGACGGCGTTCGCTCGGCTGCATCGTGCCCCTCCCTCGCTCGCTCGTGCTGTCGCGGCGCGAAGGACGAATGCTAGCGCCTTTCGGCCTCGCGGATGCGCGTCGACGCCCGCCGCTGACCGCCGAGGCCCGCCGCCGCGCGCCCGGACCGCGGCCCGACCGCCGCGTGCGCTCGCCTTGTAAGATGACCGCCGATTGCCCGCGCCGCCGCCCGCTCCCACCGATGATCTCCGCGAATCCAGCGACGCCGCGGCTCCCGCCGAGGCCGAGGCGCGGCGCGATCGCGCGCCCCGCTGGCTCGCCGGCGCGGTCGCGGCCGTCGCGGCGCTCGCGTACGCGCTCACCGCCGCGCGCCACGTCCTCGGCGGAGACAACGGCGAGTTCGCCACGCTCTATGCCCGCGGCGGGGTCGCGCACCCGACCGGCTACCCGCTCTACGTGCTCTTCCTGGGCGCGTTCCGCTGGCTCCCGGCGGCCTCGCCCGCGCACGGCGCCGCGCTCGCCACCGCGCTGCTCGGCGCAGCGACGACGCTCGTGCTCTTCGCCGCCTGCCGCGCGTTCGGCGCGTCGCGCGCCGCCTCCGCGGTGGTGGTCGCCGCGCACGCGTTCTCCGCGCACGCGTGGATCGCGAGCACGCACGCGGAGGTCTTCGCGCTCGATGCGCTCCTCGCCGCCGCCATCGTCCTCGCCGCCGCGCAGGAGCGCTGGCGCGGGCTCTCGCGGGTCATCGCGCTCGGCGCGCTGGCCGGGCTCGGGCTCGCCAACCACGCCTCGATCGTGCTGCTCGCGCCGATCGGGCTCTGGGGCGCGGTGCGCGGCGCGCGCGAGTCGGGGCGCGCGCCGCTCGCCGTGGGCGCCGGGCTCCTCGCGCTCGCCCTCGGGCTCTCGCCCTACGCGTACGTCGTGTGGGCCGCGCGCGTGCCCGACGGCCACGTGCTCTGGGGCGACACCGCCGATCTCCACGGCCTCGTGCGCCACGTGCTGCGCTCGGACTACGGCACCGCGACGCTCACGCTCGGCGCGCACCGCCCCGAGCGCCTCGCGCAGCTCGGGCTCCTCGCGCGCTCGCTGATCGTGGGCCTGGTCGGGCTGCCGCTGCTCGCGCTG
>CAIXWQ010000615.1 GCA_903923175.1 uncultured delta proteobacterium | reverse complement strand
CCAGCGCGACGGCGCGCGCGTGCTCTCGCGCCACGCGCGCGCCTGCGAGCTCGGCGCCTGGGACGGCTGCGCCCGCGCCGCCGCGATCCTCGACGAGGGGCTCTTCGGCGTGGCGCCCGACCGCGCGCGCGCCTTCGCGATGTTCGACGCCGCGTGCGAGGACGGCCTCGACGGCGCGTGCGTCGACGTGGGCGCGCGGCTCGACCTCGGCGACGGGGTCGCGCAGGACCGCGAGCGTGGGCGCGCCCTGCTCGAGGCCATCTGCACCCCCGCCGCCGCGCTCTGCTTCGACCGCGCGAACCGCTGGGTGCTGGCCGCCGAGCCCGAAAGGGCGCGCCTCGCGCCGCTCGCGTTCGACGTCCTCGACGCCTCGTGCGACGCCACCCGTGATCCACGCGCTTGCGGGCTCGCGGGCGAGCTGCTGCTCGTCGGCCTCGGCACCGCGGTCGACGTCCGGGCGGCGCGCGGTCGCCTCGCCAAGGCGTGCGCGTCTGGACTGCACGACGCCTGTCGCTCGCTCGGCGACGCCTGGGCAGGAACCGACGACGCCCGCGCGGCGAGCTTCTGGGCCGAGGCGTGCCGCGCCGAGGACGCGCGCGCCTGCCACTCCCTCGCGACGGCGTACGAGCGCGGCGCCGGCGTGCCGCGCGATCTGCGGCACGCCTCGGCGCTCCTGATCCAGCTCCGGAGCAGCGAAGACCGCGAGGCCCGCAGGGCGCGCGACGCCGAGGTGGAGGCGCTGCGCAAAGGGTGCGACGCGCGCGGCGACGCGAGCTGCCTCTCGTTCGGCATGCGCGTCGCGCACGGGCTCGCGGGCGACGCGCTCGCGGGGCGTGAAGCGCGCGCGTTCGCCGCATTCCAGCGCGGCTGCGACGTCGGCCACGTCGCGGCCGCCTGCGTGCGCGTCGCGCGCGCCCACGCCGACGGCGACGGCACCAAGCGCGACCTCGCCAAGGGCACCAAGCTGCTCGAGACCGCCTGCGTCGCGCACGACGACGAGGCCTGCTTCGAGCTCTCGCTGCTGGTCGCGCGGGGCCTCGAGCCCGACGAGCCGCTCTCGGCGGCGCTCCTCGACGACGCCTGCCGCCGCGACGACGCGCGGGCATGCGCCGCCCACGCCGCCGGCGTGTTCCAGGGGCGCAGCGGCTACGGCGACGAGTGGGCCGCCGCGTTCGCGCGCACGGCCGACGACTGCGAGGTCGAGGTCGCCGAGGCCTGCTACGCGCAAGGGGTCGCCGCCGAGCTCGGCAACCCCGAGGTGCCGGCCGATCCGGCGACCGCCGCCGTCCTGTACACGCGCGCCTGCAGCGACGGCGTCTCCGCCGCGTGCCTGCGCCTGGCGAAGCTGGACCCCAAACGGACCGAGCTCCTCCCGCTCGCATGCGAGCTCGGCGAGCCCGGAGCCTGCGCGCCGGCGGCGCCACCGCCGAAGCCGAAGCCGAAGCCGAAGCCGAAGAAGTGACGCGTCGCAGGTCACGCAGGTCACGCAGGTCACGCAGGTCGCGGCGGTCTCGCGCGACGCCGTGCGCGCACGGGCGCCGGTCGTGCTAGGAAGCGCGCCATGCTCCTGCGCCCTGCCCGCGCCGCGCTCGCCTCCCTCGCCGTGCTCTGCCTCGGCGCCGCCGCGAACGCCTGCAGCAAGCCCGACGAGATCGTCGGCAAGGATCCCCAGGCGAAGCCCGGCGGCGGCGGCTCCGGAGGCGCGAACTGCGCCGTCGAGACGCCGAGCGGCAAGGTCGACAAGCCGATCGAGCTCGCGGCCGCCACGCAGTGCCTCGGCAGCGGCCAGCTCATGGCCGACCTCGAGACCGACGGCGGCACCCTCACCTGCAAGCTCTTCGAGGACAAAGCCCCCATCGCGGTCGCGAACTTCGTCGGCCTCGCGCGCGGGCTGCAGTCGTTCAAGGACCCGGTCAACGGCCAGTGGGTCAAGCGCAAGGCCTACGACGGCACCTCGTTCCACCGGATCATCAAGGGGTTCATGATCCAGGGCGGCGACCCGGCCGGCGCCGGCACCGGCGATCCCGGCTACGTCTTCCCCGACGAGATGTGGGGCCAGCCGCACGATCGCGCCGGCTACCTCTGCATGGCGAACAAGGGGCCGAACACCAACGGGATGCAGTTCTTCATCACCGACGCGGCCGCCTCGTGGCTCGACAAGAGCTACACGATCTTCGGCGACTGCAGCCCCGTCGACGTGGTGCACAAGCTCGCGGTCACGCCCGTCACCGGCGATCGGCCGCTGAACAAGCCGAAGATCCTCAAGGTCACCATCCGACGCGGCTAGCCGCGCGGCGCGATCGGCCTGATCCGCGCTTCACTTCGAGCCGATCACGAACGTGTCCGACCAGTCCGCGCGCACCGTGCCGGTCACCGGATCGGTGAGCCACGGCATGGCGAGCTTGCGCGGGACGGTCATGCGCGTCGGGCGCCGGTAGGTGCCGAACACGAGATCCCACAGCGGCGTCGTGACGCCGTGGTTGCAGCGCGCGTCCACGAAGTGGTGCGTGAAGTGATGGCGCCGCGCCCACCGCCCGTACGCGCCGAGGCCCGGGTGCACGTGCTCGAGGCGGTGCAGCACCTCGTACACGCCGTAGAAGCCGAGGAGTCCGCCGACGTAGGCGGCGCCGAGCGTCGCGCCCAGCGCCAGCGCCGCGGGCGGGATCAGCACGGCGGCCGCGACCGCCGCGGCGAGGAGCTTCTTGTGGCTCGGGGCGAAGTAGTTCCCCTCGGCGTGGTGGCGCACGTGCTCGACGCCGAACGGGGTGCGCCGATAGCGCCGATCGTGGCCGAGCCAGCGGTGGATGACGTACTCGAGGAACGTCCAGCTGAGCGCGCCCGCGAGCCCGGCGGCGAGGACGGCGGCGACGGCGGCGGCGGCGGTGACGGCGTGCATGCTCACGATCCTCCCAGCGCGGCGGCGCGCTCCAGCGCCGCGTCGACGGTCTTCGGCTTCGCGCCCCAGCCGACCAGCAGCGTGCGCGCCCCGCGCAGCGCGAGCCGCTCGACGTCGTGCACCTCCGGCGCGAAGCGCGCCTGTTTGTGCAGCTGCAGCACCCCGTGCACCAACGAGAACAGGCAGAGCGTGCGCTCGGCGGGCTCTCCCGGTGACAACAACCCCGCGCCCTGCGCGTCGCTCAGCGCGTCGGCGAGCGTGCGCATGGCGCCGATCGCGGCGACCGCCACCGGCGCGGCGGCCGCGGGCTCGCGCAGGAGCACGCGCGGCTCGGCCATCGTCATCGCGAGCAGGCCGAAGCGGTGCGGCTCGGCCCGCGCGAAGCCGCGATAGCCGTGGACGATGGCGAACACGCGCGCGAACGGCGTCGCCCGCGGGCCGAGGCGCGCGACGGCGCCGTCGGCGTGCGCGCGCACGTCGTCGAGCACGCGGAGCACCAGCGCCGCGAGCAGCGCGTCCTTCGAGGGGAAGTAGCGGTAGAGCGCGCCCGGCGTGTAGTCGACGATCGCGGCCAGCTTGTTGATCGAGAGCGCCTCGAGGCCGCCGCGCTCGACGATGCGCATCGCCTCGTCGGTGATCCGACGGAGGTTCTCGCCGTGGCGGCGCTCGCGCGGCGAGGGGTCGGGAGAAGCGTGAGTCACCCACAGATAGTAAATGGTGTTCACTGTTTCCGCAAACGGCGGTCCGTCCGGGCGGGCTGCGGCGCGCGCGGCGAGCCTCTCGTCCGGACGCGCCGAGCCCGCGGACGCCGGCGGAAGCAGGGTGGAATCCTCCAACGACGACGGCCGCCGTCCTCGCGCAGGAACCCTCGCGGCCCGGCGCGGTCGCTCGCGTCATGCGCCTCCGAACCCTGCTGCTCGCCGCGGTCGCGCCCCCCACGCTCCTCACGCTCCTCACCCTCATCGCGCTCCTCGGGTCGATCGCCTCCCTCACGTCGACGCGCGCGGCCCGCGCCGACACGCTCTCGGGGACGAAGGCCGCGCTCATGTTCGATCACGCGCACTCGATCGAGCTGCGCGTCGACCGCGGGCACGCCACGCTCGTCGTGCGCCGGACCTTCGAGAACCGCAGCACGCAATTCGATCAGGCGTTCCTGCACGTCACCGAGCTCCCCGCAGGCGCGGTCGCGACCGGCCTGCGCACGCTCGGCGGGACGGCGAAGGAGCCGATCTGGTACGGCGCCGAGCTGCTCGACGCGGAGCTCGCGGCCAAGCGCTATCGCGAGCTCACCGGCATGGGCGGCTGGTACCCCAAGGATCCGGCGCTCCTCTCGTGGCGCGAGCAGGGGCACCTGTTGCTCCAGGTCTTCCCGGTCGCGCCACGCTCGGAGAAGACGGTCGAATTCACGCTCACGGTGCCGACCAAGTGGGTCGACGGGCGGCACGTCCTCGAGCTGCCGACGATGGGCACCGCGGGGCAGCCTCCTTCACTGGCGCTCCGCCCGGCGCACGACGGCGACGCGCTCTTCGTCGACGGCGTCCCCATCGCCGTCGGCGACGCGCGCAAGCTCCTCACCGAGCTTTCGATCTCGCTCGCGCAGCCCGACGCGCCGAAGCTCGGTGGGAGCTTCGCGTCGGTCACCTTCGCGAAGGGGCGCGCGCTGCTGCACGAGTCGATCGAGGTGAAGAAGCCGCTCTCGGAGCGTCCCAAGGGGGCGTACGTGATCGTCGTGCTCGACGGGTCACGCTCGATCGACGACGACCAGCACGACGCGCAGCTGGCGGCCGCGCGCGCGTACCTCGGTCACCTCCCCGACGCGAAGGCGCAGGTGCTCGTCTTCGATCGCGCCACGCACGCGCTGGAGACCGGCTTCGTCCCCGCGGCGACGGCGATCGCGGATCTGAAGGCGCCGAAATGGACGCCGAAGAACGGCAGCGATCTCGACGTCGCGCTCGCGGAGGCGGCCAAGCGCATCGGCGACGCCCCGGCCGGCGCGCCGCGGCGCATCCTCGTGCTCACCGATCTCGCGACGCGCTCCACGCTCCTCCCCGAGCGCATCACCGGCCTCGCCGCGACGCAGGCGATCGTGCACCTCGCGACGGTCGACGACGGCGCCGCGGCGCTCGCGCGCGTGGATGGGAACCCGTGGTCGGTCGTTCCGCGCACGACCGGCGGTCTGCTCTGGCGGGCGCACGCGCGCGCGATCGACACCGGCGCTGCCGATCCGGTGTTCGAGGAGTGGGTGCGCCCGCTGCGGATCGACCGGCTCTCGATCTCGGGCATCGCGCTCGACCCGTCGACCGAGCTGCCCGCGTCGCTCGCCGAGGGCGCAGGGTTCGAGGAGCTGCGTATCGGCGGGTTCGGCACCCCCGCGATCGAAGTCAAAGGCGAGATGTGGTCGACGCCGGTCGCGACGCTGCTCTCGTCGACGACCGAGGGCGAGAAGCGCTGGGCCGCGCTCGCGATCGGCAGCCCGCTGCTCACGCGGCTCGAGGAGGCGGAGATCACCACGCTCGCGTTCAAAGGCGGCGCGGTGTCGCCGATGACGAGCTACCTCGCGATCGAGCCGGGGGTGCGCCCGTCGACCGAAGGGCTCGACTGGGCGCGCCTGGGCTCCGGCGGCGGCGGCTGGGGCGACGGCATCGGGCTCGGCACCGTCGGCGGCTTCGGCCACGGCAGGAGCCCGCCCGACTACCTCGGTCACCTGCGCGGCAAGCTCGCCGAGGTCGTCGCGACGTGCGGCGGCGGCGAAGCGCACGTCCGGATCGAGACGACCTGGTCGGAGATCGTCGCCGTCGACGTGGTGCCGAAGGTCGCGAACGACACGTTCAAGACGTGCGTGCGCGAAGGGGCGTTCGGGCTCGAGCTGCCGAGCTGGTTCGACCCCGCGTTCGCGAAGTGGGAGCTGGACGTGGCGAAGAAGTGAACGCTACTCGCTACTTCGCGACGACCGAGTAGCTCCCCTTCACGCGCTTGAGCACGCGGTAGCCGTACCCCTCGGTCTTGTCGATGCGCAGGGCGATCTCGTCGCGGCCGTCGGCGTCGACGTCGCCGCGCGAGAAGAACGAGTAGCCGCAGATGTCCTTCCCCTTGGCGTTGGGGCGGAAGATCGTCTTCCAAGCGCCGGCGTCCTCGACCATCACGACGATCGTCGACTTGTCGATGCAGCTGCTCTTGCCGCCCGCCGCCTTGGTGGCCTGCGCGACCGCGACGAAGTCGACGCCGTCGTGGAACACCTGCACGTCGAGCTTGCCGACGTCGGCCGCCGAGCCCTTCTTCGGCGTGAGCGCGACGGTGGCCGCGAGCTTGGCCGCGGCGAGCTGCTTCGCGTCGACGTTCGGGCGCCCCTTGGCGGCGGCGACCGACTCGGGGGCGCCGTCGACGAGCAGGCAGCGGTGCGGCTTGGCGCCGCCGACGAAGCTGCCGACCCACGCGCCGTCGTCGGCCGTGTCGCTGAGCTTCCAGCTCGTGACCGCGCCGTCGCACACGGCGGGGAACGTGCGGCCGACGAACGCCGGCTTCTTCCCCTTCTTCGCCTTCGGCGCCCCGTGGAGCTTCTCGGCGATCCCCTCGGACACCACGGCGACCACGGGCGCCTTCTTCCCCTTCGCCTCGGCGAACGCAGGGAGGACGACGAGCGCGGCGACGCCGACAGCGAGAGCGGCGGCGGGCGCGCCAGACGAGAGCCAGGTGGGACGTCGGAGCATGGCGGTCCCGTATGCATACCGCGGACGGAGCGAAAGTCACGCCGCCAGGTTCGAGTTTCGGCCGCGGCGCGCTACGTTCGAGGGCGCGCCGCTCGCGTAGCCTCGCCGGCTATTTCCCGGGCCGCGCTGAGGATGCCTTGACGGAGCTTCGCGCGCGGTTCTGGGTAATTTCGGCGTGGGTCGCGGGCGCCGCGCTCGCCACCGGCTGCAGCGGCTCGGACGCGACGGGCGCGACGACGCCGGAGGACACGGGCGCGCCCGACACGACGCTCCCCGACGAGGGGATCGACACCGCGCTCCCCGACACCTTCGACGCGGCCGACACCCTCGACACCGCCGACACCTTCGACGCCACCGACACGCGCGACGCCGCCAACGACTGGCCGACGTGCGACGCGCGCCCCGCCTCGACGACGGCGACGACGGTCTCCGCGCTGTGGGCGACGCCGCCGACCACGCCGACCTACTCGTGGCTCGAGGGGCTCTACGTGACGGCGATCTCCGGCGCCGGCTGCACCACGAGCACCACCGCGAGCTGTCAGATCTTCCTCGCCGACGCGACCAGCTACGCGGACCTCGCCGGCGCGGCGAAGCACGCCATCCGCCTGCTGGTGTACCCGCCCGCCTCGCCGCACTTCGTCGGGCCGCAGGTCGGCGACCAGGTGAACGTGGCGGCCTGGGGCTACCGCGTGACCTCCGGCGGCCAGAACGAGCTGCTGCTCGACGTCAGCGAGACGCGGCGCGGGTGCATCTTCAAGGTCGGCACGGGCACCGTCGCGCCGCTGGCGGCGACGCTCGGCCAGCTCGGCACGGTCGCGGCGTACCAGGACACGTACGGCCCGGTGCTCGTGCAGCTCGCCGGCGTGACGGCCAGCACCGACGCGACCTCGATCTCGAAGACCACCGGCGGGCTCTACTACCCCGCGATGTTCGACGCCGGCGGCCCGACGCCGATCAGCGTGAGCCCCTTCTTCCTGAGCGGCGACACCTTCACCGGCTACGGGGTGGCGACGCGCTACGACTGGCAGACGCTCACCGGCGTCTTCGGCGTCTTCCGGCCGGCGAGCGGCAGCGACGCCGGCACGCCGCCGACGTACCTCGAGATCTACCCGCGCACGATGGCCGATCTCGTGCCGCGCTGAGCCTGGGCGCGAATCCCGGCCCGCGCGCTCCCATGGCCGTGGGAGCGGCGATCTCTATCCTTTCCTAACGCGCGCGTTTCACGCGACCATCGGCCCACGGGCGCGCAGCGAGGACCCTCGCGCGCCACGTCGGAGGCAGATGCGACACGAACGAGCGCCCACCGAGGCCGCGGGACGACCCTTCGGGATCTCGCGGGGCTCCAGGCAGGATTGGTCACGCGCGGCGCGCGGCGCGACGGCGGCGCTGGCGGCCCTCGGCATGCTGATGCTGCCGGGTGCGAGCGAGTCGCTCGCGAGGGCGGCGGACGTCGAGTCGAGCGCCGAGGGCGCGGTGCTCCCCGAGGCGACGCGCGGCGAGCGATGGTCCCCGCGCGACGACGGCGGCGCCTTCGGCGCACGCAAGGCGCGCAAGCGACCGCGCCACGAGGAGGTCGTCGACGACGAGAGCTGGCTCACGTCGACGGGCACCAACCGCTTCGGCGAGCGCTTCTACGATCTCGGCGTCTTCACGGGCATGGGCGGCCCCGTCGCGGCGCCCGGCGCGGACGGCGCGATCGGGCTCACCGGCATCCGCGTGATGGAGAACCACGGGTACCTCTCGAAGTTCCTCGTGTTCACGATGATGGCGATGGGCATGCGCAACAACGCCTACGTCGGCTCGAGCTACTCGAAGGACGCCTACGGCAACACGTGGCGCACCGACTACTACCGGAGCCTGACTCCGGAGGAGCGCGCGGAGCAGCAAGAGGCGCTCTCGAGCGCGGTCAACGCCGAGTACCTGATGGAGCTGAACGTCTACACCCGCGGGCTCTGGGGCTTCGCGCCCGGCGTGAAGCAGGCGGGCGGCTTCGAGTACTACCTCGGCGGCGAGACGGTCGTCGCCCAGGGGCGCATCCCGACCATCCTGCAGATCGCGGGGACGTTCGCCTGGCTCGGCGTGCACGACGCGCCGTTCAAGGCCGGCTCCGGGCCGAACGCCGCGGCCAACCCCGACGCGGCGCACACCGAGAGCTACGAGTACTGGAACCTCGGCGTGATGGTGCGCGCGATGATCCCCATCAACGAGTGGATCGAGGCGACGGTGCAGTGGGACCTCAACATCCTGTCGTTCTGGGACCTGAGCGGCTCGCGCTTCAAGAAGGGTGAGACGACCAACCTGCTGACGAGCCCGCTGCGCGCGGGGCTGTTGGTCAATCTCACCGATCGCGCATACGTGAAGGCCAATGGCTCGGTGAACGTCCTCGGCGGCTTCGGACTCGGGTACGGCGCGGAGCTGGGGGTGAGGTTCTAGCCATGAGCAGCAATCCCCGCTCCCCCCGCTCGCCCCGCTCGCCCCGCGAACGGCGCACGCACGGCCGGCGCCTCGCGTCCCTCGGGCTCGCGCTCGGCGCGCTCTGCCTCGCCCCCGCGGCCCTCGCCGACGGCGCCAAGAACCTCGATCACACGGACGGCAACGGCTACGGCGACACCGCGATGCGGGTCGGCGGCAGCTACACGATGGTGAGCGGCCGCGGGCTCGGCACCGACGCGGTCACCAACCAGCCGACCGCTGTCGACTACAAGCGAACCCAGTACACGCTCGACTTCGACGTCTACGGCTACTGGGACGCGACGCGCTTCGACACCCTGATCGGCGCCGAATTCCTGATGAAGTTCGGCGTGGGCGGCGTCGAGAAATACGAGGGCGTCGACCCTGGCAGCTCGAAGCTCTACTTCCGCAGCGACTTCGCCTTCGACTACGGCGTCGTGCACTGGGACGGCCCCGTGCGCGGCCGCGTGTCGTTCGGCGCGGGCGCGGGCATGGACTTCGCCCCGCGCTGGTACGGCGGCGACCGCTACTACCCGCAGCTGGTGGGGCGCGTGCAGCTCTGGTTCGGGGATCTCGGCGTGCACGCCTCGTGGCATCACCTGCCGGCCACCTCCGGCGGCTACAACGATCGCGAGCACCGCCTCGAGCTCGGCGTCGGCACGGGGCCGATCCACGGCGGCCTGCGCTACACGCTCACGCGAATCGGCTCCGGCGACCTCCGGACCCCCGACGACGCGAAGTTGAACCAGTCCGAGCTCGGGCTCTTCGTGATGGCCGCGTTCTGAAGGAGGGGCGCGCGACGCGGCGGGCGGGCTCCTCGCGCGATCTGCCCGAGCTGCCGATGGTCACGGTTCTCGCAGGCGGCTCCTCGGCAGCCTGCTAGCGTCGTGCGCGTGGGTCGCCTCCGCCGCGCCTGTGGCCCGTTCACGCTGGCGTTCGCGCTCGCCTCCTGCGGCGGCCGCATCGCCTCGACGCCGCGCGAGGCGGGAGGCGCGCTCGACGACGCCGAGGCAGCCGGTGACGCCGCGCCGCCGGCGGAGCGAGACGCGTCCGTCGACGCGAGCACGCCCGACGCCGAGTCCGCGCTCGGCGCGCTCCGCGTGCGCGCGCCCGACCTGCTCGGGACGAGCGATCCCGCCTTCGTCACGGCCTTCGGCGCAGGCTCGACCTTCGACGATCTGCTCCACAATCGGATCGCCTACGCGACGGCGGTGCTCACGAGTGGCCCCTCGCGCGTGGGCGTCGAATTCCCCGAGAGCCCCGCCGCGATCGGCGTCGACGCGGGGGGCGGCGTCGACGGGGTCGTCACGAGCCTCGCCCCCGGCGCATACACGCTCGAGACGCGGGGCTACCTGCGCGGCCTCGTCGGCCCGCTCGGCGGCCCGCCCGCCACGCGAATCTTCCTCGCGAAGGCCACCTGCACGGCGGAGGTCGTCGCGGGCGCGGAGGCGATCGCGCGCTGCACGCCGCTCTCGTTCGTCGACGCGGCGGGCGCCCCGTGGGTCCGCGGGCTCGTGTTCCCCTCGGATTTCCTGGGCCCCGCGGGCGGCGCAGCGTACGCGACCACGCAGTCCGGCGGCGAGCTCGCCGCGTGGGGCGCGCGCACGCCCGCTTCGGGCACCGCGGCGGCGCTGCTCGCCGAGCGCGACCCGCGCGGGGTGCTGTTCGTCGACGAGGCCGCGTTGCTGGCGAGCGAGGCCCCGACGCGCGAAACGACGTGGGTGCTCACGATCGAGCCGACGACGCCCGGCGCGCCGGCCTGCACGACCACGCCGGGCTGCACGGTGCGCCGCGCGACGCCGAGCGACGAGCCGCTCGACCTCTATTTCGTGAACCCTGCGACCCACGCCGGCTGCGTGCTGACGCGCGCGACGACCGGCAGCGACGCCTGCTTCCGGTGACGACGCGCGCGCGGCCGAGCCGGCCCGAGCCTCAGAACGCCACGTTCAGCCCCAGCGCCGGCTGGATGCCGGCGTGCGCCCCGTCGCCGTTGCCGAAGAACAGGTGCAGCCGCGCCTGCAGATCGAGCAGCACGCCCTTGGAGCGGAACAGCTCGAGGCCGAGCGTGCCGGCGACCAGCGCGTTGTTCTTCCCCTCGATGCGGGCGTAGCCGCCGCGCAGGCCGATGTACGGGTTGAGGAACGCGCGCCGACCGCTGCCGAAGAAGTCCGAGTAGATGTCGCCGCCCATCGTGACCAGGAACGCGCGCCCCTCGCTGCCGTTCGACGCGAAGACCGAGTCGCCGTGGCGCAGCACGTCGAAATCGACCTGGAACGAGCGCAGGAAGAGGATCGACATCCCGAGGCCGTAGTACGTGTTGTGCCCGTCGCCGGTCAGGTCCGTGAGGATCGTGCCGCGCACGCCGGGGAAGAGCTTCGCCTCGGGGACCTCGGGCGGCGGGCTCGTGTCGACGGACTTCGGCACGATCTGCAGGTGCAGCGTGGAGCGCGACACGCGATCGCGCATGAAGCGCAGCTCGCCCTTCACGCGGTTGATCTCGCCGCGCAGGCGCGTGAGCTCCTGCTCCACGACGAGCACCTCCTGCACGTTCTTCGCCTGTGCGAGGATCTCCTCGTAGCGCTTCATGGTTACTTCGAGGTTGCGCAGGAGGATCTGCGAGTCGAAGTACTGCTTGGAGACGTCGGTCGCGCGCACGTCGCGCGAGCGCACGGTGCCGAGCCCGGTGATCGCCTCGAGGAACGCGTCGATCTTCTCGCTCGGCACGCGGATCTCGAACGCGCCGCGCTGGTAGGAGCCCTCGTCCTGCACCTGATCGCCCGTGACGCTGGCGCCGTACTCCTTCGACACCTCGCGCACGCGCTTGGCCGCGTCGCGCACCGACTCGACGGCGAGCGTCATGTTCGCCTCGATGTCGAGCATCTCCTTCGCCTGCGCGGGGGCCTGGGTCGTGCCCGGCTGCACGTTCGCGTTGCCGGTCCCGGCGGTCGTGACGTTGGTGACGCCGTCGCCGTCGCTCGTTCCCACGTCGTCCCTCGGCTTCGGCGGCGGAAGCGGCTGCGGACCGCTGGGCTCCTTCGCCACGGTGCCACCGCCGTCGCCGCCGCTCGTGCTCTCGGCGACCGCGACGTCCTCGCTGTACGCCTGGGCCTTCACGACGACGCGCTCGTCCGAGGCGGCCGCCGGCATGGGGGCGCTCGGCGGCGCGCTGCGGGCCGCGTAGGCGCCGGGCACGCCGTTGGTCGTCACGCCTCCGTGGAAGCTCCCGCCGGAGGCCTCTCCGCCGTACGAGGGGGGCGCGGAGGCGGCGGCCTTGTAGGCGCCCCCTCCCCCGCAAGCGGCGAGCGGGAGGGCTACGACGAGTCCGAAGAAGCGAGCATAACGAAGCGACATGGCGGCCTCCGGGCGAGCGGGACGCGGGGTGAACGCCCGGAGGCTACGCCGCCTTACACCGCGCGGGCAGGGCCGCGCGGCGCTCGCCGAGCGCGCGGAGAAACCGCGGCCGTAGCAGGCTCAGGGCGACTTGAAGAGCGAGCTGCGCGTGAGCGCGACGCCCGCCTCGAGCGGCGAGCTCGCGCGGTTGGGGAAGACGAGGTCGCCGATGGTGTCGCTCTCGCCGACCCAGTCGCCGACCGCACCGAACACACGGTCGAAGGCCGTCTTGCCGGTGATGTCCCGGTTGAAGGCCTCGTACGCGTTCAGGCCGTCGATCTTCGTGGTGATCTCTTCCATCGGGAAGATGTCGCCGTAGATGCCGCCCTTCACGCCGTCGCCGATCACGAAGACGTAGTTGCCGCGCCCGTGGTCGGTGCCGCGATCGCCATTCGAGTGCAGCTGGCGGCCGAATTCGCCCGCGACCGTGAAGACGAGCTTCGAGAGCGCCCCCGGCATGTCGGTCGCGACCGCCTGGTGGAGCACGTCGAGCCCGCCGCCGGCGCCGAAGATCTCCGCGAACTGCGGCTCGATCTGGTCGCGCTGGTTCTTGTGGCTGTCCCAGCCGCCGTAGTCGACCGAGCCGACGCGGAAGCCGAAGGGCGCGCCGGCCGCGCTCTTGAGGTCCTCGCAGGCGAGGCAGTCGTAGATGTTGCGCATCTCCTCGCCGAAGTTCGGGTTGCGCTTCAGCGTGGGGGAGTCGCCGGAGAACAGCGCGGCGATCGCCGCCGGCACCGCGTTGGAGCCGAGGCGCGACTGCACGGCGTTGCTGAAATCGCGCAGCAGCCGCTCGGTCTGCACGAACTGCGCGTGCGGCGACGAAGGATCGATCGAGTCGCGCTTGGCCGCGTAGTACGAGGAGAGCGCGCGATCGGAGACGGCCTTGCTCCCCTCCTTCCAGTCGGTCGCGGTCGACTTCACGAGCCCGAACTTGCGGGTGTCGCGCGCCGAGATGATCTGGCTCTTCGAGCCCTTCGGCAGATTGGCGAACAGGAGCCGCTGCCGGGTCATCGAGAACATGTTGCCGCCGAGGGCGTCGGCGAGGCGGCCGCCCCAGCCGTCGCGATCGGTCGCGAACGCGCTGGTCGTGAGATCGCCGCTCTCCAGCATCAGCAGCGAGTGGGCGTGATCGCGGTTCTCCGAGTGCTTCACGTTGGAGACGATCGCCACGTTGCCCGCGACGATCTGATCCTTCAGCCACCCCGCGAGCTTCAGCACGCCGAACTCGGGGACGGCCACGCCGCCGATCGAGGTCACGTGGTCGTAGTCGGAGTCGTAGCGGCTCTGCCACGTGTCCGGCTTGTTGCCGTCGATGTAGTGCGAGCTCGAGCGGTATTTCCAGTAGTAGTAGCCGTAGGCGGTCGTGTCCGAGGTCGCGGGCTTCGGCACGATCAGGTGGCGGAAATCGGGCGCGCCGTTGAACACCAGGTTCACGAGCTTGCGCCCGAACGCCTTCGGGAGGCCGTCGGCCATCGCGGCGCGCGGGCCGAGGAGGAACGCCGAGGCGCCCGCCGTCGCGGCCGCGCCGACCGCGCCGAGCGCGCCGAGCCTGGTGAGGAACCCGCGCCGATCCATCGCGCTCATTTGCTCACCCCTTGCTGCGCGAACATGTACGGCAGCGACGACATGAAATTCACCGCGAGCGAGAGCCGGTAGCCCGCGTCGGAGGCCACCTTCGGATCGGGATCGTCGAGCCGTATCAGGGCCTGCTCCGCGCCCGCCACCTGCGTCTTGAGCGCGTTGCTCGTCTCGAGATCGGCCTTCGCGTAGACCTGCGTGGGATTCGACGGATCGATCCAGTAGGCGAGATCGGTGCCGCTGGCGAGAATGGCATACAGGTGCGCCCGCTCGAGCGTGCCGAGATTGGCGAGCCCGTCGGCGAAGACGCGCTGCCAGAGCCACTCGGTGGTGGCCTTCACGCGCACCTTGCCGCCCGCGTCCTTGGGCACGAGCGGCGTCCAGTCCTTCTTCCAGATCGTGGTGCCGTTGGTCGTCTCGTCCACCCGCGTGAGCGACCACGACGCGTCGACCGCGCGGTTGTAGGCGTTGCGGAAGACGTCGGCCGTCACCGCCGCCTCGAGCCCCGTCTGCCCGCCGAACACGTCGTGCGCGGGGCGGAACACCGTCACGTCCTCGCTCCCCGTGAACGAGGCGGGCGAGTACTCGTCGAGGTACGCCTCGGCGTTGCCGACGTCGAGCTGGTTCACCAAGAGCAGGTTGCGCTCGATGCTCGTCCAGTACTTCACGCGCGCGGCGTCGTGGAACGCGTTCGAGATGGCGTACTTGCGGAGGAACTCCAGCAGGTTCTTCTTCGCCATTCCGGCCCAGAGCTTGCGCACCTTGGCGACGCGGTCCTGCACGCCTACGTCGGTGCTCTCGGGGTCGAGCAGATCGTCGGCGAGCATGCGGATGATGCGCACTGGCAGGTTGTCGAGGCTCTCGGGCATCGCGATGGCGAGCGGCGAGAGGGCGACGATGCGGTCCTTGGTGTTGTTGCCGTCGATCGGGTGCTCGAGGATGTCGAGCGTCCCCTGCCAGTGGTCGTGATCGCCGTAGGTGATCTGATCGCTGGTCTCGGTGGTGGTGCCGAGGCTCATCCCGGTGAGCGCCTTGGCCGTGTTCGGGATCGCCACCAGCTCGTGGTAGTTCGCCTTCGCGTCGGTGTACGCGTCGTCGTAGCGCCCGACGATGCCGAAGAAGAGCTGGTGGTACTCGCGGCCGAAGTCCTCGTTGCCCTGGAATTTCCCGTTCTGGTAGACGTTCGTGGCGTGGTGGTACTGCTGCGCGATCGCCGCGGTGAGCGCGGACGCGCGCAGCACGTCCTCGTAGGCGTCGCCGCGCGCGAGGGCGGTCATGATGCCGTCGTAGTAGGTCACCAGCTGCTGGTTGGTGACGCCGGCGTTCTGGCTCACCGCCATGTGGTAGTTGGTCTCGAAGAGGCCGATTCGCTGCCGCACGGGGTTGAGCCCGCGGACGTGCGAGGCCATCCACCAGGTCTTCGAGGGCGAAGACCACTGGTCGATCGCGTAGCCCGCGCGCTCCTTGTCGCGGATCGGGTTGTCGGGGTTGTTGCGCGCGAAGAGCTGCGAGAGGCACCGCATCGAGCCGTTCGCGCGCGTCAGCGGCATCGCGATCGTCGGATCGGGCGGCGAGAGCTTGTCGTTGACGGTGTCGAACGTCAGCATCTCCTTGATCGCGTCGGCCGGCGCCATGTCGGCCCAGGCCTGGATCTGCGCGTCGCTGGCGAGCCCGCCGAACGCGAACACCTGGAGCACCTGCCGCACGGCCGTCTCGTCCCACGCGGCGTCGGTGATCGTGAATTCGGTCTTGGTCTCGGTGTCGTTCGAGACCGCGTCCTGCATCGGGGCGTCGCAGACGAAATCCTGGACCGTGCCCGTGGGGCCTCCGGCGCTCCCCTTGCCGCAATTCGCGAGCGCGAACGCGCCGAGCACCCATCCGCCGAACCCTCTCACGCCGCTCCGTCGCATGCGCTCCTCGAAACCGGCGAGGTCACGCGTTCGCGAGCCTGCGAGACGCGCGCATGCCGGCTCTCTGAGAGAACGGCGCGGAGGGGTCATCGTCAAGGCGATTTGCGAAAAGAGTGCGGCGGCGCACGCAGGCGCAGAAGCGTCGCCGCTGTGCTCTCGGGTGCGCACGCAACCTGAGCGCTGCGGCGATTCTGCTTGGAATACGCTCGACACGAGTCGCGTCGGTGTCGCCGGGGCGAGCGCGTGCACCACACGGCGGGGAGGATTCGAATGGCGGGGACGACCACCACCACTGCGCGCTTGCTCGCGACGACGCTGGCCTGTCTCGCGGCGCCGACGCTCGCGCACGCGCAGCACGAACGCACGGCCGAGCCGGCGCCCACGTCGGAGACCGCGCCGGCCGCGGCGAGCATGAACGGCGCCCCCGGCGAGTCGCTCCGCTCGGCGCCCTCGAACGCCGGAGACGGCGACGAAGGCCCGCGCGTGCACCGCGGCTTCTACCTCCGCGCCGCGCTCGGCGGCGGCTTCGCGCGCGACGGGCTCTCCTACACCGGACCGCTCGGCGTGAAGTACCCGAGCGGCGAGGCCTCGGGCGGCTCGGTGGTCGGCGACGTCGCGCTCGCGGGCTCGCTCAAGCCGGGGTTGTTCCTCGGCGGCGCGTTCTTCTTCGAGCAGGTGGCGAGCCCGAAGGTGACGCTCGGCGGCGTCGACGTGGCGAGCGACGTGGGCGTCGGCACGCTCCTGTTCGTCGGCCCCTACGTCGACTGGTACTTCGATCCGCACAAGGGGATGCACCTGCTCGGCTCGGTCGGCGGCGCGCGCATCACCACCAAGGACAAGAGCGGCAACACGGCCGATCAGAACGCCTCGCCGGTGGGCGGCGGGCTGATCGCCGGCTTCGGCTACGACTGGTGGATCGGCGAGCACTGGAGCGCCGGCGTGGTCGGCAGGCTCACGTTCGCCTCGATGAAGGACGGCACCGCGAACGTCTCGCACACGTGGACCGCGCTCTCGGTCGCGGGCGAGCTCACCTTCGACTGATCCGGCGCACGTCGGCGCCGGTCGGCGGTTGCGCGCCCCCCGGCGACGGGCGAGACGCGGCCACGCGCGCGCCCTCGGCGACGTCGCGCCGGACGCGCTCCGCGTCCTCTTGGGGGGCGATCGCATGGAATCCTCGCGTCTCGTAGGCTTGCTGCTCGGTGTCGGCGCGTCCGCCCTCGGCTGCGGCGGCTCGATCGGTGGCGCGCAGTTCGACGACTCGCCAGACGTCGTGAGCCTCGGCGACGCCGGCGACGTCGGCGTCGACGTCGGCGCGGACGCGGCTGGATCCGACGTCGCCTCGGACACCGCGCCGCCGCCCGATCCCAACCGCGACGACGACGGCGACGGCTACCGCGCCGCCGACGACTGCGACGACCACGATCCGCTGGTGAACCCCGGCGCCTTCGACGTCCCCGGCGACGGCATCGACAACGACTGCAACGGCACCCGCGACGACGGCGGCAAGCCCTGCGACGCCGCGCTCGCGCTCGCCACCGCCGACGCGATGGACTTCGCGAGGGCGCTCGGGCTCTGCCAGCTCGCGGACCCGAGCGCGACGGGCAAGGCCAAGCGCTGGGGGGTCGTCGCCGCGAAGCTCATGACGACCGACGGCGTCGGGGCGCCGATGGCGAGGCAGTACGGCGTCCAGACGAGCTGGGGCGCGGCGGTGACGCCCCGCGAAGGGGCGGCGATGGCCGTGCTGTCCACCAGCAGCGCGCGCCTCCCGACCCAAGCGGACTACGTGAAGCCGCTCCAGTTCGTCGACTCGACGCCGAACGCGAACGCGCCGCCGGCGGGCTGGCCGAAGAACACCGTCGGGTGCCCCGCCCCCATGGTCGCCACCGCGAACGACTCGGTCGTGCTGCAGCTGCAGATCCGCGTCCCCACCAACGCGCGGTCGTTCTCGTACGACCTCGACTTCTACACCGCGGAGTACCTCGACTACGTCTGCAGCGGCTTCAACGACACCTACGTCGCGCTGCTGAAGTCGGGCGCGCCGCTGGATCCGGCGCGCTCCGGCAACGTCTCGTTCGACGCGAGCGGCGAGCCCATCAACGTCAACTCGAGCTTCCTCCAGGTCTGCACGCCGGGCACCCAGAACGGCAAGAGCTTCGCTTGCCCGCTCGGCACCAGCGAGCTCGCCGGCACCGGCTTCAGCGGCGACGGCGTGCAGGACGGCGCGACGAGCTGGCTGCGCACGACCGCGAGCGTGCTCCCCGGCGAGACGATCACGCTCTCGTTCATGATCTGGAACACCGGCGATCACTGGGTCGGATCGACGATCGTGCTCGACGACTTCCGCTGGAGCGCCACGAGCGTCGCGGCGCCGACGACGGGACGGCCGCCCCTCTGACCCCGAAGGCGTCGCAAGCGCTCAGGGCTCGAGCCCGAGCTCGCGGAAGAGGAACGCGTACTGGTCGGCCACGTCCTCGATCTGCTTGCTGCGCGGCTTGCCCGCGCCGTGCCCGGCCTTCGACTCCACGCGCAGGAGGATCGGGCGCTCGGAGGAGGTGGCCGCCTGCAGCCGCGCCGCCATCTTGCGCGCGTGCAGCGGATCGACGCGCGAGTCGCTCTCGGCGGTGAGGAACAGCGTCGCCGGATACGCCACGCCGTCCTGCACGTGGTGATAGGGCGAATAGGCACGTAGCCACGGGAACTGCTCGGGGTCCTCGGCGCTGCCGTATTCGGGGATCCAGAGCTTCGCGATCAGGAAGCGCTGATAGCGGAGCATGTCGAGCAGCGGCACGTTGCAGAGCGCGGCGCGAAACAGGTCCGGGCGCTGCGTGACCAGCGCGCCCACCAGCAGGCCGCCGTTCGAGCCGCCGCTGATCGCGAGGCGCTCCTTGCTCGTGAGCCCGAGGGCGATCACGCGCTCGGCCACGGCGATCTGATCGTCGAAGACGTGCTGCTTGCTCTCGAGCATGCCCGCGCGGTGCCACGCCTCGCCGTACTCGGCGCCGCCGCGCAGGTTCGAGAGCACGTAGACGCCGCCGCGCTCGAGGAACGCGTAGACCGTGCGGTTGAAGGCCGGCAGCTGCGGGATGTTGAAGCCGCCGTAGCCGCCGAGGAGCAGCGGCGCCTTGCCGTCGCGCGCGAGCCCCTTCTGGTGCACCACGAACGCGGTCACCACCGTGCCGTCCTTGGAGACCGCCTCGATCTGCTCGACCTCGTACTTCGTCGCGTCGATCGACGAGGTGACCGTGGCGAAGACGCTCGGCGCGGCGGGGCGGCCGGCCTTGCCCCCCTTGTCGGAGAGCGAGCGGCGGTAGATCGTCGGCGGCGAGAGGAACGACTGCTCCTCCCACACGACCTCGTCCCCCTCGGGCTCGCCCGCGGGCGCCGACGCCGTGCTCAGCGGCCCGACGGGGAAGTCCTCGAGCTTCTTGCCCGTGAGGTCGTAGCGCGTGACCTTGGTCGACGCGCGATCGAGGCGCCCGACGAAGAGCGAGCCGCCCACGAGATCGAAGTCGCGGATGGTCGAGGAGGGCGCGGCGGGCACGACCTCGACCCAGCGCTCGCGCGCCGGGTGCTCGGGATCCACGCGGTAGATGCGGAAGTTCGGCGCGCCGTCGTTGGTGCGCACGAAGAGCGCGTCGCGGCCGTTCGCGTCGCGGTGCGCCTGCGGATCGAAGAGCGCGTCGGGGCCGTCGACGAGCGTGACCCACGGCGCGTCCTTCGCGCGCAGGTCCTTGAAGAACACGCTCGATTTCGCCCACCCCTGGTGCACGCGCACGACGAGCCAGCGGCCCGACGGCGACAGCTGCACCGAGGGGATGAACGTCATGTCCAGCTCCGCCTGCGGGAAGACGAGCGCGTCGCTCGCCGGATCGTCGCCGAGCCGGTGGAAGAAGAGCTTCTTGTGGTAGCTCTGCTCGCCCGCCGGCACCGTCTTCGGATCGGGCTCGCGCGTGTACCAGAACCCCTTGCCGTCGCGGGTCCACGCGAGCGAAGTGCCGCGCGTGCGCGTGATGCGGTCGGGGAGATCCTTGCCCGTCGCGACGTCGCGCACGCGCAGCGTGCTCTGCTCGTCGCCGCTGGTGGAGATGCCGTAGGCGAGCAGCGCGCCGTCGGTGGAGAGGTACGTCCAGTCGATCGCCGCGGTCGCGTCGCCCGCCGAGGGCGTCGCCGGATCGAGGAGCGCGCGGTCCTTGCCGTCGGCCCCGTCGCGCACGAAGAGCACGGCCTGATCCATCTGGCCGTCGCGTCGATAGTGGAAGTAGCGGCGGAGCCCCGCCTTCGTCGTGCGGATCGCCGGGCCGCTCACGAAGCCGATCGAGAGCAGCTCGTCGAGCCGGGCGCGGAGCTTCGCGCGCCTCGGCCCTTCGTCGAGCACGGCCCGCGTGCGCGCGTTCTCGGCGGCCGTCCACGCCTGGACCTCGGGCGCGTCGCCGTCCTCGAGCCAGCGGTACGGATCGGCGAGCTTCTCGCCGAAGAGGTCGTCGACCGTCGCGTCGACGCGCGTCTTCACGAGCTCGCGCTGCGGGCGCGCGAGCGGCGCAGACGCGGCCGACGAAGAGGACGCGGACGACGCGGACGACGCGGACGACGCGGACGACGCGAGGGTGGAAGCCGAGGAGTTCATGAGGGAGCTCGAGGTCCGCGGGGCGCTCGTGCCCCCCGCCTTGGGCTTGGGGTCCGACGAGCACGCCGGCGCGAGCGTGACCACGAGCGCGAGCGCGACGAACGGAGCGCGACGGAGCATGGGGCGCTCAGCATAGTGCGCGCGGGCGCACGCGCCGAGCGCCGAGCCGGTCGCGCGCCCCTCGGAGCGGACTCTCAGACGAGCTTCGCGTCGAGCTCGATCGTCGGGATGGCCGCGAGCGCGCGCGACACCGGGCAGCCGGCCTTGGTGGCCTGCGCGATCTCGTCGAACTTCTTCGCGTCGAGCCCCGGCACCGACGCGCGACACTCGAGGCGCATCTTGGTGATCGTGAAGCCGGCTTCGAGCTTCTCGATCGTGCAGAAGCCCTTGGTCTCGATCTTGGTCGCGGGCGTGCCGGCCCGCTCGAGGCCGCCGCTGAGCGCCATCGAGTAGCAGGCGGCGTGGGCCGCCGCGAGCAGCTCCTCGGGGTTCGCCCCCGGCTCGTCGCCGAAGCGCGTGCCGAAGCCGAAGGCGGCCCGCACGCCGCTCGCCCCGGCGAAGCTCCCCTTGCCGTCCTTGAGCCCACCCTCCCACGTCGCGGTCGCATTCCGAGTCGGCATCGTGACCTCCAGGCCGAAGCGCCACCTCGGCGCCGCGGTCCCGCTTCGATGCCGACGCGCGGGCGTGGTCACGTCGGCCGCGAAACGAGGGCGCGTACGCAGCTCGCGGCGCGCTCGCCCGCGCGCGCTACCAGGGGCGGATCCCCTCGTGGTGCGGGTACTCGAGCGCGCGCGCGATCGCGGCGTGCGGCTGGCAGACGCCCCACCCCTGCCGATCGATCGGCACGTGCGGCATGCGCACCGAGCTGTCGATGAGGATGCGCTTCACGGCCTGCGGGGTCAGATCGGGGCGCGCCTCCAGCATCTGCGCGACGACGCTCGCGACGATCGGCGCCGCGAACGAGGTGCCGTCGACCTCCTTGTAGTGCTTGGAGATCACCTTCTCGCCCGCGCGCTTGCTCGCGATGATCTGGCGCAGCTGATAGGGCTGCAGGTGCCTCGCGGCGTCGAGCTCGCGGTCCACGCCGGGGCTCGCGCCGAGGATCTCGTGCAGCTCGTGATCGTCGGCGACGGTGAGCTCGGCGATCAGCTCGGCCTGCGCGGCGGTGGAGGTGCCCGGGAGGATCGGCGCGGCGATGCGGATGGCCGGCGCGATGATCTCGGGCTTCTGCACGCCGTCGAGCGTGGGCCCATAGGAGGAGTGGTAGGGCACGCAGCGATCGAGCGACCCCTGCTCGTCGTCGAAGCCGCCGACCGTGATCACGGCGGGCGTGCTCGCAGGCGGCACCACCGGGTGGACGGGATCGTGCCCGGCGTTGCCGGCCGCGCACACGACCACGATCCCGGAGCGGACCGCCGCCTCCGCCGCGCGCGAGAGGCCGTCCCACAGGTACGAGGCCTCGTAGTCGCCGCCGCAGGAGATGTTGAGGATGCGGATGCCGAGCCGCTCGCGGTTGGCGATGACCCAGTCGATGCCGAGCGAGATGTCGTCGTGCCGGATGCGCGAGACCGAGCCGACCTTCACCAGCACGAGCTCCGACTCGTGCGCGAGCCCCTTGTACTTGCCGTGCGACAAGCCGCCGTTCCCGCAGGCGACCACGGCGGTCATCATGCCGTGCCACGAGGAGACGTCCGCGGGCGGCAGCTGGTGCGGCGCCGACGCGTTCGAGAGCACGTCGTGGAACACCTTCACGCGGCTGCGCGGCTTGGTGATGTCGTGGTGCGCGTAGAAGCCGGCGTCGAGGAACGCGATCGTGACGCCGCGGCCGGTGAAGCGCGCGTCGGCCCCGAGGCGCTCGGCGATGGGCTTGATCCGACTCTCGGGGGTCCGGTTGGCGCGCGTGTTGGGCATGAGCAGGTGCTGTTTCGCGCGATACGCGCGCGTTGTCGAGGGACGTCGCTCGTTTCGCGGCCACGCGCGCGCGCCGAAATGCCCGCGAAACCTCGGGGCTCGCCGGCGCGCGTGTCCGAGACGGATGTGCCGACGACGCGCACACGCTCCGACCGATGAGCTGCGCGATACCCGCGTCGGGCGTTGAGCCCCGCGCGCGACGCGGTACACTTTCTGTTCACATTCGAGGAAAGCAGTCGGAAATGAATTCGCGCGCGCGTCTGCGGGTCGGCATCGTCGACATGAACGCCGGCCACAAGAACGAGGCGATCCGCTGCCTCGGTGTCCTCATCGATCAGTTCGCCTCGCGCGTGCGCGTCGAGAACCCCGGCCTCGAGATCGAGCGCGTGCACGTGTCGCCGCGCGACAAGGGCGAGGCCCCGCCCGACGACTGCCACCTCTACCTCTGCAGCGGCGGCCCCGGCTCGCCGTTCGACGGCGACGGCGAGCAGTGGGTCGACGACTTCTCCGCGTTCCTCGACGGCGTGGTCGACGACAACGTCGCCAAGAACGACCGCGGCCGCGCGGCCTTCTGCATCTGCCACTCGTTCCAGATGGCGGTGCGGCACTTCGGCGTCGCCGAGGTCGCGCCGCGTTCGAGCCGCAAGTTCGGCGTGATGCCGATCTACACGACGGAGGAGGGGCGCAGTCACCCGCTCCTCTCGCCGTTCGCCGATCGCCTCTTCTCCTTCGAGCACCGCAACTGGGAGGCCATCGGGCTCGATCAGTCGAAGCTCGATCGGCTCGGCGGCACGCTCCTCGCGCGCGAGAGCCGCGACGGCGTCTCGAAGGGCGCCGCGTTGATGGCGCTCGACTTCGGCGGAGGCGTGGAGGCGGTGCAGTTCCACCCCGAGGCCGATCGCCCCGGCGTGATGGCGTGGGTCGCGCGCCCCGACCAGGCCGAGGCCTTCAAGCTGGCGTATGGCGTGGTGACCTACGAGCGGATGCTCAAGACGCTCGACAACCCGCTGCGCCTCGCGCGCACCTTCGCGCTCACCATCCCGGGCTGGATGACCCGCAAGTTCAACGCGATGGCCGAGCTGCAGGGGTGGAGCCCCGTCCCGCCGCCGCAGCAGGACATGGCGACGTTCGGCAGCATCCCGCCCCCCGCGCGGTCCGACTCGCGCATCGAGATCCCGCGGCACTCGGGGCTGCCGGCGGATCTGCGCAGGCCGTGATTTCCTGATCCCAGGTCGAAGACCGGGGCCTCGACGCGAAGCCCCCTCCGGGGCTTGGCAGCGCGCTCCCCCTTTCGGAGCGCGCGCGAGTTCGGCGACCATCGCGGTCCCGATGTCGAACCCCGCCGACCACGACTTCGCGCTCGCGCAGCAGGCCTTCCAGCAGGGCGATCTCGGTCACGCTCTGCACCACGTCGGCGACGCCATCGCCACCGATCCGACGCGCCACGAGTACCTCGGGCTGCTCGACGCCATCCTGCGGCGCGCCGACGATCCGCTGAAGCTCACCGCGCCCGACGACGAAGGGCACACCGACTTCGGCACGGCCGCGGCGCGGGCCTACGCGTTCGCGATGCGCGGCCAGTGGGCCGAGGCGCTGTCGCTGCTCACCGACGTGATGGAGACGCGCCCCGATCTCCCCTACCTCGCGTGGGCCGACGGCTGGCTGCGGCAGCCCGGCGTGGGGCAGCTGCCGCCCGACGTGCTGATGCCCAACCTGATCGTGCCGATCGTGAAGCACCTCCCCGAGGCGCAGGCGCCGGACGATCCCTGCCTCGGCAACCTGCGCTGGGCGTCGTCGATCCTCGGCATCGTCCGCCACTTCCACCCGAGCCTCGGCTTCGCGTGGTACGCGAGCAGCGTCGTGATGCGGCGCATGCGCGCGTTCGCCGACGCGGTCCCGCTGGCCCGACAGGGGGCCGCGATCGAGCCCTGCTACCTCACGTCGATCGGGCTCGCCTGCGCGCTGCGCGACGCGGACGAGCCCGACGCGGCGATCCAGGCGTTCCACGGCGCGCGGCAGTACGAGCCGAACGAGGCGGCGGTGTTCGTCGACATCGGCGACATCGAGCTCGGGCGCGAGCGCTGGAGCGAGGCGGCGAGCGCCTACGAGCAGGCGCTGCAGCTCGAGCCCGAGCACGTGTGGGCCCTGTCGTCGCGCGCCTTCGCGCGCTGGAAACGCTCGGACGCGGCGCAGGATCGCGACGCGCTCCTCAACCTGCGCGATCGCTTCCCGCGCGAGCGCAGGCCGCAGCAGCTCGCGCAGCGGCTCGAGCCGTTCGAGCCGTTCGTGACGGCGCTCCCGGTGCCGGGCGACGCGACGTCGAAGCCGCTGGTGCAGATCCTCGAGATGCTGCGCAAGGAGCCCGCGAAGGCCGCCGGCGGCAAGATCGACATGAACGTCTCGCACCCGGAGTCGCCGAGCGTGCTGATGGCCTTCCGCCTCGCGACCGCGCACGTGCAGCCGCCGGTGGGCGTGAACCTCACGGTGGAGAAGGTCCAGTCGCCCGATCCGCGCGTGGCGAAGGGGCAGGTCGACTTCGCGGCGTGGGTGTACGACGGCACCACGCCGCGCCCGAACATCGGCGCCCCGGAGCCGCGCGTCGCCGAGGCAGTCGCCGCGATCGCGGCCTGCCCCTACGGCCTCGCGCGCTACGCCGAGGCCGGGCAGGCGCTCGGGCGGCAGCTCGCCGCCGGGTGGATCCCGCAGCTCGTCGCGACGATGGTGAACCCGCCGCCGCCCCGCGAGCAGCTCGATCCGTTCCAGTGGGTGCAGCGCGTGCAGATCGCAGCCGCGCTCACGATCGCGCACGTCGAGGAGCAGGCCCCCTGGCCCGCGAGCCCGCGCAACCGCGCGCTGACCTCGCTGGCGCTCGGGCCGGTCGACTGGACGGCGTCGGCCGCGATCGTCGCGCTCGCGTGGCTCGCCAAGCACGACGCCATCGTGCGCCGCGAGGTCGAGCCGATGCTCGGGTGGCTCGAGACGCAGATTCCGAAGGGCTCGTACACCTGCTTCGAGTACCCGCTGGTCACGATGCGGCTGTGGCTCGGCGGGCTCGACGCGCCGGGCGAGGAGCGTCTGCGGGCCTGGCGCGACGCGATCGAGAACGGCGAGGGGCGCGACCAGCAGGAAGAAGCAGAGGAGGCGCCGGCCTTCGACCTCGAGCAGGAGAAGGCGGCGGCGCGGCAGGCCCAGCAGCAGCTCGCCCAGGGCGGCGGCGACCAAGATCCGGTCGTGTTCCCCGGCCAGAAGATCGCCAGGCTGTCCGACTACGTCGGCCTCATGAAGCTCATGCAGACTGGCAACATGCAAGGCGCGCTCGCGAAGTACGGACTCGACATGGGGAGTTACGTCGGCGTCGCGCAGGCGTGGGGCGCGAAGCTCGCGGGCGATCCGACGCTGAACGCTCTGTTCGCGAAGCAGATGGCGAACCGCTGAGCCGCGTCTCGGAGGAGCGCGACGGCTCGGCGCGGGCCAGGCGACCGCCGCGCTCGACGCGCGTCACTCCGGCCGGGCTCGCGCGGCGCGTGGCTCCCGTCACACGCATCGCCGTGCTCCCATGAACGCGGGTGCGCGCATGTTTACCCGTTTCGCCGGTGTGACGCTCGGCCTACGCTGGCCGGCTTGGAGAGGAGGTTCGCGTGACCGCGTCGCAGGCACCGAGCCCCTCGAGAGCGCAGGTCAGCACGCGCCTCGTGCACCCGATCCTGCGCTACCTGCGCGCGTTCAAGGGCCCCGCGGCGCCGATGGCGATGGCGCAGGCCTCCGGGCTGCCGCTCGAGGAGCTCGAGAAGGTCCGCTGGATCGAGCACGCGCAGCTCGAGTCGATGCTCGCGGTGCTGCGCGAATTCGCCCGCGACGAGAGCGAGATCCGCGCGGCGACGACCTTCCATTTCACCGAGTCGTACGGGCTGCTCCGCTGGGTGCTCTGGACCACCTCACCGGAGCAGCTCTATCGCATCGCCGCGCGCACCGTCGGCTCGCTCACCACGACGTCGACCATCGCGATCGAAGCCTTGGGCCCCGAGCGCATCGCGGTTCGCCATCGCTCGAGCGTGAAGGAGAGCAAGACCGCTTGCTTCGGGCGGGCCGCGCACCTCGCGGCGCTCCCGACGCTGTGCGGGCTGCGGCCGGCCTCCGTGCACGAGTCGGCGTGTCAGGCCGACGGAGCCGCCGAGTGCGTCTACGTCGTGTCGTGGCGCCACGAGCGACGCTGGCTGCCGTACGTGCTCGGCTTCGCGCTCGGCGCCGTCGCGCTCGCCGCCGGGCTCTGGTCGCGAGCCCCCGGCCTCGGGCTGCTCGCGGCGCTCCTCTGCTTCGCGCTCGTGGCCGCGTGGGACGCCGTGCGGGAGATCGGACGCCGCGAGGCGACGATCGTCGAGCTGCAAGGGGCTCTCTCGCGCGCGATGGAGGCGGACGACGAGCTGCGTCGCGAGGCGCTCGCGCTCGACACCCGCCAGCGCCAGTGGACCGAGCTCGTCGAGCGGCGCACCGAGGAGCGTGCGCGCGCGCTGCGGGACGTCGTCGCCCGCGTTCAGCAGCTCCAGCAGGCGCGCAACGAGACCCTGCTCGGGTGGTCGCACGATCTGCGCAACCCGATGTTCGTGCTGCAGATGGGGGCCGACTGGCTCCACGAGAACGCCGACGCGCTCCCCGAAGAGGCGCGCGCGGTCGTCCAGGAGCAGCGCGACGCGCTCGATCGCATGCGCGCGCTGCTCGCCGAGCTGATGCGGGCGGCCAAGCCGGAGCGCGGGGTCGGCAGCGACCTCCGGGTGCAGCTCGAGGTGCGCACGCTCGCGCCCGAGCTGCACGCGCGCCTGCGCGCGTTCGCGATCCGCAAGGACGTGCACGTCGACGTGACCGTCACCGCGCAGGCGCCCGAGTGCTTCGACGTCGATCCGCTGCTCTTCGATCGCGTCGTCGACAACCTCCTCTCCAACGCGACGAAGTACACCGACCGCGGGAGCATCACCGTCGAGATCGGCGGCGTGCCCGGCTTCGTCACGATCGCCGTCGCCGACACCGGCAAGGGGCTCGACGCCGAGGCCATCCGCCGGATCCTCGAGCCCGGGCAGCCCGATCCGGAGATGGCCGCCGGCGAGAGCTACGGCGTCGGGCTGTCGATCGTCGTGCGCCTCCTGAGGCAGAGCGGCGGCCGGCTCGAGATCGCGTCGAGGCCTGGCGAAGGTACGCGCTTCGACGCCTTCTTCCCCCTGGAGGCGGTCGAGCGCTCGAGCACGCCGATCGAGCTCGCGGCGCGCGACGCCAGCGCCACCGAACCGCCCCTCGCCTGAAGCGCCGCTGGCTTCGCGCGCGAGGTCGTCGGAGACTTCGCGCCGGCAGAGGGGCAGAGGCACGGACCGACGGAGGGCCGAGATGAAGCGCCGTGCGCGCCGCGCCTGGCCGACCTGTTGGGGCTCGAGGCGCGGCACGCGTGACGTCACGCGTGCGCGCGCGTGCGACGGGCCTCAGGGATCGATCGGCGGCTCGCCCGGCAGCTCGCTCTGCATGCGCGCGTGCTGGTCGAGCGCCTTCCTCTCGGGCGCGGGCGGCACCGGCGAGCGGAGCCACACGGTCGACAGCGGCGGCAGCTGCAGCACGATCGACTGCTCGAAACCGTGGGAGGGGATCGGCTCCGCGTCGGTCGAGATCGGCCCGAGGGCGCTCGGGTGCGGGATGGCGGGGACGCCGCTGCCGCCGTAGTCGATCGAGTCGGTGTTGATCAGCTCTTCGTAGCGCCCCGGGTACGGCACACCGATGCGGTAGCCGGCGCGGACGAGCGGCGTGGCGTTCAGCACGCTGACGATCGCGCGGTCGCGATCCTCGAAGTCGCGCGGCTCCGCCCCTTCGGGCCTCGGCGCGGGGAACCGGACGAACGACGCCACGCTCTGGCCGTGGTCGTTCGCGTCGATCCAGCGGAAGCCCTCGGGGATCACGTCGGCCTCCCACAGCGCGGGGTGGGCCTTGTAGAACGCGTTGAGGTCCTTCATCAGCAGCGCGACGCCGGCATGCGCGGGCTCGTCGAGCAGGTGCCAGTCGAGCGAGCGCTCCTCGGAGAACTCGCGCACCTGGCCGAACTCGCCGCCCATGAAGAGCAGCTTCTTGCCGGGGTGCGCCCACATGTAGCCGAAGAGCGCGCGCAGGTTCGCGAACTTGCGCCACGGATCGCCGGGCATCTTGCCGAGCAGCGACCCCTTCAAGTGCACGACCTCGTCGTGAGAGAGCGGGAGCACGAAGTTCTCGGTCCACGCGTACCAGAGCCCGAAGGTCACCTTGCTGTGGTGGTGGCTCCGGAAGATCGGATCCATCGAGAAGTACGCGAGCGTGTCGTGCATCCACCCCATGTTCCACTTGAACGTGAACCCGAGCCCGCCCACGTACGTCGGGCGGCTCACCGCCGGCCACGCGGTCGACTCCTCCGCGATCACCACCGCGCCCGGCACCTCGCGGTGCACGATCTCGTTGAGCGCGCGCAGGAACTCGATCGCCTCGAGGTTCTCGCGGCCGCCGTGCTTGTTGGCGACCCAGCCGCCGTCGGTGCGCGAGTAGTCGAGATAGAGCATCGAGGCGACGGCATCGACGCGCAGCCCGTCGAAGTGGAACTCGCGCAGCCAGTAGAGCGCGCTCGCGAGCAGGAAGTTCTTCACCTCCGGGCGGCCGTAGTTGAAGACCATCGTCCCCCAGTCGGCGTGCTCGCCCTGGCGCGGATCCTGGTGCTCGTAGACCGCGCTGCCGTCGAAGCGACGCAGGCCGTGCGCGTCGCGCGGGAAGTGGGCGGGGACCCAGTCGAGCAGCACGCCGATGCCGGCGCGGTGCAGCTCGTCGATCAGGAACTTCAGATCCTCCGGCGAGCCGTGGCGCTTGGTCGGCGCGAAGTAGCCGGTGCACTGGTAGCCCCACGAGCCGTCGAACGGGTACTCCGTGATCGGCATCAGCTCGACGTGCGTGAAGCCCATCGCGCGCACGTGCTCGACGAGCTTCACGGCGAGCTCGCGGTAGCTGAGCCAGCGGCCGGTGTGCCCGCCGCTCGCGTCGTCGATCGCGCCGTGCCCGCGCTCCTCGGGCACGCGCATGAACCCGCCGAGGTGCAGCTCGTAGATCGACCACGGCTTCTTGAGCGGATCGCCGCCCGCGCGCGCCGCGAGCCAGCGCTCGTCGGTCCAGTCGTAGCTGCGCAGGCCGCGGACGATGCCGGCGGTCTCCGGCCGCAGCTCGGTCTCGAAGGCGAACGGATCGGTCTTGAGGAACCTGCGCCCCTTCTCGCTGAGGAGCTCGAACTTGTAGACCCCCCCGGCGGGCGCGTCGGGGACGAAGAGCTCCCAGACGCCGTTGGCCGTGAGCCGCCGCATCGCATGCAGCCGCCCGTCCCAGCGGTTGAACGCGCCGACCACGCTGACGCGCTTCGCCTGGGGAGCCCACACCGCGAACGCGATCCCCTCGACGCCGTCGACCGTGCGCGGGTGCGCGCCGAGCTTCTCGTAGAGCCGCAGGTGGTTCCCCTCGGCGATCAGGTGCGCGTCGAGCTCGCCCAGCGTCGGCGGGAACGAGAACGCATCGCGCTGCTGGTAGCGCGCGCCGCCTTCGTATTCGACGTCGACGAGATACGGGAAGACCTTCGCCTCCGCGCCCGCGACGTGCTCGAACTCGAAGATCGCCTCGAACAGCCCGCCGCGGACCTGCAGCGCCTCGCGCGACGGCAGGTCGTGCACGTGCGGGAACGCCTCGCTCAGCGCGTCCGGGGCATCGGGGATGATCCGGATGCGGTGCGCGTCGGGCCGGAACACGCGCACCGCGACGACCTTGCGCCCTTCGCGCTCGACGACGTGCGCTCCGAGGAGCGTGTGCGGGTTCGCGTGCTCGACGGCGAGGATGCGATCGATCTCGGCGGCGGTGAGGGTCGACATGGCAGTGTCGTGCATAACGCCGGAACGCACGGGCGGCACGCCGCGCGAGCTTCTGCGCCACCCATCCGCCCGCCGCGCGTCGAATGAATCATGAGCGCACGAACGGCCTCCGTCACCGAGGCTCGCGCCGCCCGAAGGGGCGTGATACCCAGAGACGGGATGCGCGCTCCTGACCCGCTCATCGGACGTGACCTCCTGAACGGCCAGTTCCAGATCATTCGCAAGATCGGGACGGGCGGGATGGGCGCGGTCTACGAGGCCTCGCAGCCTTCGATGAACTCGAAGGTCGCGGTGAAGATCCTCCACGCGAAGCTCGCGAACCGGAAGGACCTCGTCTCGCGCTTCCACCGCGAAGCGGCCGCGATGAGCCACCTCACGCACCCGAACACCGTGAAGGTGCTCCTGTACGGCGAGGAGGAGAAGGACGGCCTCCTCTACATCGTGATGGAGTACCTCGAGGGGAAGAACCTGAACCAGACGGTTCGGGCCGACGGCCCCCTCCCGCCCGAGCGGGCGCTGCCGATGCTGATCCAGGCGTGCCTCGCGCTCCAGGAAGCGCACGAGAAGGGGATCGTCCACCGCGATCTCAAGCCCGAGAACATCTTCCTGTGCACGCAGGGTGGCATCAAAGACTTCGTGAAGGTGCTCGACTTCGGGCTCGCGAAGGTGACCGAGCGCGAGATGCGCCCCGGGTCGATCATCCTCACGCAAGAGGGCATGGTCTTCGGAACGCCCGAGTTCATGTCGCCCGAGCAGGCGCAGGGCAAGACCCTCGACGCGCGCAGCGACATCTACTCGCTCGCGGTGATCCTCTACGAGGTGCTCACCGGCAAGCTCCCCTTCGACGCCAAGAGCCCGATGGAGTTCATCCAGCTCCACGTGCAGAAGGAGCCGATTCCGCTCTCGCAGCGCGTGCCGGGCAAGACGTTCCCGCCCGAGCTCGACGCCGCGATGGCGAAGGCGCTGCGCAAGGAGAAGGAGGACCGGCAGGAGAGCGCCGCCGAGTTCGCCGCCGATCTCCAGCGCTCGCTCGACGTGCTGCAGGGGCGCACGCCGGCGCCGTCGGCCCCGCCCGCGCCGCACCTCCAGCGCGTCAGCGGCGCGCCCGCGCCGAACGCGGGGCTCGACACCGCCACGCCCGATCCGCCCGCGCGCAAGCTGAGCATGACCTTCCTGGTCCTCGCCTTCGTGCTCGGCGCGGGGCTCGCCGCCGCGATCGCCGTACTCGCGCTCAGACGGTGACGCGGAGCCCGCCGGCGCGCACGCCGGGAGGCTCCGTCGCCGCGCCGCTCACTTGCAGGTCGTGAGCGTCGCGCGGATCGCCTGGAACGCGGGGAGCACCTCCGGCGCGGTGGCCGGCAGGTAGGCCTTCGTCGTGCCGCCCGCGGTCGCGAGCGCGTTCCAGTCGGCCGCGGTCGCGGTGTCGCCCGGGTTGGGGAGGCCGACGACGTACGTCAGCACGGGATTCGGGGCGACCGCGTACTTCGCGGCGATTGGGTTCAGCTCGGAGAGCGCCATCGCGCTGCACATGTTGGGCGCGCCGTCGGAGATCACGATCACGGCGACCGTGTGCGTCGGGTTCGCCATCGCCCACTGCTTCGCGTAGCCGAGCGTGCCGTCGAGCCCGGGCGGCGGCGTGCTGGTCGTCTGCGGCGACACGGCCGCGAGCGCCGTCTTGATGGGGGCCGCGGTGGTCGAGGCCGAGCCGAACGCCACCACCGGTTTCTGGTAGTCGACGAGGTTGCACGAGTCGGCGGTGCCGCTGCCGAGGCACGTCCCCCCGAGGCACAGGCCGCCCGCGCCGCAGTCGCTGCTCAGCATGCAGGTCGTCGTCGTGGTCGGATCGTTCATCGGCCAGAAGCTGAGCCCCAGCTCGAGGCTCGCCGACGCCGCGTCGACCGCGAACGCGTCGATCGCGTCGGCGACCGCGTTGTACTTGAGGGGCGCCGTCGTGCCGTTCGCGAAGTCGCTCCCCATCGAGCCCGACTGGTCCATCAGGAAGAACACGTCGACCACCGGGCACTTCTGGCAGACGCCCAGCTGGCAGCTCCCCGAGCACACCTTGTTGCAGCTGCCGCAGTTCGCGTTGTCGACGTTGGTGTCGACGCAGGCGCCGCCGCACAGCGACTGGCCGGTGGGGCACTTGCAGAGGCCGCTCTGACAGCTCTGCCCCTTCGAGCACGCCTTGCCGCACTTGCCGCAGTTCGCGTCGTCCGAGCTCAGATCGGTGCAGGTCGCGCCGCAGGTCGTCTTGGCGCAGCTGCAGGTGCCGTTGACGCACGAATTGCCCGCCGCGCAGCGGTTCCCGCAGCCGTTGCAGTTGTCCGGGTCGCTCTTCACGTCGACGCAGACGCCGCCGCACACCGGCGCGCCCGGCGGGCAGGTGCAGCTGCCGGCGACGCAGTGGCTCGCCGACGAGCACGCGTTGCCGCACTTGCCGCAGTTCGCGTCGTCGGTCGCGATGTCGACGCACGCGGCGCCGCACTGGTTGGCCGTCGCGCAGGCGATGCATCCCTTCTGGAGGTTGCAGAACTGCGACGCAGGGCACGCGGTGGGGCCGCTGGCCGGTCCGACCACGTGGCGACACGCGCCGGCGACGCAGGTGTCGACCGTGCAGTCGATGCCGTCGTCGCAGGCGGTGTCGCTCTGGCAGCCGCCGGCGTCGGACGGGTTGGTGTCGGGCGTGGCGTCGGGCGTGGCGCCGTCGATGGAGCCGGTGTCGAGGCCCGCATCGGTGGAGGCGTCGTCGGTGGCGAGGGCGCCGGCGTCGATCGAGCTGCCGCATCCGACCGCGGTCGTGAGCGCGGCGAGCGCGGTGAGCGTGAGCAGGACGGGGAGCACGCTCGAGAAACGCGGGCAGGTGGGCATCTTCGGCTCCAGGCAGGAGAAAGTAAGCAGGCGAGGCGGCGCGCGGGCGGGCCGCGAGGCGCGCAGCTTGGACGCGCGACTCGGGTGCCGCAAAGCGGACGGGAGTTCACCGCGCGTGGGAGGCCTGGGCGGAGCCGGACTCCGTCACCGACGGACGCGCGCACGCGACCGCTCACGCGGGCCGCCTCAGCTCGCCGAGAGCGCCGCGCCGAGCGCGCCGACCAGCTGCGGGTCGGGGAGCACCGAGACCTCGCGTCGGAGCGCGGCGCCGAGCGCGTCGACCATCGCGGCGTTGAGCGCGACGCCGCCGCTCATCACGATCCGCGCGTCGGCGGGGAGCACGCCCGCGAGCGCGGCGACGCGCTTCGCCAGCGACTCGTGCAGCCCGCGCAGGATCCCCTCGAGCTCCTCGCCCTGCGCGACGAGCGAGATGACCTCGCTCTCGGCGAACACGGTGCACGTGCTGGAGACCGGCACCGAGCGCCGCGCGCGCGCGACGTGCGCGGAGACCTCGTCGAACGGAACCTGCAGCCGGCCCAGGATGACCTCCAGGAAGCGCCCGGTGCCCGCCGCGCACTTGTCGTTCATGGCGAAGTCGGCCACGTCGCCGCCCGGGCCGATGCGCACGATCTTGGTGTCCTGCCCGCCCATGTCCACCAGCACCACCGCGCGCTTCACGCGCGAGAACGCGCCGCGCGCGTGGCAGGTGATCTCGGTGAGCACCTTGGTCGCGCCGGGCACCCGCTTGCGGCCGTAGCCGGTCGCGCCGATCGGCAGCTCGCACCCCACCGCGAGCCGCAGCTCGTCGAGGATGCGCGTGGTCTGCTGCTCGGTGCGCGGGTGGGTCGGCTCCACGCGGTGGCGCAGGATCGCCCCGGCGCGATCGACGACCACCGCCTTGCAGGTCGTGCTGCCGACGTCGACGCCGATCGCGACCGGTGCGCCCGCGCCCGTCAAGAGAAGCTCTCCATGAACGCGGTGAGCCGCCCGTGCCCCTGCTCGACGGCGTAGGCCCGAGGGTCGCCGTGATCCGCCTCGAGCACCATGACCTTGATGTCGAGCTGCTTCGCGAGACGCTGCTTCAGATCGAGCTGCCCGATCGAGTACGGCTTGCACGAGCGATCGGAGTGCAGCACGGCGCCGTCGCACGAGTACTCCTCGGCGAGGCGCGCGAGCGTGCCGAAGCGCTTGCCGAGGTCCTGGTTCAGGATGATGTCCGTGTACGCGAACACCGCCGAGCCGAGCGGATCGGCGGGGTCGATGCGGCTGCCCGCCTCGGCCCACGCGTTCGTGTAGCTCGTGCACACGAAGTTGAAGCCGTGCTCGGCGAGCAGCGTCGACATGCCGCGCACGTCGAACCAGATCGGCAGGTTGTCCCACAAGAGCCGGTGCTTCTCCTCGCGCACCCCGCCGATCCCCTGCGCGACGCGGTGCCGCAGCTCGTCGCGCAGCTGCCGGTAGTACGCGTTGCACTCGGCGGTGCCGCGCAGGGTGACGATCGGCGCGATGTGGAAGAAGCCGTCGATGCCGGTCCACGGCGCGGGCTTGTTGCGGCTCTCGGCGAGGCACTCGCCCCACAGGCGCGTGCCCTCGCGCGCGAGCTTGGTCACGCCGACGATCTCGTCCATCGACGGCGCCCGGCGCTTCGCCACGCGCGCCGCGACCACCAGCAGCTCGTCGAGCTGGTCGCGCACGAACTGGCGATGATGCGGCTTGGCCTCGCCGTACACGAACGGCGGATCGATCAGCACCAGCGGCACCTGGAAGTGCGCGGCGAGCGAGCGATACCAGTAGAGGACCGTCTGGCAGATGTTCGTGCAGCAGCAGAGCAGATCGGGCTTGGGGAGCCGGCCGACCGGCGTCTCCTGCAGCATCACGCTGCCGATGTCGGTGCGGGCGTAGCTGCAGAGATCGCGCGCGTAGCCGACCTCCTCGGTCGCCTCCGAGAGGTGCGGCACGACGCGCTGCACGCCGCAGAGCGCCGCGTGGTTCTCGGGGTAGACCGCGTGGTAGCCGAGCGGGCGGAGCACCTCGACGGGGAAGCCGCTGGTCACCCACGCGACCGGCACCGCGCCGTCGGCGTAGCGCCCTTCGAGGTAGTGGCGCGTCATCAGCTCCTTGAGCTTGCGCACCGACTCGAGCGGCGGACCGAAGGGCCCGGCGGGCTTCGCCGCGCGCTTGCGCAGGCTCTTCACGCGCCGCTGGGCGTGATCGACCTGCATCAGCGCCGGTCCGACCAGCCGCTTGACGATCTCGTACTCGACGCGACGCCTCGTGCTGCTCATGCCACCCTCCGCGCGCCGACCATCTCCACGAACGCCTCGAGGCGCGTCGTCGTCTGCCCCGCGAGCTCGGTCTCGAGCTCGGTCTCGAGGTAGAGCAGCGGCACGCCGCGCTCGCCGAAGGCCTTCCTGATCGCCGGGACGTCGAACGCCTCGGGCTCGCAGAACTTCGGCTCGTGCACGATCACCCCGCGCGCGCCGCTCTGGTCGTAGAGCGCGAGGAGGCGCTGGAGGCGCCCCGCCTGATCGAGCGAGCGCGTCGGGCACTGCGGCGCTTCGTAGTAGAGCGCGGCCAGCGTCTCGAAGGGGTCGCCCTCCAGATCGAGCGCCCTCGCCGGCGTCACCACGCGGCGCCCGATCGCGGCCCAGTCGTCGCGCGCGACGTAGGCGCCGACCTCGTCGAGCGCGTCGAGGATGCTCATCGGCTCGGGGACGTACCCGGTCACGAAGAGGGGCACGCCCTTGCGAGCCGGCGCGCCCGCCTCGGGGAGCTGCCGCTCGAGCACGCGCAGCTCCTCGAGGTGCTCCTCCGGCCACAGCCACTCGCCGCGGCGCAGCGTCGCGTAGAGCTCACGGTCGCTCGTCGCGAGCCGCCCGCGCCCTTCGAGGATGCGCGTCTTCACCTCGTCGATCGTGCGGTGCAGCCGGATGGCGGCGCGCAGCTCCGCGACGTCGAGCGGCCTGCCGGTGAGCGTGGCGAGCCCGTCGGCCAGCGAGCGCAGCTCCGCCACCAAATACTTGCGCACGCTCGCGCGCGTCGGCCCCTTCGGGTGCTGGAACACGAACGAAGGCTTCGACCAGCCCCCGAAGTCGGTGACCAGCGTCGCGAGCCCTTGCACCGAGTCGCAGGTGTGGGGGAACAGCGCGGCGTCGACGACGTCGGCGTGGCCGCCCGCGAGGAACGCGAGCGCGTTGCGCACGACCGCGCAGACGTACGCCTGCAGCCGCCCCGCCTCGGGCCCGCGTGGCGCGCCCGGCGGCCCCCACAGCTCCACCGCGAGCACGTCCATCGCGGTGAGGATCTCCTTCGGGTAGTGCACCGGCAGGACGACGATCGACTTGCGACCGTGCTCCTCGCGTTGCCGCTGGACATAGGCGCTTCGCATCGCGACGAGCGTCGGGCCCCGGGCACGTTGCGCAAGCGCGGACACCGGCGGACCGGAGCGCGAAACCCCGGGTGGGTTACGAGGTGCCGGCCGCCTCGCGTCGCGCGAGAGGCGCTCGAGATAGAGCGTGCCCGCGGCGGCAGGGGGGCTCGGCGCGCGCAATCGGACGGTCGACTACGCCTCTCGAAGACTGGCAAAGAGCACTTCGGCGCGGCCGTGCCGCTCCTGCGCGCTAAGGCGGCACGCGCACGCGCCCCGACCCGATCTCGGCAGCGCGAGGGAGCGCGACGGGGCGCGAGGCCGGTCGGCTTCGTGTAGGCGCACCGGCGCGCGAGGGGACCGGGGTGGTCGTCTCGACGCGCTCGCTCGCAGGAGCGTCGACGCGCACGGCCGCGGTCGGCGGGCACGACGATGCATCGACGCTGACGGTTCGGTCGGGCCGGGATACCTTGGCTCTCGCGCCACCGCCGCCGATCCCTGTCCGCTGCGCGCGGCGCGCCAACCACGAGGAGCTTCGATGAACCCGCAACAGCCCGGCCAGCCCCCCTACCCGCCGCAGCAGGGATATCCGCAGCAGCCCCAGCAGGGATATCCGCAGCAGCCCCAGCAGGGCTACCCGATGCAGCAGCAGGGATATCCGCAGCAGGGATATCCGCAGCAGCAGGGGTATCCGGGGCAGCCGCAGCCCGGCTATCCGATGCAGCCCGGGCAGCCGATGCCGGGGCAGCCGGCGCAGGCGCGGGGGCCGAAGGGCAAGCCGCTCGACTTCATCATGTTCTTCATCCTGCACGTCGTCACGTTCGGGCTCTACAACATCTACTGGTGGATCAAGGTCTCGGGCGAGGTGAACACCTTCCTCGGCACCAAGCGAATGGCCGCCTGGAAGGTGTTCTTCATTCCGTTCTACATGCTGTATTGGCAGTTCGCCGAGGGGAAGGATCAGCTCCGCGACGTGCAGCGCGCGGCCGGCGTCCCCGAGAACGTCCCTTGGTACATCACGCCGTGGCGCTTCCAGTGGGGCCTCAACCAGGTCTGGAACTCGATCCCCTGATCGCAGGGTGACGCAGGTGTGGGCGCGCGCGAAGGTGCGCGCGCCGCGCTGCTCGCAGCATGGCGGGGCACATAGCTGCCTAAGCGTCGAAAACTTGGCCAACAATTCGGCGATCGGCGACGAAGTTGGCCATGCAGCTCGCCATCGTTCCGCAGCGTCGCAGGCGTCGTCGGTCGGAGATCGCAGCGCCGGCCCTGCGTGAGCGGTTCGGCTCGATCATCGAGCACGCGGCGCTCGATCTCATGGACCCGGATCTGATCGAGAGGCTCGCGGAGGATCTGCGGCTCGTCGAGCGCCAGCGCGTCCACCACGTCGGCCTGGTGGTGAGTTCGCTCATCTTGTCGTCGATGCAGCGGTCGACCGACACCGAGGGACGCTGGCTCGACGCGCAGCGGACCTACGAGGATCTGGGCGGCGCCGACGCGGGCAAGACGTCCTTT
>CAIXWQ010000614.1 GCA_903923175.1 uncultured delta proteobacterium | reverse complement strand
GGGCGAAGGTGTTCGTGCCGCGGCTGCGCGCCGACGCCGAGGTGCTGGACGTACTCTCCGACGGGCAGCTGCGCGTCGCCGCAGGGGCGCTCAAGCTGACGGTCGCGCGGCGCGACGTCCGCGTGATCGTCGACGCGCCGGCGAAGGACGCCGCCGGCAGGACGGTCCCCGGCGGCCGGCCGGGCGCGCGGGTGCCGCGCCTGCGCTCGTGCCACATGCGAAGCGGCGTCGCGCCTGCCCGGCCGACCACGGCCAGCTCGCCTGGCGGTGGGCCCGGCGACGACCTGGTGATCCAGACCCAGGACAACACGTGCGATCTGCGGGGGCTGCGCGTCGACGACGCGTGGCCCATGCTCGAGACGTTCCTCGATCGCGCGATGAACCAGTCGCAGCGGGCGGTCGTGGTGGTGCACGGCCACGGCTCCGGCGCGGTCCGCGACCGCGTGCGCGACGAGCTCAAACGCAGTCGCTACGTCGAGCGCTTCCGCGCCGGGCAGCAGAACGAAGGTGGAGACGGCGTGACCCTCGTATGGCTCGCGTAACGAGCCCGCAGCGCGACGCGCTCAGGCAGGTTCCGCGTCGATCACCCGCGCGACGTCGCGCACGCCGCCCACCAGCCGGGCGCTCCAGGGGATCCGGAACCTCGGCTCCGAGCGAGCCGCGTCCCAGTCGACGAGCGAGACGTCCGCTTCTACGCGATAGCCCGCGCGCTCGAAGAACGCGCGGGCGTGTGGGAGCTGCGTCCGATACGGCGCGCCGCGACGCGCAGCGACCGCGCGGATGCGACCGCCGAAGAGCGCGGACCACGCGCCGCCACCGACGTCCGCGATAACCCGGTTGCGCCCGGGCGCGCGAACGATGGCCGCGAGCAGCGCGCGGACCTGCGGCTCGCTCAGGTACGCGAGCACGCCCTCGAGGACGAGCACGCGCGAGCGAGCGCCGAGCGAGCCGAGCAGCGCGCCCACCCCGTCGACGTCGGCGAGATCGAGCGCGCGTTGCTCGACGTGCTCCGCCGCGATCCCGAGCGCCGCGAGCCGGGCGCGTTTCCAGGCGAGGAGCTCGTCGAAGTCGCACTCGACGAAGCGGACGTCCGAGCCGAGCGCGAGCCGGTGGGCGCGCGTGTCGAGCCCCGCGCCGAGCATCACCACCTCGCGCGCGTCGCCGAGCGTCACCGCGACGGCGAGGCGCTCGTCGATCACGCGCGTGCGGACGGCGATCGAGGCCTGCGCTGCCCCCTCGGCCTCCATGGCGGCGCCGAGCGCGAGCCCCTCGGGTCCACAGAGCGGCGCGGCGAACGGATCGCGCACGAGCGGCCTCGGACGCTTCGACTCTTCGGCGCGGCAGAACGCCGTCCAAAAAGCAGTGCGCGTGACCGGCGGCGCTCCGTCGATCACGCGCGACTCACACGGCTCGGGCGCGAAGGAGCGCCTACGCCCCGCCGCCCTTGCGCAGCTCGGTGAGGACCAGCTTCGCGACGGCCTTGAGCGTGTCGAACACGCCCACGCCGGTGCGCGCCACGCCCTCGAAGTCCGGGACGTTCGTCGGGTTGAGCAGCTCACGGAGCTCGGCGACGTCAGCGACGTTCGGCAGATCGCGCTTGTTGTACTGGACGACGTACGGGAGCTTGTCGAGCTGGTAGCCCTGCTCGCTCAGGTTCGTGCGCAGGTTCTCGAGCGACTCGATGTTCGCCTCGGTGCGCTCGTACTGCGAGTCGGCGACGAACACGACGCCGTCGACCCCCTTGAGGATCAGCTTGCGGCTCGCGTCGTAGAAGACCTGCCCCGGCACCGTGTAGAGCTGGAACCGCGCCTTGAAGCCGCGGATCTCACCGAGGTTGAGCGGCAGGAAGTCGAAGAACAGCGTGCGCTCGGTCTCGGTCGCGAGCGAGATGAGCTTGCCCTTCGCGCTCGGGTTGGTGCGCTCGTAGATGTACTGGAGGTTCGTCGTCTTGCCGCAGAGACCAGGACCGTAATAGACGATCTTGCAGTTGATCTCGCGAGCCATGTAGTTGATGAACGACATGCAGGCTCTCCGCGCTCTCTAGCGGCCGCCGAAGGCGTCCGCGTGCGAACAAGGGGTGCGGTTCGAGATCAATCGTTGAACAGGTTGTCGATGTCTTCGTCGCTGATTTCGGCGAACGGCGTGTCGGCGCCGGGCTCTTGGACCTTCTTGAGGAGCGCCTCGAAGATCCGGTTGAGCTCCTCCGACGCCTTCTTCACGCGCAGGCGCACGAGCCCGAGCGACGAGCGCGCGTCGAAGATCACCACGAGGATGACGCGATTGCCCACGAGCTGGATGTGGACGTTCTGCTTCGTCCCCTCGTGGAACTGCGTCGCGAACTCGTCCTCGCGGAGGAGCTTCGCCATGCCGCCGGTGGCGGCGATGTTGCCGGCGGTGAGCGAGGCGAGCGAGGTGGTGTCGAGGTTCTCGACGTCTCCGGAGGCCGCGATCAGCTGCCCGTTCTTGTCGACGATGAAGACGACCTTGGCGTTCGCATCCTTCACCAGCTTGTCGACGACGAACTGGATCTGATTGAACTCCTCCTCATACATCACCATCTGCTGGTCTCTGGCCATCCAAGCCTCGTCTCGATAGAGCCGGCCGCGTCGACTGCGGCCAATAGTGGGTGCGAGCGCATCCGGGAGGAGCCTCGCCGCGGCTCGCGCGCCGCCCGGAGGGGGGCACGAACGCGGACGGCTCGGAATCCCAGAGGTATCCGAGTGCGGCCCGTAGGGCAACGGTGGAGCGCACAGGGACGCGATGTCGGCCGCGGCGCGACCCTGCCGAGCTCGGTCCGGCGAGCCAGAGGTCCGAACTTGCTCGCGGACGCGCCCGCGTGAAAGGATTCCTGGACCATGGCCCTCATCGAGATCGAAGAGGCGGCGCGACGCCTCGCGCGCGCGATCGCGAGCGACCTCTCCCTCTACAACGCCGAGAAGATCGAGAAGGGTGTGGCGAACGACAACCTCTTCGAGGAGGTCGCGGCCGACATCGAGGAGGGGCGCGCGCTGTTCAATTCACGCGTCTCGCCCGATCTCTACCCGAAGAACTTCTACGACCGCGCGATCATCGACCTGCTCATCCGCGGCAAGGGGCACATCCGGTCGAAGATGTGGTGACCCGGTGAGCGCGGAGGCGCTCCGCGTCACGATCCCGGTCGAGCTCGACGGCGCGCGGCTCGATCGCGCGCTGGTGGCCCTCGCACCCGACGTCTCTCGGGCGGAGCTTGTCCGCTGGATCGAGGCGGGGCGCGTGCAGCTGGAGGGCGAGCCGAGGGCGCTGCGCCCGGCGACGAAGGTGCGCGCAGGCGCGATCGTGACGGCGCAGCCGCTTCCGCAAGCGACGACCGACCTGACGCCCGATCCGACCGTGCCGTTCACGGTGCTGTTCGAGGACGAGTCGATCGTCGTGGTCGACAAGCCCGCGGGCGTCGTGGTGCATCCGTCGAAGGGGCACCACGAAGGGACGCTCGTTCACGGGCTGCTCGCGCGCAGCCCGCTGGCGCCACCCGATCCCTATCGCGCGCAAGAGCGCGTCGGAGATGGCGACGAAGACGCCGAGGCTCCGGGCGACGCCGCCGCCGAAGCCCGGCTGCGGCCGGGGATCGTGCACCGCATCGATCGCGGGACCAGCGGCGTGCTCGTCATCGCGAAGACCGTGCGCGCGCGCGAGGCGCTCAAGGAGCAGTTCGCCCGGCACACGATCGAGCGGGTATACGACGCGATCGCGGTCGGCGCCCTGCCCGACCGGCTCGACCTCGACACGCCCTACGGACGCCACCCGACGGAGCGAAAGGCGTTCAGCGGCAAGCACGCGCGCGGCGCGACGAAGCGCGCGGTCACGCACGTGCGCGTCGTGGAGCGCCTCGCGACGGCGGCGTGCGCGCGCGTCGAGTGCACCCTCGAGACCGGCCGCACGCACCAGATCCGCGTGCATCTCTCGGAGGCGGGCGCGCCGCTCTTGGGCGACCCGTTGTACGGCAACCCGCCGCGTGATCCGCGCGTGCGCGCGATCGGAAAGGCGCTCGGACGCCAGGCGCTCCACGCGCGCGTGCTGGGCTTCGTGCACCCCGAAACGGGCGCGCTCGTGCGCTTCGAAGCCCCCTGGCCGCTCGACTTCGTGCACGCCCTCGACGCGCTGCGCGCGCTCGCCTGAGCGGCGTGACGTCGGGCTCGGGCGCGACTCAGAGCTCCGGCGACTCCGCGCGGATCAGGCTCGCGACCTCGTCGGCGACCGCGAGCAAGGCAGCCTTCGGTCGGATCGCGACCGGGACCTGCGCGGCGCGGAGCATCGCGACGTCGAAGGCGTTGTCGCCGAGCGCGCAGACGAGCGTGCGCCCCTCTCCGGCGAGCGCGCCGCCGAGGGCCGTCCACTTCCCCTCGCCGTAGGTGGGAGTGCCTTCGAGCGCGGGCTCGATGATGCCGTCGTGCACCCGCGGCACCATCGAGAGCACGCTCGGCACCGGCACACCGAGCTCGTCGGCGACGATCCGCGCGGCCTCCTCGACGATCGGTCGCGGCGACGCCGAGACGATCCAGACCGCGACGCCACGGGCGAAGGCCCATCGCACCAGCTCGCACGCCTCGCTGATCAGCCGCTCGCGAAGGCCGAACGCCCCCTCGAGCAGCTCGCGAGCGAGGGCGCGAACGTCGGCCTCACGCCGCCCCGCCATGCACCACGCCATCGTCGCGCACATGCGCTGCTCGTCGTACGCGCCGCGCAGATAGGCGGTGAAGAGCG
>CAIXWQ010000613.1 GCA_903923175.1 uncultured delta proteobacterium | reverse complement strand
GGCCCATGCCGCCGCGAAAGAAGCGCCCGGCGCCCTCAGCGCCCGCTGCACCCACAGCGCCCGCTGCACCCACAGCGCCCGCTGCACCCACAGCGCCCTCGAAGACCGCCGTCGGCGCGCCGCGCAGCCTGAGCCCCAGCGCGCACAGGGTGCTCTTGCCGTCGTTCGCCGCCGTTCAGCTCGCGCTCGCGTGCCTCGGCTGCGGCCGCGAGCGGGCGTCCGCCGGGGAGCGCGAGCGCGAGCGCGCGCTGGTCGTGATCACCGCCGATCCCGAGGGCAAGCGGGCGGCGAGCGTCGAGGCCGCGCGCACGTCGCCAATCGAAGCGGCCGTCGCGCCGGTCACGCGCGCGCCGGCGATGGCGCTGCGCACGGAGCCCGAGGCCCCGCCCGCGAAGGCCAAGCTCGCCCGCCCGCCTGCGGCGACGCCGCCGGAGCCACCGCCCGTGCTCGTCCCGCCGCCGCCGGCGTGGGCGCCGCCTGCCGTGATGGGCACGGTGGGAGCGCCGGTGCGCGTCCCCTCGCCGCCCCCTTCGTCGAGCGGCCCTGCGCCGTCGCCGTGACCTCGAGGCGCGGCGCGCGCGTCCGCACGCTGCGCCGAGCCGTTCAGCCGACCGGCTCTTTGGTCTCCGCGTCGGTCGCGAAGTGCGCGCCCTTGGTGAACCACTTCTCCGCGAGCAGCGCGATCACCGGGCCCGAGATCGCCCAGATGCCGAGGATCAGCCACATCGCCGACGGCGAGTGCCAGAAGTCGACCTGACCGGCCATGAGCTTCGCGCCCGAGCCCTCGGGCGACCAGCGGTTGAGCATGTGGCCGCTCATCGCGCTCACCGCCATCTTGGCGATGAACCACGGCATCATGCTCATGCCCAGGTACGCCCCCTCCTGCCCCTTCGGCGCGATCGCCGCGGTGTACTCGGAGAGCTTCGGCGACCAGATGACCTCGCCGAGCGAGAGCACGACCATCATGATCGCGCTCATCCGGAAGTGCGCCCGGCCGAACTCGTCCGAGAAGACGTGCCACGGCAGCACGAGCACGAAGAGCGAGAGCGCCGAGACGATGGCGCCGATGGTGAGCATCTTGAAGACGCTCCACTTGTTCGAGAGCGGGATGAACAGGATCAGGCCCGACACGATCAGGAACGGGTTGATCATGTTGAGCTTCCCGATCGGCGCGTCCTGCCCCATCACCTCGATCCAGTAGTTGGGCATCAGGATGGCGTTCTCGAGGAACACCGCGCGCACGCCCAGGAGCACCGCGGTCAGCGCGAGGAAGCGCCAGAACGCCTGCGTCGACATCATGTCCCGCAGGCGCGAGAGGGCGCCCTGCTTCGGGGGCTCGAGCTCGTCCTTCGGCGTTGCGGCCTTGGCCTTCGCGAGGTCCTTCGCCGCCTCTTCCTCGACCTCTTCGCCCGGCCCGTAGACCTGCTTGTCGGTGCGGATGAGCGTCGCGGTGACCAGCAGCGAGAGCACCGAGGTGATCGCGCCGAACCCGACGATCCAGGAGACCGGCTTGTGCATGGACAGGCGCACGCCGTCGATGACCATGCCGGCCGCGAACGCGCCGGCGTTCATGAACAGGTACCAGAGGTTGAAGCCCGCGCTTCGGGAGCGCTTCGAGGTGAAGCGCACGTTCGCGGCCTGGAAGACCGTCTGGATCATCGCCAGCATCGGCGCGATGCAGACCAGGGCGACGACGATCAGCGCGCGCCGACCGGGCAGCGATTGGATGAAGTAGGTCGCCTCCTCGGGCGTCCCGGGCGCCGCGACGGACTTCTTCGCGAGCAGCATGAGCGCGGCCGAGAAGACGAGCTTCACGCCCATGGAGACCCAGAGCGATTTGCGCACGCCGAGCATGTCGCCGACGACGCCCGAGACGAGCATCGAGATGGTGACCACCGACGAGAACAGCGTGTAGACGTAGCCGGCCGGGATCGCCGCGAAGCCCGCGTCCTTCGTGAGGTACAGCATCGCGATGCCGGTCATCGCGAAGTAGGCGGTGCTGTCGAAGAAGTTGATCAGCTGGACGCCCCAGTACTCCTTGGGGTTGTCCTTGAGGACCTTGAAGTCCTCGAAGTAGGCCACGATCGCGTTCTTCTTCGGCTTCTCGGCGGTGGCGGCGGCG
>CAIXWQ010000612.1 GCA_903923175.1 uncultured delta proteobacterium | reverse complement strand
CGAGCCGCCCGCCGCCGAGCCGCGCGTCGAGCGCGACGCGCGCGCGACCTCGGACGCTCCGCCGGCGAGCGCACGCCCCGCCGTGGCCGCGCGCGGGCTCCACGGCGCGCGCACGATGATGCGCATCGCGTTCGACGCCGGCGACTGGGACTCCGTGCTCGCCATCGGGCACAAGCTCCTCGATCGCGACGAGCGCGACGCCGAAGCGCGCGCCTGCGTCGAGACCGGCGCGACGCGGCTGCTCGCGGACTTCACCGCGCGGCTCGGCGACCGCACGCGCGTGGTGCGGCGCGTGGCGAAGGACGAGTGGCTCGCGAGCGTCGCGATCGACGCACGCGCGCGGGCGCTGCTCGAGCGCATCGACGGGGTGCGCACGCTCGAGCAGGTCCTCGCGACCTCGGGGCTCGCGCCGCTCGCGGCGATGGGGCTCTTCCTCGACATGCTCGCCGAGGGGGTCGTCGAGCTCGCGCGTCGCGGCCGGAGCGACGGCCCCTCGCCGCCGCGAGCGGGGTGAGCAGGGTGAGCGGCGCAATCGACGCCTCACAGCCGAGCCGAGCGCCGCCCGGCATACCCGGGGCGGGCTGACTACCCACCCGTGCACGAGCGCGAGGCTTGAGGCCGCTTAAACGCGGGGGCATTCCGGTCGTTGACCCAGTTCAACTCCGACGAGATCGCCTTCGTGCCCAAGAGCCGCGCCGCGGATGTGCTTCGCGCCGTCCACCACGTCCACCGACGCATCGCGCGCGAGCGCGATCGAGACGCCCTGCTGCGCTTTACCGCGGAGCAGGTCGCCGCGGCGCTGGACGAGGCCGCGTGCTGCATCGCGCGGTGTGAGGGCGGCGAGCGCGGCGAGGTCGTCGAGCGCTACGAGGCCGGCGATCCCGTCGGCGCGCAGCGGCTGGGGGCGTCGCTCGCGACCGGGCTCGACGTGACGCGGCTGGCGCGAGAGGCGCGTGAGGCGCCGCCGGACGCGGACGGGCGTGGCGTGCTGGCCTTCGCGATGGAGTGCGACACGCGCGTGCACGGCGTGATGCTCGTCGCGGCGAAAGCGGAGTGGAGCTCGGACGCCGAAGTGCTCGGGGTGCTGCGGGAGCTGGCGGAGGATCTCGCCTTCGCGCTGTGCAAGCTCGAGCGCCTGGCGGACGCCGACGCGCAGACGGCGCAGCTGCGCGAGAGCGAGCGGCGCTACCGCATGTTGGCGGACAGCGTCTCCGACGTCATCTGGGTGCTCGATCTCGACACCTCCAAGTTCACGTACGTGAGCCCGTCGGTGCTGCGGCTGCGAGGCTATTCGCCCGAGGAGGTGCTGGCGCAGGAGGTCTCTGCCGCCCTGACGCCGGCCTCGCAGCAGCACCTCGCGCGCGTGCTCCCGGGCCGCGTCGCGGAGTTCCTGGCCGGCGTCGAGCAGGTCCACGTCGATCCGATCGATCAGCCGCGCAAGGACGGCACGATCGTCCGCACGGAGACGGTCACGCGGCTGCTCCGCGACGCGGCGAGCGGCCACGTCTTCACGTACGGCGTGTCGCGCGACCTCAGCGACCACGACCGCGCGCAGGCGCTGCAGGCCCAGGCGTCGCACATCGCCGAGAACGTGCCGGGGCTCATGCACTCGTTCGAGGTGCGCGCCGACGGCACGGCGCGGATGCCCTTCGCCACCGCCGCCGCGCTCGACGTGTTCGGCCTCGCGCCGCAGCAGCTCGCGCAGAACATGGACGCCTGGGCGGCGAACGTGCACCCCGAGGACCTCACCTCGATGTGGGCGCGGGCCGAGGCACGGGCCCGGGCGATGGCGCCCTGGCACGACGAGTACCGCTACTTCCATCCCACCAAGGGGCTGCGCTGGCTCGAAGGCTGGTCGTCGCCGACGCGCGGCGAGGACGGCGCCCTCCTCTGGCACGGCTTCGTGATGGACGTGACCGAGCGGCGGCAGGGCGTGGCGCGCGTCGAGCAGCTCTCGCGCCTCTACCGCGCGCTCAGCGACACCAACGAGGCGATCGCGCGCCGCGGCGAGGAGCGCGCGCTCTTGCAGCGCGTCTGCGACATCGTGACGGGGCTCGGCGAGATCCGCATCGCCACCGTGAGCTTGCTCGACGAGGGCGGCGACACGATCTCGAGCCGCGCGGTCGCCGGGGCCGCGGTGGCGGCCGGCCCCCTCGCGCTGCGGTTTCCCGTCGGCCCCCGCCCGTCGGACGCGAGCTCGCTCATCGCGCTCAGCTTTCGCGCGGGCGCGACGAGGATCGAGAACGACTACCCCGCTGCCGCGCGGCGCGAGGGGTGGAAGACGCCCGCGGACGTGTCCCACAACGGCGCGGCGATCGCGGTGCCGCTCCGCCTGCGTGGCGAGACGGTCGGCATCCTCAGCATCGGCGCGACCGAGCGCGGGTACTTCGACGAGGAGGTCGTCGAGCTCGTCGAGGCCATGGCGAGGAACCTCTCGCTCGGCCTCGACCATGCCGCGCGCGAGCGCGAGCTGCGCGAGAGCGAGGAGCGGTTCCGGCAGATCTTCGAGCTCGCGCCGGTGGGCGTCGCGTGGATCGACTCGAGGAGCGGCAAGTTCCTGCGCGTCAACCAGCGCCAGTGCGACATCCTCGGGTACACGCGCGAGGAGCTGCTCACCAAGCGCTGGCAGGATCTCACACACCCGGATCACCTCGAGGGGGATCTCGGCAGCTACGGCGCGATGCTCGCCGGCGAGCAGGTCGGCTACGCGCGCGAGAAGCGCTACCTGCGCAAGGACGGCACCGAGGTCTGGGCGCAGATCAGCGTCACGCGCGCGTGGCACGAGGGCGAGGCGCCGACCTTCCACGTTGCGGTGGTGGAGGACATCACCGCGCGAAAGCGCGCGGAGCAGGCGATGCGGGCGAGCGAGGAGCGCTACCGGACGCTCCTCGACAGCCTCGGCGACGTCGTGTTCACGACCTCCACGAGCGGCGCCATCAGCTTCGTGAGCCGAGCCATCGAGCGCTTCGGGTGGACGCCGGAGCAGCTGATCGGCACGAAGCTCCAGCGCGTGATCCACCCCGAGGATCTCGCGGAGGTCCTGCGCGCGCGCGGCCAGAGCCTGTCGGGGACGGCGCTGGGGCCGGTCGAGTACCGGCTCGTCGACGCGTCGGGCAAGCCGCGCCCGGTGCGCAGCTCGAGCCAGCCGCTGATGGAGGACGGCAAGATCGTCGGCACGTACGGCGTGCTGGTCGACCTCACGCACCAGCGCGAGACCGAGGAGCACCTGCGCTTCGCGCAGAAGATGGAGGCGGTCGGCAGGCTCGCCGGCGGCGTCGCGCACGACTTCAACAACCTGCTGAGCGTCATCGAGTCGTACGCCGAGCTCGCCCTCGAGGCGCTGCGCCCGGACGATCCGGTGCGCGACGACGTCTCGGAGATCCGCGGCGCGGCCAAGCGCGCCGAGGCGCTGACACGACAGCTGCTCGCCTTCAGCCGCAAGCAGGTGCTGCGCCCCGAGCGGCTCGACCTCAACGTCCTCGTGACGCGCGTCGGGAAGATGCTCGGCCGCCTCCTCGGCGAGGACGTGGAGCTCGCGTTCGCCCCGGCCGCGCACCCGATGGAGGTCGAGGCCGATCCCGGGCAGCTCGAGCAGGTGCTGATGAACCTCGCGATCAACGCGCGCGACGCGATGCCGAACGGCGGCCGGCTCGCGATCGAGCTCTCGGGGCACCGGGCCGACGAGCGCCGAGGGAGCGAACCGCCGAGCCTCCGCGTCGGCGCGTACGTGAAGCTCACGGTGAGCGACACGGGGCACGGCATGAGCGAGGCGACGCGCTCGCGCGTCTTCGAGCCCTTCTTCACCACCAAGCCGCTCGGCAAGGGCACGGGGCTCGGCCTCGCGATGGCCTACGGCATCGTGCAGCAGAGCGGCGGCCACATCTCGGTGCGCAGCGCGCCCGACGCGGGGACGACCTTCGAAATCCTCCTCCCCTTGCTCCCGCCCGCGAGCGGCGAGGACGCCTCCGCGCCGAGCGCGCCGCCCGCCGCATCGGTGCGCGGCGCGGAGACGGTGCTCGTCGTCGAGGACGAGCCCGCCGTGCGGACCATCGCGCAGCGGATCCTGAAGGCCGCCGGCTACCACGTGCTGGTGGCCGCGAGCGGGGTCGAGGCGCTGGCGCTGAGCGCGGCGCACGCGGGCGCGATCGCGATCCTGGTGACCGACGTGGTGATGCCAGGCATGAACGGCAAGCAGCTCGCGGACCGGCTCGTCCAGACGCGCCCGGACACCAAGGTCCTCTTCATGTCGGGCTACGCCGACGAGGCGCTCGGGGAGCGCGGCGTGCGCAGCGGCAGCCTCCAGCTCCTCGACAAGCCCTTCACCAGCGACGGGCTCACCCGCAAGGTCCGCCGCGTGCTCGACGGCGCCTGATTCGGCGCGCTGCCGCGACCGCGGGCCTCGACCGCGACCGACGCCGCGCGGCGAACGGCGAGACGCCCGCGCGCGAACCGGCGTTCACGCACGCGACCACGGCTCGGGCAATTCCGGCGAATCGCCGGCCGACGCGCGCGGCATCGAGGTTGCTTGGCTCGCCGCTTCGCCATGTCCCGCCGCCCGCGATTCGCCGCGCCCCTCGCCGGCGCGCTGCTCCTCCTCGGCCTGTTCGGCGCCCGCCCCTCGCGCGGCGACGGCGTGTGCGCAACGAACGGCTACGTGGATCTCGCCCGCACGAGCCTCACCGGAACGTTGAAGGTCGATCGCGGCAGCGGCCCTTCGATCGGCGTGGGGCTCCCGTACGGCTCGTACGTCTCGAGCAGCGACATGTCCGGCTGGTCGCCGACCGGCCGCGGCGACGCCGTCGACGTCGAGATCCAGCTCGTCGAGGGGGGCTCCGATCGGACGACGATCGAGATCGGGTGTCGCCGCGCGTCGTTCGCCGCCCTGAGCACGGGCACGGCGCAGCCCTTGAAGGCGCTGTGCGGCGCGGTCGCCTCGGACGCGGGCCTGTCGGCCGTCGATCCGACCGCGCCCCTCGCGAGCCTGCGCGTGTACGGCTCGTACGCGCCTCCAGGCCTCGCCTCGCGCGCGGTCTGGCTCGTCTTCGATCTCGCGACCCTCGACGCCACCGCCACCGGCTCGGCCTCGCTCGACGCGAACGGCGACGGCACCGCGACCTTCGCGCTGACGCTCCCTGACGCGACGTTGACGACGACGGCCGTCCTCGACGCCGACTCCCGGCTGCCGATCGCCGACGCGCCCCCCGTGACGCTCCGCCTCTTCGCCTCGACGCTGAACGGCTACACCCGCTTCGCGCCGCGCAGCGACGCATGCCCGCCGAGCGGCGGCGGCTGCGACTGCGGCGGGCCAGCCGGCGGGTGGCGTCCGGGCGGCGGCTGAGGCGCGCGCCTGCCCCGCGCGGCTTATCCCGCCCGCGCGACTGCGATAGGGAGGCGCATGGACTTCTATCGGGGGAAACGGGTGCTGATCACGGGCGGGTCGTCGGGCATCGGGCTCGCGACGGCCATCGAGCTCGCGCGCCAGGGGGCCAAGGTCGCGATCGCCGCGCGCGACGGGGCGCGCCTGGCGAGCGCCGCCGAGGAGATCCGCAAGGCGGCGCACCGCGCCGAGGCCGTCGTCGTGACGGTCGCGATGGACGTGACCTCGACCGCGTCGGTCGAGGCGGGCGTGAAGCAGGCGCTCGAGGCGCTCGGCGGCGTCGACGTGGTGGTCAACAACGCCGGCTACGCGCAGCCCGGCTACATCGATCAGCTCACCGAGGCCGACTACGTCGCGATGCTGGAGGTGAATTACCTCGGCGCGGTCCGCGTGATCCGCGCGCTGCTGCCGCACTTCATGGAGCGCCGACAGGGCGCGATCGTGAACGTGACCTCGATGCTCGGCTTCATGGGCACCTTCGGCTACTCGGCCTATTGCGGCAGCAAGTACGCGCTCTCGGGCTACACGGAGGCGCTCCGCCAGGACATGCTCCCGTTCGGCGTCTCGGTGCACCTCTGCTACCCGCCGACCACCAAGACGCCCGGGCTCGACAAAGAGAACGAGAACAAGCCGCCGGAGGCGTGGGCCATCGAGGGCTCGTCGCGCGCGTTCGGCGCCGAGGCGGTCGCCAAGGCCATCCTCGACGGCGTGCAGAGCAAGCGCTTCCACATCGTCGTCGGCATGGACAGCGGGCTGATCTGGCTCGCGCAGCGCTTCGCGCCGTGGCTCGTGCGCTGGTCGATCGACGGCATCCTGATGAAGCACCTCAAGCAGCACGGCGACGGGCGGAGCAAGCTCGCCGCGAAGTCGGAGCCGCCGCCCGCGGCGCCCGCCACGCCGACGGCCGCGAGCGCGCCGACGAAGTCGCGCGCCGACGACTGAGCCGCGCGCCACGCCCCACGTCGAAACGATGAGCCGCGCGCACCACGTCCTGCCACCGCTCCTGCTCGTGCTGCTGGTCGCGGCGGCGACGCTGGGCGTGGGCTTCGCGACGCGGCTGGCGCAGCTGCGCGGGCCCATGCACCTGCCGGCCGTGGTCGCGGGGGCGCCGCAGATCTCGCCGCGCTACCTCGATCGCGCGGCCATCCAGGCGCAGCTCGTGGAGCCGCCCGGGCTCGTCCGAACGATCCTGCTCCCTTCGCTCGGCGCCCCCTCCGCGATCGCCGCGGGAGGGCGCACGCAGATCGTGCTCGAGCGCCCGCTCGCCGCCGGCGAGTCGCTCGCCCTCGTGCCGCGCGAGGTGCTCGCCCCGCTCGACGAGGTCCTCTACGCGGTGCCGCCGATGCCCGCGGGGGCCGACCTCGTCGCCGCGCGGATCGCGAGCGCGGAGGCCGAGCTCGCGGCGACGGGCCCCGCAGGCCCGCGCGCGCCGTCGGCGATCGAGCAGGCGGCGATCGCGCGGCGCTTCCGCGATCGCGACTACGCGAAGCGATTCGCGCCGCTGCTCCAGGCCATCCAGGACGAGTCCGGCGACGAGCTGCGCGACCGCGTCGAGCGCGTCCGCGATCGCTTCGACCAGCTCGCCCGCGGCGCGGCCGGCGCGCTGGTGCCGCTCACCTCCAGCGCGAAAGGGGCGCCCGCCACCGCGAAGCCGCGCTGCGAGCCGCTCGGCATCGGCACCACCTGCGCGCTCGACGTGGCGCTCCCCGACACGCTGCCGGTCGGGCTGTTCGCGCTCGCGCTGCAGGGGCCCGACGGCCACGTGCGCGACTTCCAGATGAACGCGCTCTACGTGCCGCGCGCGCCCGACGCGCCGCCCGAGATCGTGGTCGCGGGCGATCTGCAGTGGGGCGACAACCCCACCGTCTCGCGCAAGATCCTCTCGTGGGTGAGCACGATGAACGCGCTCGCCGCGGCCGATCGCGCGCCCGAGGCGATCATCGTCGTCGGCGACATCGTCGACTGCGCGTTCGGCAGCGCCGGCAGCGTGTGGACGAAGCTCTTCGCCGGCGCGACCGACTACCCGCGCGACTACCTGCAGGCGTGGCTCGCCCTCGCCGCGCTGCGCGTCCCCGCGCACCTCGCGCCCGGCAACCACGACGGCTACCGCTTCGAGGACGCCGTCGGCCAGACCCGCTCCGACGGCCTGCTCCTCTTCGAGAGCACCTTCGGCCCGCTGTACCACTCGTTCGATCGCACGCCCTACCGCTTCGTGCTGCTCAACAGCTACGACCTGCCGACCGACAGCCGCACCACCCGCCGCGGCGACAAGTCGACGCTGTTCGAGAGCGTCTCCGACAAGCTCAACGTCCTCAACTGGGGCGGCGGCGTGGGGCACGCGCAGCTCGCGTGGCTGCGCAGTCGCCTCGGCCTCGACGGCGCGCCGAGCCCCGGCCTGACCCCGGTGCTCGCGCTGCACCACGATCCGCGCGGCGCCTACCCTGCCCTGCGCCCGCAGGCCGCCGACGCGCCGGTGTGGACGACGCAGCGCCACCTGCCCTTCGGCGTGCAGCCGAGCGAGCTGCGCGCGCTGCAGGAGAACCCGACGCCGCACTCGTGGCAGACCGAGGAGATCCACGTCGGCCACTTCACGCCGCTGCGCGACGCCCAATCGGGCATCCGGAGCACCGAGTGGTTCGAGCTCGGCGGCGGCGTGAACGTGCCGACCAGCATCGGCTACCCGGGCTGGTCGCGCTACCAGCAGGAGTGGCACCAGCGGCTCGTCTACCGGCGCGGCTTCTTCGACGTGCGCGCGCCCGACGACGCGACCGACGATCTCGCCGACCCGGCCGACGTGCTGCGCGCGCTGGTCGAGGGGCGCGTGGCGGCCATCGTGAAGGGGCACGACAACCGCTTCGGCCGGGCGCGCATGGAGGCCGGCGAGTGCATCTTCGGCCGCGCGGCGGAGCAGGAGCTGCTGCGCGCCGAGGGGGACGACGCGCTGCGCGGGGCGCTGGGCGGCCTGCGCCTGCGGGCGCCGCTGAGCGTGTTCCACACAGCGGACGTCGCCGACATCGAGTCCGACGGCCACGGCTTCCTCTGGCTGCGCGTGCGCGACGGGCAGCTCGAGGCCCTCGAGATCGATCACCGATGAACCGCGTCGACGCGCCCCGGCTCGAACCATGAAGATCATCATCTTCACCCTCGCCTTCCTCGTGTCGTTCGCGATCACGCGGATCCCCGTCGGCATGCTGGAGCGCCGGCTGCGACGCGCCCCGGGCGCCTGGCACCGCTACCTGCGCCCGCTGCTCGTGCCGCTGCACCTGCTGATGATGGCGACCGTCATCCACCTCGCCCTGTCGTCGGTGCGCTGGGCGTCGAACCCGAGCTCGATCACCGTCTACGTCACGCTCGCGTGGCTGATCTTCCGCGCGGTCACCACGCTGATCTTCGAGTGGTGGTTCACCGACGTGCGCGGCGTCGTGCTCCCCACGGTGCTGCGGCGCCTCGTCGCGTTCGGCCTCGGGGTCGCCGCGGTGCTCGCGCTGCTCAACCTCTCGTTCGACGTGCGAGCCATCGACCTCGCGATCGTCTCGGGGCTCGTCGCCCTCGTCGCCGGGCTGATGTTCCAGGGGGTGATGCGCGACGGGCTGCTCGGCGTCTCGATGCTGCTCGAGAAGCGCGTGGTCGTCGGCGACTACGTCCGCTTCGAACAGCACGAGGGCGAGGTGGTCGCGGTCGACTGGAAGAGCACGACGCTGCAGACCACCGACGGCGACGAGGTCGTGATCCCCAACCGCCTCGTGGTCGACTCCGCGATCGTGCGCGGCCGGCACGCGGAGCGCCACCACCGCGTGCGCGTCGAGCTCGAGGTCGCGGGCGATCCGCCGCCGAACGCCGTGCTCGAGGAGCTCGCGTTGGCGGCCTCGAGCACGCGCTCGGTGCTGCGCGAGCCGCCCCCCGCGGCGCGCCTGCTCGGCAGCGGCGAGGGGAAGCACCGCTTCGAGGTGCTGTTCTGGGTCCCGGACGCGACGGCGCGCGCCGCGGTGGCGTCGGACGTGCGGAGCGTGTTCTGGTACCGCCTGCGGCGCGCGGGGCTCGTGCCGCAGGCGAGCCTCTCGAGCTTCGAGGAGACGCGCGCCGCGCTCGCCGGCGTGCCGCTGTTCTCGTCGGTGCTGCCGGAGCACCTGGAGCGCCTCGCCCGCTCGGTCTCGGTGCAGCGCTTCGGGCGCGGAGAGGTGCTGTTCCGCCAGGGGGAGCCCGGCGGGACGCTCTTCGTCGTCCTCTCCGGGCAGCTCGACATCCTCGCGGAGAAGGACGGACGCGCGGCGCTGGTCGCGTCGGTGCGCGCGGGGAGCTTCGTCGGCGAGGGCTCGCTCATGACCGGCGAGGCCCGCTCGGCGACCGGCGCGGCCGCGAGCGACACCGTGACGATCGTGATCGACAAGGCCGACATGCTCGAGGCCCTGCACGCCGACGCCGAGCTCGCGGGGCGGATCGCGGCCGTGATGGCCGACCGGGCCGATCAGGAGGCGGCGCGCGAGAAGGCCGCGCGCGAGCTCTCGGGCGACGGCGCGGCCTCGTCGCTGCTGGAGAAGATCCGCAAGATCTTCTCGCTCTGAAGGGCCCGCCTGGTGAAGCGCGCAGCGCGCGGCGCGCGCTCCGCTACGCTGCACCGATGGTCCGCTCGCCGTCGCCCGCTTCGTCACCTCTCCGGGTCGCTTCGCTCCCTCTGCTGCCGCTGGCCGCGCTCTGTGCGCTCGGCGCGATCGGCGGACTGACCTCGCTGGTCAGCTGCTCTTCCGGCGGGACCGGCGCGGGGACGCTCGACGCCGCGCTGCCCGGTCAGGACGCGCCCGCCGACACGAACCCGCCGCCCACGCTCCGCGTCGATCCGCCGGACGTCGCGCTGACGCTCCCGCTCGGCGGGGCGGCGCCGACGGGGAGCTACCACGTGTTCGAGCGCGCGTTCCCGGGCGCTCCCGAAGTCGACGTCACGGCCGCCGCGGCGATCACGGTCGACGACCCCTCGATCGCGACCATCGCAGCCGGGAGCATCTCGATGGTCGCGCACGGCGGCGCCGCGACCTACACCGTGTCCGCCGACGGCGGCACGACGACGGCGACGCTGCACGTGAAGCTCGTCGGCGACGTCTACGCCGCGGGCCTCGACGCGACGAAGAAGGCCGCGTTCGACGCCGCGACGGTCGATCCCACCGGCGCCTCGCAGCCGAGGCTCGAGTACCCGCTCGACGGCGCCGTCGTCCCCGCCAACCTGCCGCCGATGGAGGCGCAGTGGAGCGCGGGCGGCGACAGCACCGCGTACCGCCTGCGGCTCACCGCCCCCTCGGTCGACGTCGCCTTCTACACGAGCGCGCGCGAGTCGCTCGCCTCGGTCGACGCCTGGAAGCTCGTCCTCGCCAGCGCCGCCGGCGGCAAGCTCTCGCACGTCGTCGAGGGGCTCGGCGCCACGGGGCTGCACGTCTCGGCGACGATCTCGCTCGGCGTCGCGCGCGATCGCATCGACGACAGCGCGGTCTTCTTCTGGGAGTCGAGCAGCGGCTCGATGAAGGTGCTCGACATCGGCTCGGGCAAGTTGAGCGCGCTGCCGGTGACGGGGAGCGCCTACGCGCCGGGGAGCCCGTCGACGTGCGTCGCGTGCCACACCGTCTCGCGCGACGGCACGCGCTTCGCCTACACGTCCGGGAGCTTCGGGCTCGGCACGCTCAAGGCTTCCGCCGACAAGACCACCTTCGCCGCGTCGATCGAGCCGGGCACCAAGGTCACGCCTGGCTTCAAGTGGACCTACGGCGCGTTCAACCCGAACGAGGTGTCGGCGCCGCCTGCGCTGCTGGTCACCAAGGCCGACACCAACACGCAGAACGCGCCGGGGCACGTGCGGCTCGCGTTCGTCGATCCCGAGACCGGCGCGGAGATCCCGTCCAACGCCGACGCGTGGCTGGCCGCGTTCCCGGCGGGGATCGGCCGCGATCTGCTGCAGCCCGACTGGTCGTCGAACGGCGTGGTCGTCTTCACCGCGTACGACAGCGAGCAGGTGAACCCGGACGCGACGCAGGTGCTGAAGAAGGCCTACGTGCGCGACCTCGGCGACGACGCGGTCGCCTCGTCGATCGTCGAGGCCTCGGTCGCCTGGGACGCGACGGCCAAGCGCTTCGTCCTCGGCGCGCCCAAGGTGATCGTGAAATCGCCCACGGCGCCGCTCGACGCCTCCGAGACCGACGTGCTGCCGCAGCTGTCGCCGGACGATCGGTTCGTCGTGTTCACGCGCTCCGACGGCTGGTGGCCGATCCGCCTCAGTCGGACGCGGTGAACGGCACAGGAAGGCTCGCCCTCTCGCGTCGCGCCGACGGCACGGTGCTGGAGCTCACGACGGCCAGCGGGCCGCCGAACAGCAACAGCACCTGGCCGCAGTGGGCGCCGACCATCGGCAAGGACTACGCGTGGGTCGCGTTCTCGAGCGAGCGCCCGTACGGCCACCGCATGGCGAAGGGGGTCGCGCTCCCCGCGGCGTGCATCCCGCAAGGGCGCTCGCTCTGCAAGAACATGTGGGTCACCGCGATCGACCTGAAGGCCGCGGCGAGCGGCAACGCCGATCCGAGCCAGGTGCCGTTCTGGATCCCGGGGCAGACCGCGCTCGCGAGCGCCGTGAGCCCGCGCTGGACCAAGAGCGCGCTGAGCTCGATCCAGTAGCGGCGCGGCCGCGCGCCGTTGCCGCGTGAGCGACTGGGGCCTAGCGTCCGCCCGCCTCGTGATCGGAGATCCCCCCATGCGCCTCGCAGCCGCCGTGCTCCTCGCCACGCTCGTCACCGCGACCAGCGGCTGTCCGATCCAGACCGGCGCGCGCGGCGGCGCGGGAGGGGGCGGCGGCGACTCCTTCGCGCTCTACGGCGGCGCCGAGTGCAAGAAGCACTCGTGGAGCGCGTCGCGCGAGGACGAGATCCTGATCCGCGCGTGCATGAGCCACATCCCGATGTTCGGCAGCAACGCGCAGGCCTCGCTCGCCGTCGAGAAGCGCCACCGGCAGTTCGACGACCGGCACCCGGATCTGGTGGCGGCGGCGCTGAACGTGGTCGACTGCGCGAAGTACTGCGAGGGCGATCGCCTCGCGACCGGGATCTCGGCGTTCTACGCGGAGCTCCTCGACGAGGCCGCCCTCGGCAAGCAACTCGCGCCGATCGCGATCGCGGCCGAGGCCAAGGAGGCCTTCGTGCGCCGCGCGATGGCCGGCGTCGAGACGCTGCGCGCGCGCGTCGCCGGGTTCGATGCGCGGCGCAGGCGCATGTACGTCGACGTCCCTCGCGAGGTCGCGGCGGCGCGGCGCGCGTATTTCGACGGGCACGCGGCGCTCTACGCGCGGCTCGACGAGCTCGCGCGCGCGGCTTCGACGGCGCGGGCCTCGCGGCGGGCTCCGCCGGACGTGACGCGGGGCCTCACGGCGCTTCGCGGCGAGTACCTCGCGGCGTGCGGCGGCGGCGAGATGTGCCGCTTCGACCCGTTCGTCATCGAGGCGACGCGCGAGCTCGTGCTGCTCTACGTGCTCGGCAACGAGCCGCTGCTCGCGCGCGCCGAGAACTCGCTCCTGGCGGAGCAGGCCGCCGGCCGCCACCTCTTCAGCGTCGAGATGGGGACGGCGATCTACAAGTCGATGAGCGAGGAGCGCCGCGAGTGGGAGCAGTACACCGCGGCCAAGCGCAGCGGCGTCGACGACGCGACGCTCGCCGCGCGCTTCGGCGGCGCGCCGCCGGTCCAGGTCGACCCCTCCACCGACTACATCGGCTCGGACCAGCTCCCGGACCTGACCACGACGCTCGGCAGCGGCGGCGCCGACGCCTTCGACACCGTCGCGGGGCTCGTGCAGGCGGTGGCCGACGCGAAGAAGACCTCGCCGCGCGGCGAGCCGCTCGCGCGCGTGAGCTTCCGCGACAACGTCACGCAGGAGGACATCGTCGACTGTCACGAGACGGGGCGCGTCACCGGCGTGACCTTCGACGGCGGCAACCACGCCCGGCTCGACTACGAAAGCGTCTGCACGACGGTCGGCACGCGCACGCGGGTCGAGAAGATCGCGCCGACCCTGGTGCCGATGGCCGAGGCGACGCACCTCCAGCCGGGCGACGAGCTGCTCGTGCTGGTCGCGCCCGACACCCGCGAGGGGGTCGTGCTGCGCGCCCTCGGCAAGCGCACCGGCAACGCCAAGGGGGCGATGCCCGTGCTCCAGCTGCGGGGTCACCGCTTCGGCGCGCGCAAGCCGTGAGGCGCACCCGCCCCGGCGGCGTCAGCGAAGCCTGAAGTAGGGCACGTCGACCCCGCCGCACACGACCTGGAGCGCCTCGGCGTCGGGCGAGCGACCGAGCGTGCGGAGGCGGCGCATGGCGGCGTCGGTGAGCAGGATCTCGTTGCGCTTCGCGATGTCCTCGCCGAGCTTGAAGGCGAGGTTCACCTCGTCGCCGAACACGTCGTCGGTGAGCTCGAGGATGCGGCCGAAGCCGAGCCCGAGGCACGGGTAGACGCGCTCGTCCTCGCCCAGGTGAGCGTCGATCGCGGCGCTCCCCTCGACGATTGCCTCCGCCGCGTCGACCGCCGCGTCGACGTCGACGAAGGTCGCGATGACGTTGTCGGCCTCGCGCTTGACGATGCGCCCGTGCGCCTCGGCGATCGCCGGGACCACGAGGTGAATCGCGCGGCGGTAGACCGTGAGGAAGTGCAGGATGCCGCGGCTGCGGGTGAGCCGCGTGAACCCCGAGAGGTCCATCACGAGCAGCGCCCGCTCGACGCCGATCTCGCGCCAGATCTCGGCGTCCTGCGCCTCGACGATCGAGGGGTCGTCGAGCCGCAGGTCGAGCTTGCGATAGAGCTCCTCGCGCGGGTAGGCCATCAGGGCGCCTTCGGCACGGTCGAGGTCGTGACGAACCCCTTCTCGGGGTCGACGACGCGCACGTCGCCGAGTTTGGCGAGCGTGGGCGCGAGCGACGGATCGCCCGCCACCACGATCACGACGTCGGTGGGCGTCAGCACGTCCTTCGCTTCCACGCGCACGGCGCCGAGCGTCGCCTCGTGCAGCGCCTTGCGGTACTGCGCGACGTACTCGTACACGTCGGCGCCCGGCAGGCCGAGCGTGTCCTTGTCGATCGCGAGCGACGCGACCGAGCCGATGGTCTCGAGGCGGTAGACGAAGCCGGTCTCCAGGCTCTGCCGCGCGATCGCTAGCTCGCCCTCGGTGATCGGCCGCTCGCCCGAGATCCAGCGGAGGTTCTCGAGCAGCCCGTCGATCGACTGCCGCACCATCGCGTGCTGCGTGCCGGCGTACGCGATGACCGGCATCGGCCCCTGCGAGAGCTCGCGCGCGCTGCCGTACGTCGAGTACGCGAGCGAGCGCTTCTCGCGCACGTCGACGAAGAGCCGCCCGGCCATGCCGCCGCCGAGCACCTGCACCGCGAGCGCGAGCGCAGGCCAGCGCGGATCGGCGCGCGGGATGCCGAAGCGCGCGACCAGGATGTCGGCCTGCTTCGCGTCGGGCTTGGTGACCAGGATCAGGCGCGTGCCGAGCCCCGAACGCGCGGGCGGCGCGGCGAAGGTGAGCGAGGGCGCCGCCGCGGTCGACACCTTCGCGAATGTCCCCTGCGCGAGCCGCTGCGCCTCGACCTCGTCGACGTCGCCGGCGAGCACCAGGAGCATGTTCGAGGCGACGTAGGTCTTCGCGTAGAAGGCCTTCACGTCCGCGAGCTCGACGTTCGACACGGTCGCCTCGGTGGCGTCGAGCACGCCGTAGGGGCTGCCGTCGCCGTAGAGCTCGCGGTTGAGCGCGATGCGCGCCATCCAGGCGCCGCTCCCCTTCTGCGCCTGGCGCAGCTTGTCGAGCTGGCGCCCCTTGAGCTTGCCGAACTCGCCCGCGTCGAAGCGCGGCTTGGTGACCACCGCCCCGAGCAGCTCGAACGCCTGCGCGAGCTTGTCGCTGGTGACCGCCAGGCCGAACGTCACGCGATTGGCCTCGACGTCGACCGACAGCTCGGTGCCGAGCGCGTCGATCTTGTCGGCGAGCTGCGGGCCCGTCCACGCGCCGGCGCCGCCCTCCTTGAGGAGCTGCGCGGTCAGGCCGGCGATGCCCGCCTTCGAGCCCTTGGGATCGCGGGCGAGGATCGAGCTCGCCTCACCGGCCCGCACGACGATGCGCGCGTAGACGATCGGCAGCTTCTTGGAGACGATCGCGAGGGCCCGCGCGGGGCTCTTCGTGTCGAGCGAGACCACCTTCGCGGGCGCGATCGACTTCGGCTCGCCGGGGGGCGGGAGGTCGGCGATCACGACCGCCGATGACGACGCGGACGCCGACGGCAGGGCCGACGCGGACGCGGAGGCGACGGGCGGCGCCTTGGGCTTGGCGGGGGCGATGGCGTCGCCACCGCACGCGGCGGCGAACACCAGCGAGAGCGCGAGGGCGGTCTTCAGGGCGCGCATCACTTCACCTCCGTGGCGCTCTTGATCGTGGACGACGCGGAGGGCGGAGGCGGGGCCTTCGGCACGACGCGCACCTGGGCGACCTTGTCGCGACGGAGCCACTTCGCGACGGCGGCCTTCACGCGCTCCGGGGTCACCGCGAGGTACTTGTCGACCTCGCCCGCGAGCAGGGTCGCGTCACCGCGCTGCCCTTCGTACTTCGAAAGCGCGAGCGCGCGCGAGAGGTTCGACTGCAGGCCGAACAGGAACGAGTGCTCGATCTTCGCGCGCGCCTTCGCCATCTCCGCCGGCGTCGGCCCCGCCTTCGCGAGCGAGTCGATCTCGGCCCAGACGGCCTTCTCGACGTCCTCGGCCTTCCCCTTCTCGGAGAGGCGCACGTCGATCACGAACGCGTCCGGCCCGCGGTGGTCCTCGGTCGAGGCCTCGGCGTGCTGCGCCCACGCGAGCTCGCGCACGAGCTTCTTGTGCAGGCGCGAAGACTCGCCGTCCGAGAGGATCGCGGCGGCGAGCTCCAGCGCGTAGTGCTCGTCGTCGCCGTCCTTCGGGATGCCCCAGCCCAGGGCCGTCGACGGCGTGCGCGCGGCGGCGTCCTCCACGGTCTCGACGCCGGTGGCCTTGGCGCGGCCCGCGTAGCCCTGATCGGTGAACGGGGTCGGCGTGATCGACTTCACCGGATCGAAGTACTGATGCACGAGCTTGGTCGCCTGATCGACCTGGAAGTCTCCCGAGATCACCAGCACCGCGCCGTTCGGCCCGTAATAGGTGTCGTGGAAGCTCTTCACCCAGGCGAACTTGGCCTCGTCGAGCTCCTTCATCGAGCCGATCGCGGGGTGCGCGTACGGGTGGTAGCCGTCGTAGACGAGCTCCATCAGGCGGAAATACCCCTTCACGTACGGCGCGCCGTCGACGCGCATCCGGTACTCCTCCTGCACGACCTTGCGCTGGTTCTCGAAGGCCTCCTCGGTGACCTTCAGCGAGCGCATGCGATCGGCCTCGAGGAAGAGCGTCACGGCGAGCTCGCTCGAAGGCATCATCTCCCAGTAGCGAGTCCAGTCCTCGCTGGTGGACGCGTTCAGCTTGCCGCCGCGCCCCTCGATGATCTTGTCGTGCTCGCCGCGCGGGACCTTGTCGGTCCCCTCGAACATCATGTGCTCGAAGAGGTGCGCGAAGCCCCCCTCGCCAGGCTTCTCGTTGCGCGAGCCGACGTCGTACCAGACGGCGACCGCGACCGTCGGCGACGAGGTGTCGCGGTCGAGCACGACGCGCAGCCCGTTGGCGAGCGTGAGCCGCGTGAGCTCGAGCTTGGGTCGCAGCGCGCCCGGGAGCGTCTGCGCGGGCGCCGACCCCGACGCGGTCGCGGCATTCGGGCGCGGGGCGACCCCGAGCGTCCCGCCCGCCGACCCGGAGGGCGCGGCCGTAGCGCCGCCCGGAGAGAGCAGCGCGAGGAGCGGGAGGAGCGCGGCGAGCGAGGCGGCGGCGAGGCGCGGGTGGGGCGAATGCATGCGAGGCGCACCCTACCTGCACCGCGTATCAGGTCCAAGGCGCAGCTCTGGGCGCGACCGTGGCGGGCGCGGCGACCGTACCGACGGACAGGCCCCGCACGCGGGCCTTGGCACCACGTCCCGTCGGTGATTCGTTCGGGCCTCGGCGCGGTCGGAACGAACCGCTCGCGCCCACGCACGTGTCGTGAAGACGTCACGCGCACGAGTGACCACTCGACGCGCCCGAGGCCCAGCGGGCCTCGCACAGGGAGGCCGTTCCGATGATGTACTTGGGGATTGCGATGCTGGTGATCGGGGCGATCCTCGCCCTGGTCGGCGTCCTGCAGAAGTCGAAGGCGAAGAAGATCCTCGCCGCGCCCTTCAAGAAGACGGGCGAGGTGGCCGCGAATCCGGCCGTCGCCGACGCCAAGGGCCGCGTCAGCGCCGAGGGGAACATGGTCGTCCAGCAGCCGCTGACGTCCCCCTGCACCAACACGCCGTGCGTCTACTACGAGCTCGAGGTCGAGCGGCAGTGGGAGAAGTCGGTCCTCACGGAGAACGGCACCAAGACCGAGAAGGGCTGGTCGACGATCAGCACGCAGAAGAACGGCGTCGCCTTCTCGATCGACGACGGCACCGGCCCGGTGGGCGTCGACGCGCGCCAGGACGTCGACTCCCCCGGCCTGCAGCAGACGTTCAAGGGCCCGCCGCCCGGCGGCCAGGGGCTCGGCATCCTCGCGAACCTGGTGACCAACGCGATCTTCAACAACGACGAGCGCACGATCGGCTACCGCGCGACCGAGAAGCTGATCCCGGCCCAGGGGCGCGTGTTCGCCATGGGCAAGATCGCCGGCGGCTACATCACCAAAGAAGACGGCATGCTCGGCAAGGTCATGCTGTCGACCAAGGGGCGCGACGGCCTCGTCGGCTCGCTGAACCGCAACGCGCTGCTCGCGTGGGTCTTCGGCGGCATCGTCGGCGTCGGCGGCATCCCCGTCACCATCGTGTACTGGGGCGACGTCCCCAAGAGCGACATGTGCGAGGCGACCTTCGAGGCCGAGCAGGCCAAGCCCTGCAAGGGGAAGATCGACGACGACGACGGCCAGACGTTCACGTGGAAGGTGAAGAAGGACGGCAACTACAGCGTCAAGGTCACCCAGCCGAACGTGAAGTACCCGATCTTCCCGGAGATCATCCTCAAGAACAGCGCGAACAAGGTCGTCCAGAAGGACCAGGGCATCGGCAAGGGCGAGGACGCGACGCTGTCGGTCAAGCTCGAGGCCGGGACGTACAAGCTCATCGTCCGCGACATCCAGAAGGGCTACGCCGCGCAGTTCAAGAAGGGCGGCGGCCTGTCGTACTGGGTCGAGATCCACGCCGACGCCGGCAAGAAGGCCGACAAGGGCGACAAGAAGCAGGCGAAGAAGGGCGACGACGACGACAAGGCCGACGACAAGGCCGAGGACCCGAAGGCGAAGGCCGGCGACGACAAGGCCGACGACAAGGGCGACGACAAGGCCGACGACAAGGCCGACAAGAAGAAGAAGGCCGCGGACGACGACGACAAGTAGCCGGTCTCGGCTTCGACTGGCGGGCGCGGGCGAGAGCCGGCGCCCGTCGGCGTTTTGTGGTGTCATCGAGCGATGCGCCGTCCGCTCGCCGTAGCCTCGTTGCTCGCCGTCGCGCTCGCGATGGCCTCGCTCGGAGCCGACTGCAGCAAGTCGCGCCCCCCCGAGTGCCAGAAGCTGCGCCAGTGCTGCGCGCTCGCCGGGCAGACGAACAACGAGTCGATCGAGGCGGTGCGCGTCCAGTGCACCCGCCAGGACGACGATCAGCCCGCGCTCTGCCTGCGTCGGCTCGAGGAAGTGAAGCTCGCGTACCCCTCGATCGCGATGGAGGCCGCCTGTCGGACGGCGCAATGAAGCGCGCGCGAGGGGCGCTCCCCACGCTCGCGGTCGTGGAGGCCGCGCTGGCGCTGGCCGGGTGTGGCCGACGACCGGCCGAGACGACGACGGCGAGCGCGGACCGCGTGGCGACGGTGCCTTCCGGGCTCACGGACGCGGGCGCGAGCACGAGCGCGCGGACCGGCGCGACCGCGCGCGCGAGCGAGAGCGCGAGCTGCGATGGGCGCGCGGCGCCGAGCGGCTCGCTCCTGCCGCGGGCGATGACGGTGGCGGGGCCAGGTCAGGGGATGATGGTGCTGCCGGTGCGCGCGGAGGTGCTCCCCGGGGCCGCCCCCGGCGTCGACGCGGTGGTCGCGAAGAACAAGTGGCGCGCGCGCGCGTGCCAGACGCAGGCGAGCCAGCGCGACGAGAAGCCCGAGAGCACGGTGCGCGTGGCCGTCACCGTCGACGCGACGGGCAAGGCCACCAAAGCGGTCGCGACCGGCGCGACCTCGAAGGAGACGGCGACCTGCCTCGAGGACGCGCTGCGGGCGCCAACCTACCCGCTGACCGAGGAGGGGAAGCCGCACGCGTTCACCGCGGTGCTCACCTTCGGCGGCAAGCCGTGAGCGCGCCGCCGGTGCGGGCAAAGCGCGCCCGCACGCTCACCGCGCTCGCGATCGTCGCCGCGAGCCTCGGCGCGGTGCTCGCGGGCGGCGCGTGCGGCGCGTGCGCGCCGGTGACCAGCCGCGTGCTGCTCTATCCCTCGCGCGACGAGGTCGATCTCGGCGGCGCCGAGCGCGTCATGATCGCGCACGAAACCGGCGCGATCGAGACCATCCGCGCCAAGAGCCCCGGCGCGACCCGCGAGGCGGCGCGCGCGATCGTGCTGCGGTTCTACGGCAACGCCGATCGCGCCGATCGGTGGCCGAGCGGCGAGGCCGCGGGCTTCGGCGCGTGGCCGGTCGAGGTCTGGGGGGTCAACTACCCCGGCTTCGGGCGCAGCGAAGGGAGCACCTCGCTCGCCGGGGTCGCGCGCGCCGCCGACGTCGCGTTCGCCGAGGCCGCCAAGCGCGGGCTCCCCATCTTCGCGATGGGGACGAGCATGGGGACGACCGCCGCCCTGCACCTCGCCTCCGCGCCCGACCACGCGAAGCTGCGCGGCCTGTTCCTGCAGAACCCGCCGCCGCTCGCGCAGCTCATCCGCGGCCGCTTCGGCTGGTGGAACCTCTGGCTGCTCGCGGGGCCGATCTCCTGGGGCGTCCCCTCGTCGCTCGACAGCCTCGCCAACGCGCGCCGGGCGAGCGTGCCGCTGGTGATGCTCTCGTCGGAGCGCGACGAGGTTGTGCCGTTCCCGTACCAGACCGAGGTCTACGACGCGTACGCGGGGGCCAAGGCGCGCATCGTGGTCCCGGGCATCGGGCACAACGATCCGGTGCCGAGCGAGACCTGGACGCAGGTGCGCGCGGTGCTGCGCGGCCAGGGCTGGGGGCCGTAGCGCGACGCGCAGGGTCGGTTCGCTCAGCCCTTGCCGCCGAGCGCCTTCATCCCCTCCAGCGCGAGCGCGTTCTTCGGGGCGAAGCCGAGCAGCTCCGCGAAGGTCGCCTGCGCCTCCTTCGCCTTGCCGAGCTTGAGCAGCGACCAGCCGAGCCCGGCGCGCGCGTCGACGTCGCTCGGCGCGCCGACGAGCACCGTGCGGTACGCGGCCTCGGCCTCGCCGAACTTCGCCTGGCTGTAGAGCGCGAACGCGAGCCGCAGGTTCGCGGTGTAGCTGGCGGGGTCCTTGCGCACGATCTCCTTCGCGAGCACCTCGATGTCCGCCCAGCGACGCAGCTCGCCGAGCGACACCAGCGCGCCGACCCTGGCCTCGATCGAGCCCGGATCGAGCGCGCTCGCCTTCGCGTAGGCCTTCACGGCGTCGGCGTGCCTGCCGAGGCGGTAGAGCAGCCACCCGCGGCGCAGCTGCGCGACGTAGCCCGCCGTCCCCGCGCTCCCTGGCGCGCCGCTCGCGCCGATCCCGTCGAGCGCGCTCAGCGCCGCCTCGAGCTTGCCGGCCGTCTCCTCGTCGTACGACTTCTGGAACTGCGCCGCGTCGGCCGCGCTCGCTCCAGGGTTGGTGGTGGACGTCCCCGCCGCGGCCGCGCGCGGTGCCTCGACGAGCGCGACGCCGACGCCGACGCCGACGCCGGGCGACGACGCGAGCTCGGGCGCGGAGGGCGCTCCGAGCGTGGCGCCGGCGTTCGCGACGCGATCGACCGCGGGGCCGTTCGACGCGCAACCCGCGAGCGCGAGGGCGAGCAACCCGAGCCGCCACGCGGCGGAACGACGGGCGAGAGGCGAGGCGCTGGGCGTGGGCATGGGCGTGGTCGACGCGGAGGGGCTCATGGGGTTTCTCCTGACCGGGTGACGGTGGATTTCGCGAGCGGAGAGAGGGCAGGCGCGCGCGACGCGAGCCACGACGAGAGCGCGGCCTGCAGCGTCGAGGCGCGTGCGCGCAGGCGCGCGGCGAACGGGAGCGCCTGGGGTCGGGCGGCGACGGCAGGCGGCGGGGCCGCGGCGAGGCGCGCCTCGACCGGCCGGTG
>CAIXWQ010000611.1 GCA_903923175.1 uncultured delta proteobacterium | reverse complement strand
TCCCGTTCGACGCCGCGCACGCGGCCGGCGCCGCGAGCGACGCGGCGGAGTGAGCACGGGGCGCGCGAGCTTGGGCCCTTACGCGCGCGCGGCGGCGCCCTTCACGCCGCGCGCGGGTCGACCCACGCGCCGTCGGCGACCACGCCGAACACCGTGCTCCCCGAGGCCACGTGCGCCCGCCGGCCGATGCGCGCGCCGCGCACCACGGTGACGTCGTCGCCGAGCCAGGCCCCTTCGCCGATGACGATCGGCGCGCGCGCGCCCGCGTCGTCGCGCCGGTCGATGCCGTGAAAATCGCAGTCGAGCAGCATCGCCCCGCGGCCGAGGCGCGCGCCGTCGCCGATCTCGATCGAGGCCATCGCCGCGATCGCCGCCCCTTCGCCGAGGCTCACGCCGTCGCCGATCCGCAGCAGCGCGCCCGGGCCGGTGACCAGATGCGAGCGGAGCGCGCCGGCGTCGAAGCGCAGATCGTCGCCGATCTCGATGCGGCCGAGGTTCTCCACGAACGGCACGCCCCGCACGCGCGGCCGCGCGCCGAGCCGATCGACCGCACGCAGCACGAGGCGCGCGTGCGCGAGCCCGAGCGCCGCGAAGGCCCGAGGGCCGAGTGCGCGCGGGGCGGGCGGAACGATCGGCGCGCGCGGCTCCGCGAAGGAGGGCGCCGGCGCCGCGGGGTCGTGCGCGATCGGTCGCAGCACGCGCGCCGGCACGCCGCCGGCCACGACGTAGGGCGGCAACGTGCCGCGCACCTCGCTCCCGGCGCCGACCACCGTCCCCTCGCCGATCGTCGCACCTGCGCGGACGCGCACCCGCGCGCCGAGCCAGGCGTCGTCGCCGATGACGATCGGCGCGGGCGCCCGCTCGCCCTCGAGCGCGTCGCGGTCGTCGATCGACGCGTACGGCGCGACCATCGCCCGGCGCCCGATCCGCACGCTGCGCGCGGCGGAGATCCGCGCGCCGGTGTTGACGAACGCGTCGTCGCCGAGCACGAGCTCGCCCTCGGGCCCGGTCTCGAGCACGACCGGCGCGAAGAGCGAAGTGAGGATGACGCGCGCGCCGAGCTCGATCCGCCCGGAGCTCAGGATGACCGGCCTCGCGCGCGTGCGCGCCCCCGGGCCGACCGCGTCGCACGCGGCGAGGTACCACGGCGCGACGAGCCGCTGCTCGGCCCAGCGCGCCGCCTTCACGAGCTCGTGCGAGAGCGGGACGTCGCGATCGCGCTCGAGCGCGCGCCGCAGGCGGGCGAGCAGCGTCGGCTCGGGGGGCGCCGCGACGGGGCCGCGCTCGGCGTCGGCGGAGGTCATGCGGAGCGGAGCAGCACGCGGCGTGCCTCGGAGGCGGCGCACGGGCCCGCGCGCCTGCCGCCCGCGTCGGCGCAATCGGCGCAATCGGCGCGCGAAGACGCACCCGGGGCGGCTAGGATGCGGAGCGTTGCGCTTCTCCCGAGCCCACGCCCTGCACGCCCTCGCGGTCGGCCTGTCGATCGGCATCGGCCTCCTCGCGTCCGCGGCGCGCGCCGAGGATCCGCCGACCTCCACGGCCACCGAGTACTCGCCGCTCGAGAGGCGCGTGATCGCGCGCGCGGTCGAGGCGCACCACGGCGCGCTCGAGCCCTCGCCGGAGGGCATGATCGTCGAGTCGGTGGAGTACGAGCGGCTCGACGTCTTCGGCGAGGACGATCCGCTCCCCGACGCGCTCAACGTCTTCCACACGCGCACCCGCGAGCGGATCCTCGATCGCGAGCTGCTGCTGCGCCCGGGCGACGCCTGGAACCAGGTGCTGGTCGACGAGACGAGCCGCAACCTGCGCAACCTGCCGCAGCTCTCGATGGCGCTCACCGTGCCGATGAAGGGGAGCGCCCCCGGCAAGGTGAAGCTGCTGGTGATCACGCGCGACGTCTGGAGCCTGCGCCTGCAGTGGGACGTGCAGTTCGTCGGCCGGCGCTTCAACTACCTGCTGCTGCAGCCGACCGAGCTCAACGTCGCGGGGACGGCCATCCAGCCGCAGGTCGTCGCCGAGTACCAGCCGCTCTCGATGACGCTCGGCACCGGCGTCACCTTCCCGCGCTTCGGCACGAGCCACGTCGGCGCGACCGTGGCCGGCGGCGTGGTGCTGCCGCTCGGCACCGCCCCCGCGCGCAGCTCGGGCGGGGCGGAGGGGGCCTATGCGTCGTTCGACGTCGGCCAGCCGATCTACAGCTCGCTCGCGCCCTGGGCGTGGGACGTCGCGGGGAGCTACCGGAACTACGTCATCCGCCGCTACCAGAACGGCGAGCTCAAGCTCTTCCCCGCGCTGCTCCCCGACGGCAGCACCGAGAACGTCCCGTACCAGTACCGCACGCGTCAGGCCTCGCTCGGCGCCGCGGCCACGCGCTCGCTCGGCTGGGCGCTGAAGAACGACTTCACCTTCGGCTTCATGGCGTCGCTCAAGCGCTACGTCGTCGAGGGGGACGTCGCCTCGCAGGCGGCCATCGATCAGTTCGCCGCCGCCAAGGTGCCGGTCGGCGAGGACCGCGTCTATCCGTTCGCGCGCTGGCGCACCTACCGCGCCGACTACTTCCGCACGACGGACGTCGAGTCGCTGAGCGTGCAGGAGGACTTCCGGCTCGGCCACGACGTGTACCTCGAGATCGACCCGATCGCGCGCGCGCTCGGCTCCTCGCGCTCGCTCGTCTCGGTCAAGGGAGGCGCGAGCTGGACGTCGCACTTCTCCGACGGCCTCTTGCGCGCCTCGATCGAGGGGGCCGTGGAGACGCAGACCGACGGCACGACCTCCGACGCGTTCCTCGACGCGAAGCTCGGCATCGTCACGCCGCGCACCAAGCTCGGGCGAATGGTCTTCTCGGGCCGCGTGATCCACCGGCCGGAGAACTACCTGCGGCAGATCGAGTACCTCGGCGGCGAGGGGCGGCTGCGCGGCTACCCGAGCTCGCTGCGCTCGGGCCCCGAGCTCGCGGTGCTGAACGTCGAGTACCGCACGCCGGGGTTCGACGTGCTCGGCATGGCCCTCGGCGGCGCGCTCTTCTACGACGCCGGCGACGCCTTCACCAACGCCTCGAACCTCCGCGTCCTGCACTCGGTCGGCGCCGGCCTCCGCTTCTTGTTCCCGTTCTTCGACGAGGTCGCCTACCGGCTCGACTTCGCCGTGCCGCTCAACGCCTCCGCGCTGCCCAACGGCGCGCCGCGCTTCGACGTGATCTTCGGCGTGGAGCAGGCGTTCGCGTTCCCCGGCCTGTGCGGGACCGCGAAGGGGCTGCAGGTCGCGCGGCAGTGCCCGTGAGGGGCCCGGCGGCGCCCGCGCTCGCTCAGCGCTCCGCGACCCGCTCCGCCACCCAGCGCGCGATCGCCTCGACGACCTCGGCGGCGACGTGCCCCGGAGCGGCGTAGGTCTCGGGGCTCGCCATCGCGCAGCCGCAGTCGGCGAAGGTGTGCCCGAGGTGCGGGAAGCTCGCGAGGCGCACGAACGGGCGATTCGCGAGCCCGCGCCGCCAGCCGGCGAAGTCGTCCATCGTGACCTGGAAGTCGGCCTCTCCCTGGAGCACGAGGATCGGCTTGCCGAGGTGCGCCGCGCGCGCTTCCGGGTGGTAGCCGCGCAGGTCGAGCCAGAACGTCGCCGGGATGCCCAGCGGCAAGCCGCGTCTCGGCGCGTCCGGCGTGAGCGCGGGGCTCTTGGTGCGAGCGACCGCCTCGCGCAAGGCGGGCAGGGCCTCGCGCGCGCTGCTCCCGTAGTGATCCTCCAGCGTCGCGAGGTACTCGAACTGCCCCAGCAAGACGTCCTCGAACGGGCGGGTCGGCGCGCCGAGGACGATCAGCCCCGCGAGCTCCGTCGCGCGCTCGGCGATGCGCGGCGCCGCGAGCCCCCCTTGGCTGTGGCCGAGGAGATAGACGCGCGCGGGATCGATCTCGGGGCGCGCCCGCAGCGCGGAGACCGCCGCGACCGCGTCGAGCGTCGTCTCGACGTCGACCGTGACCGTGCTCGCGTGCTTCGCGAGCCACGCGTCGGCGTGCACGCGAAGCGGCTTGTCGAAGCGCAGCACCGCGATGCCGCGCGAGGCGAGCCCGTACGCGAGATCCTTGAAGACCTTGGTGCCGCCCATCGTCGCGTCGCGATCGAGCGGCCCCGAGCCGGGGACCAGCACGATCGCCGGGGGGAGGCGCGGCGCGGTGAGGCTCTGCTGCGGGAGCGTCAGCGTCGCCGGGACCTCGAACGGCTCCTCGCCGATGGTGAGCTCCCGCTCGGTGAACGCGTCGCGCTGCGCGTACGACGGCGGGCTCCAGCTCGCCGCCGACGCGGCGCTGCGCGAGGGCGGTGACGGCGCGGCCGAGGCGAGCTCGGTCGCGGTCGCGGACGCGGTCGCGCTCGCGCCCGTCGTCGCTTCGTGACCGGTTTCGGTCGGACCGCGCCGACAGGCGCCGAGCGTGACGAGCGTGACGAACGCGCCGAGCGCCGCAAGGAGACCTCGCGTGCGCCCGCGCGTCCGCAGCGCCGTCGTCTTCGCCAGGGGCACGCGCAATGGTAGCCGGGCGAGCGCGCCGCGCCGAGCGCGGCGGAGAGCGGGGGCTCGCGACCCTACAGCGCCGCCGCGAACGCGCGCCCGAGCTCCATCGGCCAGGGGCGATCGGCCGGGTTCTTCGCCACCGCCGCGCGCAGCAGCTTCGCCATCGCGCTCGGGAACGGGCGCAGGCGCTCCGGGTCGTCGAAGGGATCGCGCCGCATGTGGGCGATGAGCCGATCGCGCGGGCTCTCGACGTCGTCGAAGAACGCGCGCCGCGTGGTGACGTTGTAGATGGCGGCGGCGAGCGAATAGACGTCGGCGCGCGGATCGAGCTCGACCGGATCGAGCACCTGCTCCGGCGCGATGTAGCCCGGCGTGCCCGCCACGAAGCGCCCGTTCGAGCCCGGGGCGACGCGGATCGCGCGCACCATCCCGAAGTCGATGACCACCGTCGAGAGCGGCTGGGTGCGCGCCGGATCGCGGTGCTTCACCGGGTCGAACTTCTCGCCGCCCGCGAGCGGCAACCGCAGCCAGAGGTTCGCCGGCTTGATGTCGCGGTGCACGAGCCCCGCGCTGTGCAGCGCCGCGAGCCCCGCGCAGCAGTCGAGCACGACCTGGCGCAGCTCGAAGAGCGACATCGGGTGCGCCCACGAGTAGGCCTTGAGGTCGGCCCCGATCAGGTACTCGAGCACCAGGAACGGCACCCCCTCGGACACGCCGCGATCGATGATGTTCGCGACGTTCGGGTGGTACAGCCCCGCGAGCGCGTTCGCCTCCTCGACGAACGAGGCCAGGATCCCTTCGCGCTCCGTGTCGGTCGCCGTCGCGAGCGCGTCGGCCTTGGGGATCTTGAGCACGAAGTAGCGGTCGGCCCCGGGCTTGCGCACGAGCCACACGGTGCCGACGCCGCCCTCGCCGAGCGGCGTGATCAGCTCGTAGCCGTGGATGATCTTCGGCTCTTCGCGCTTGGGCTTCGGCGGCGGCGGCGGCGTGCGCCGGATGGCCCCCTGCACCGCGCCCTCCAGCAGCCCCGACACGACCGGCACGCGCGAGGCGAACCAGACGTCGAGCATCGAGGGCTCGCGCGCGCGGATCGCCCGCGCCACCAGGGCCGCCACGCGCGGCGCGTTCTCGGTCGCCGCGCGGCTCAGCGAGTCCTCGGCGCTCTTGGCGGTCGCGGGGTGCAGCGCCTTCACCGGATCGGTGAGCGCGCCGTTGAGGCGATCGCCCGCGAGCACGAGCTCCAGGCACTGCGCCTCGAGCTCGGGCCGCTGCCCCGACGCGTTGCCGAACTTCGCCAGCGTGCTCGCCAGCGCCGAGAGCGCGTGCGCGAGCTCGGTGTCGTCGGCGTGGAGCGACTCGAGCAGCGTGTCGGCGACCCAGTCCCAGCTCGCGACGTCGTTGCCCGACGAGACCGCCGCGCGCAGCTCCTCGGCCTTCTCGCAGCACTTGGCGAGCGCCCCCTCGGCCATCATCGGCAGCGCGGTGGCGAGCTGCAGCAGCATCGCCGGCCGATCGATCACCAGCGCCCACCACGCGGCGAACGGCCCGAGCCAGCGCACGTCGTCGACCTCGCCGAGCGCGGTGCCGCGCGTCGTGTCGACGAGGCGCCAGAAGAGCGTGCTCAGCGCGGTCTTGAGCGGGGCCGGCAGCTCGCGCGCCCCGCCGCTCAGCCCTTCGAGCTTGCGCAGCCACAGGCAGGTGTCGTGCGCGGTGGGGCCGCGCCCGGGGCCGAGCTCCGTGTCGGCGCCGCACGCGTCGAGCGCGTAGCCGCCGAGCCGGATGGCGAGCACCTCGAGCGCGAGATCGCCCTGCGGATCGCCGCCCCCCTCGCTGCGCCGGCTCTCGGCGACGAGATCGAGCAGCTCGGCCGGCGCGCTCGCGAGCGTCTTCCACGTCTCGGTGAGCTCGGGCTCGCGCTCGTCTTCATGCGCGCCTTCCCGCGTGCCCTCACGCGTGCCCTCACGCGTGCCCTCACGCGTGACAGCCGGCGCGTCCACGCCGAGGCGCGTGGCGAGCAGCGGCCCCCAGAGCCGCAGCGCGAGGGCCCGCGCGCAGGACTCGAGGGCGTTGATGGCGGCGGCGCGGTGCCGCAGCCGGCCGGGGCGCAGCGCGATCTTGCGCGCCTCCTGGAACGTCGGCGCGATCGAGGCGGCGAAGCGGGCCGCGCGCGCGTCGGCCTCCTCGTCGTCGTACTGCGCCGCGAGGCGCACCAGGTTCTCGAGGCCGAGCTCGAGATCGAGCGGATCGCGCTCGGCGTCGTCGATGACGTCGGTCGCGGCGGTGACCTCGATCCAGCGCCGGGCGTCGTCGAGCGACGCGGGGACGGTGAAGCGCGCGATCTCGCGCAGCGCGCGCATCGCCTTCTCGACGTCGGCGTTCGGCTCGCCGCGCCGGCGCAGCGTGGCGAGGCCGCGCGCGAGGGCCCGGGCCGCGATGGCGCCGCCGTCGCCGGCGAGCACGCGCTTGGCGAGGCGGTCCCAGATGTTCCTGCGCTCGAAGAACAGGTAGGGCGTCGCCGCCGCCACCGCGGCGAGCACCCAGTCTTCTTCGTTGCGCGCCTCGAGGATCGCGACCAGCTGGCCGCCGAGGAAGGTGAGCCGCTCGGCCGGCAGCGACGCGAGCGCGGTGGTCGCGCGCTGGCGCAGCAGCTTCGAGTCGCCCTGGCTCCAGTCGAGGAGCGTCCCTTCCATCTGCTCGAGCGCGCCCGTCAGCCGGCCGAGCGCGCGCGCCGCGTGCACCCAGACCAGCGGCTCCGGGTGCAGCAGCAGCGGCTGGAGCACCTGCAGCGTGCGACCGACCAGCTCGGGATCGGTCGTGTGCGCGGGCATGCCGCCGACGCTGATCTCGAGGCAGCGCGCGGCGAGCACGCGGCCGCGCAGCGCGCCGTGCGCGGGCTCCTTGATCATCGCGTCGAACGTGGCGGACGAGCTCCAGATCCAGCGGCCGAGCGCGGGGACCTCGCGCGCGCTGGCGCCGGCCTCCCAGAGCAGGATCTCGAGCCGCGCGCGCGCTTCGGCGTTCTCGGGCAGCGCGAGCTCGGCGCCGCCCCCGATCAGCGGCGCGCACGCGAGCGCGTCGACCAGCGGCCCCTCGACCACGCGGGCGCGGGCGATCCCGGCGATGCGCGGGCGCAGGCGCGTCTTCTTGGCCGCCGTCTCGAGGAGCTTCGCGAGCGCCACGTCGCGCCGCCAGGTCACGCCCGCGCACCACGCGAGGATCACCTCGCCTGCCGGCTCGCCGAGCGCGATGCAGAGCGCTTCGAGGTCCTCGGCGACGTGCGTGCGCGCGGGGAGCTCGTCGCCGAGCAGCGCCACGTCCTTGCGGAGCTCCTCGGGGAGCGCCACCAGCGTCGCGCGCGCGGCCGAGGCGTCGCGGCCGCCGTCGCGCCAGAAGGCGCGCGCGGCCTCGGCGAGCTCGGGGTCGGCCGCGAGGAACGCGCCCACGGTGGAGAGTGCACGTCGGAGCGGTTCGGAGAGCATCGAGTAGGGGGAGCGTAACGCAAGTCGATGGGGCGCTCCCGGTTACCGCGGACGCCCGGGTGCTCCGTCGGAACAACGCCGCCGCCGCGCTGTCTCTCGGGCGTGTCCACGCCCTCGCGGCCCCTCGCCGGCCCGCTCGCGCTGCTCGCGGCGCTCGCGGCGCTCGCGCTGCTCGTGAGCGCGTGCGCGTGCGCGTGCAGAGGCCCGTCGCGCGCGTCGGACATCGTGCCGGTCGAGGGCGAGGAGGCGCCGCGGCGGGTCGATCGCACGCCGCCGCGCCGCCTCGTGGCCGGCGACGGCGCGACCTGCCTGCTGCGCGACGACGCCACCTGGTGCTGGGGGGTCGATCCGCGCACCGAGCGCGCCAACGTCGTCGTCCACGCGGCGCCGGTCGCGATCGAGCCGCTGCGAGGCGTGGTGCTGCTGGCGATGGCGCACGGCACCGGCTGCGGCGCCTTCGACGACGGCGCCGTGCGCTGCTGGCACGCGCGCGGCGAGGCGCCGATGGTCGCCGTCCCCGGCGTGCGCGACGTCCGCTGCCTCGCCGCCTCGGCCGCGCGCATGAGCGCCTGCACGCGCGAGGGCGAGGTGGTCGCGTGGGAGCTGCGTGCGGGGCTCTCGCCGAGCCCGGAGCGCGTCCCCGAGCTGCACGGCGTGGTCGAGCTCGTCGCGCAGGGCTCGTGGGGCGGCGACACCGCCTGCGCGCGCGACGGCGACGGCGACGTGCGCTGCTGGAAATGGGACCACGCCGGCGGCTCGACGCCCTACTGGACGGGGCACTCGTCGGAGCTCCCGCGGGCCCGGTCGCTCTCGCCGTCGATCTACGGCTACGAGTACGCCGCGCTCGATCGCGACGGCGCGATCCACGTGTTCGAGGCCTCGCTCCTCGCCCCGCGGACGCTCCCCGGCGCGTTCCCCGGCGCGCGGGCGCTCGTGCACGATCGGTGTCACCGCGTCGTCGAGGCGAGCGGCGCCATCGAGGTCGTCGGCTGCCCGTACGACGACGGGAGCGGCGAGGAGACGCGCCACGCGACCGACTCCTTGCGCGAGGTCGTGGAGGCCGCCGCGAGCGACGACCACGGCTGCGCGCTCACGCGCTCTGGCGAGGTCTGGTGCTGGGGCGACAACGCCTACGGCCAGCTCGGCGACGGCACGCGCCGGCCCCGCGCGGCGGCGGTGCGCGTGGCGCTGCCGCGCTGAGAGACTGTTTCACAGTCTCTCAGTATTACCCGGCCGTAGAAAACTTGGCGGTCGGGTCAACAAAGCTGCACCGGTGCACTTATGGAAGTGCACGAGCTCGACGCCGCCGTGCTGGCCCGCTTCGCCCGGTTCGTCGCACCGCTGCTTCGGCGGCTGGAGACGGGCTACCACCGGACGCTGGCGCGCGAGTACGCGCTCGGTCTGTTGGGCCCCGGTGAGCGCAAGACGGTGGAGCCGATCGTGCGTCGCCTCCGCGGCGGCGAGTC
>CAIXWQ010000610.1 GCA_903923175.1 uncultured delta proteobacterium | reverse complement strand
GCGTGAGGGCGATGTGCATCCGCACGTCGTACTGGCGCGGGCCGAGCGAGAGCTCGGAGACGATCACGAATGGCCGCTCGAGCCCCTTGAAGCGCAGGAACGTGTCCGACACGAGGTGTTTGGTCGCATCGGGGGCGTCGGCGCGGCGCGCGGGGCGATCGCCGATCTGCTCCGCGGTCCCGAGGCGCGTCTTGGTCTGCCCGCCGATCGAGAGCGCGGCGATGTCATTCGGGGCGAGCCCCTCGCGCAGCGCCCGCGCGACCTGCGCCTCGACCGCCGCCGGCAGTTCGTCCTCGGACTCGACTGCGACGAGGCTCAGCCCGCCGATCGGCGCCGACATCCACGGCGTGCTCGCGCCCGCGCGGTACTGCGCCGAGTAGCGCTCGAGCCCCTCGGGCGTGCGGTAGCCTTCGGTGAGCATGTAGCTGGCGAACCCCTCGCGCTCGGCGTCGAGCTGCACGCGATCGTCCCAGTAGGCCTGGCCGTCGTCGAGGAAGACCCAGAGGCGCCGATCGCCCGCGAGCGCGCGCACGAAGCGCCAGTCCTCGAGCGAGAGATCCTGCGCCTCGTCGAGGATCCACATGTCGGCGTCGTCGCGGCCGCCCGCGGGGAGACACGCCGTCGCGTCGGTGGTCACCCGGTCCCAGACCGTCGAGCTCCAGGTCTCGCGAGGGCCGAGCGGCGCGCTGCCGGCCTCGGTGAGTACGTCAGCGGCGAGCTCGCGCACCGTGCGCGCGTCGAAGCCGGCCGCCGTCAGTGCGGTCGCGAGCGCGCGCGTGAAACAGAGCAGCTTCACCCGCCTTCCTGCGCGGGTCTCGCGGCGCGCGGCTTCCATCGCGAGGAGCGTCTTGCCGGTGCCGGGGCCCCCGCGCACGAGCATGCGCCGGTTGAACGCGAGCCCGGCGAGGAGCTGTTGCTGTGGCGCCGCGAGCCGCACGAGCTCGTCGTCGCGGAGCGCGCGCTGCGCGCCGAGCCGAGCGCCTTTGACCCAAGAATCGCCCCAGAGCGCGTGCAGAACCTCGAGCCAGCGATCGTCGGTCGGCGCCTCGGCGCGCTCGCCCGTCGGCGCCACGAAGAGTCGGGCGCGGAGCGACTCGAGCGCGTCGCCGAGGTACTCGAGGTCGCGCTGGCCGAGCACGGCGTCGCGCAGATCGCCCTGCGTGGGCGGCTCGAAGAACGGCGTGTCGGGGAACGCCGTCGCGACGTCGATCCAGACGCGGTGGAGGTCGTGCTCTCGCAGGACCACGCCCAACGTGCGGCGGAACTCGTGCGCCTGCTCACGCGGGGCGCGCGGCATCTGACGGCCGTTCTGGAGCCAGATGCCGCCGTCGACCTCGACGAGGCCGCCCTTGACCTCGATGACGAGCAAGCCGCGGCCGGGGACCGCGAGGACGAAGTCGGCCTCGGCTTCCACGCCGCGGGCAGTGCGGATGCGGAGCGAGTGCCAGGCGTGCCAACCGGCGGGGAGGCGCTGGCTGAGCGCCTGCCAGAACGCGCGCTCGCCGTGGGGGGCGCCAGGGCGCGGGCCGCTGCGCGGGTAGAGGCCGGGGGCGGGGGCGGGCATGGCGGAAGGGTGCGCTCGCTGCTGCGGTGGGCCAACAGCGACGCTCTTCTTGCTTCAGCAATCCTCGCCGCGTCCGCTGCGTCAGATCCCCCGAAGCCCGACGTCTCTCGGGCATGAGCAACATCCTCCGCGACTTCAGCGAGTGGTACGGGCGTCAGGACATGTGGGTTCAGGTCGCGGTCGCCATCGCCGGCGGCGGCGTCGCGTTCGCCGGCGGCATCCTTGCTGCACCCGTCGTCGG
>CAIXWQ010000609.1 GCA_903923175.1 uncultured delta proteobacterium | reverse complement strand
GGCGCGTTGAAGACCGGCGTGCGCGGCGCCGCGGGGACGCCCGCCGCGGCATGCGCCGCGATGGCGCTCGGCGCGACCGAGGCGCCCTGCGCGAGGACCTTCTTCACGAGCTCGATGCACTTGGCCGAGTCGTACGGCTTGTCGATCTGCGCGTCCGCGCCCGCCGCCTGCCCCTTGGCCGGGTCGTACGGGTTCTGCTTCGACGAGAGCAGGATCACGGGGATCTTCTGGAACTCGTCCTTGATCGCCCGGCACAGGTCGTATCCGCTGAAACCGTCGAGCGAGAGGTCGGCGAGAACCAGATCCGGACGCTCCTTGCGGATGGCCGCCAGGGCATCTTTCGCCGTCGGCACGGTGCTGATCCGAAGATCCTCACCCGCGAAGGTCATCTCGATGACCTTGCGCATCGTCACGCTGTCGTCGACGGCGAGCAGGCTCTTCGGCACGGAGTCCTCGTCTGCAGAAGGGGGGGAGATGCGCTCGAACGGTCTCCGGAGCGCAGGCGGATTGTCGACTGCGCGCGCTCGAACCGTCAAGAAACGTCCATGGGCCCGCGCGCGTCCAAGGGAGGACCTGCGGCGTCCACCCCTCCGGGCCGCCGCCGCCACCTCCGTGGCTGGTGCGGACGAGTCCAGGAGATGATAGACGCAGGATCGAGGATGATCGTCCGAGCGACGGGCAAGAGCGACGTCGGGCGCAAACGTGCGCTCAACGAGGACGCCTTCTTGATCGACGACGAGGTCGGCGTCTACCTCGTGGCCGATGGGATGGGCGGGCACGCGGCGGGCGAGATCGCCAGCAGCGAGGCCGTGTCCGCGGCGTTCTCGATGGTGAAGCAGGCCAAGCCGAAGCTGCGGGCGCTCGCGGAGCCGGTGGCCGAGGACGACGTGCGCGCGGCGCTGCGCGTCATGGAGTCGGCCATCCAGGCAGCGACGTACATGGTCTACTCGCTGGCCGAGCTCGATCGCGGCAAGACCGGGATGGGCACGACCATCAGCGGCATGATGATCCTCGGCGACTACGCCGTGACTGGCCAGGTCGGCGACTCGCGCATCTACCAGATCCGCGACGGTCAGGCCGCGCAGCTCACCGAGGACCACACGCTCATCGCGTGGCAGCTCCGCGAGGGGATCATCAGCCTCGACGAGGCGCGCCGCTCGCCGCACAAGAACGTGATCACGCGGGCGGTCGGCAATCGCGAGTACGTGCAGGTCGACACGACCATCGTGCATTGCGAGTCCGGCGACCGCTTCCTGCTCTGCTCGGACGGCCTCCACGGCTACCTTCGCACCGCCGAGATCGCCGTGATCGCGGAGCTCGGCGGCGTCGACGCGGTCGACCGCTTCATCGGGCTGGCGAACGAGCGCGGCGGCAAGGACAACATCACGGCGGTGCTGGTCGAGGTCGAGTAGCGAGGCGTCGGGCGCTCGGTTCGTCGGCGCGCCGAGCGCGAATTCAGCCCCGCCCCGGACGGTACGGCCCCGCGGTCGCAGTTCGGCCCTTCCGTTTTCGCCCGAGTTGCGAAACCCTCCCGCGCCCATGAAGCGAAGCTCGTTGGTCCGGTCGGCTGGAGGGCGCCGCGCGGCGCACGTCGTGCTCGTGCTCGGAGCGCTCGTCGCGTTCGGCAGCGCGGGGTGCACCTGCAAGAAGGCGAAGCAGGAAGAAGCCAAGAAGGACGACAAGCCTTCGAAGAAGACGCCGCTGGTCGACGTCGCGGCGCCGGAGGATCTCCTCGCGGAGATCGACATCAAGGATCCGGACGCGTTCGTGAAGCGCGCCGCCGACGGCGCGGGCTTCGGCAAGGAGCTCGGGGCGTCGCCCTACGAGAAGCTCATCGCCGAGGCGAAGGACGAGAACGCCAAGAAGGCGCTGAAGGCGATCGACCCGCACGGCGCGCTCGTCGTCGTCGCGCTCGGCGACGTCGCCAAGGCCATCAAGGACGAGAAGGCCGACGAGAACTTCCACGCGATCGGCGCGGCGCGCCTGAAGGACGCCGAGCTCGCGACCACCGCGCTCGGCGCGCTCGCGAAGGCCGGGAAGTTCAAGACCAAGGAGTCGAAGGCGCTCGAGACCACGCTGTACCTCCCCGACGGCAGCTCCAAGAAGGGGGCCATCGCGGTCATCGGCGATCAGATCGTCGTCGCCGACGATCCCGCGGTGCTCGAGTCGGCCGGCCGGTACGTCGCCGCGCGCGCGGCCAAGGTCGAGAAGCAGGAGCACGATCTCGAGGGGCGGATCGCCACCGAGCGCCTCTCCAAGCCGTCGGTGAAGTACCTCGACACGCTCTGGGGGAAGGTCAAGTCCGAGATCCCGGGCAAGGCGCAGGTGGAGGCCGACAAGGTCGTGCAGGGGCTGCTCGCGGGCTTCGGCGACACCGGCGACATCACCTTCACCGCGGACGTGAAGGGGGACGACGTCCAGATCGTCCAGAAGGTCGTCGCCAAGGGGTCGTTCTCGAAGTGGCTCGCGAAGTACCCGTCGGTCGACCCCAAGACGCTGCTGGCGATGCCGAAGGGGCAGGGGGTCGCGGCCTTCTCGGCGCCCGACGGGCTCGGGCCGCTCGTGTACGAGGGGCTCGACGAGGGGCTGAAGAGCGGCAAGATCCCGCCGGCCGACGCGGCCGACATCTCGAAGAACGTGCGCGCGTTCGGCGGCGCGCTCGGGCACGAGTTCGCTTACACGACCGCGACGCACGGCGTGGGCGGCGGCGCGTTCGCGAGCCCCGAGACCGAGATCTTCGCGCGCGTCGAGCTCACCGACGCGGCCGCGGCCAAGGCTGCGATCGCCGGGCTCTCGGCGTCGGCCAGGAAGCCGAGCGCGGGGCTCAAGGGCAAGTCGGTCGCCTACAAGAAGGGCGGCGGCGAGGGCGAGACGTGGACGATCGAAGAGGGGGCGAAGCCCTCGACGTTCGTCTACGCCGTCAAGGGCAACTACCTCTACGTCGACGTCTGCATGTCGTGCGTGCCGACGATCTTCGACGGCGCGCTCGACGGCAAGGACCTGCTCGAGACCGACGGCACCGCGAAGTCGAAGATCGCCTCGTACCCGAGCAAGGGGCTCATCTCGGCGAGCTACGGCGACGCGGACAGCTACGGCAAGCTGCTCTCGTCGATCCTCGGCCCGGCCAGCGGGCCCGCGCCGACCGGCTCGACCTGGGGTTACATGACCGTCTCGGCCGACGCGGTCGAGGGGCGCTCCGGCGTGCCGCTGTCGGTCATCGGCGGGATCGTCCGCGCGGTCATGATGGGCGGGATGCGCGGGCGAGGGCTCGGCGGGGCCGGGCTCGCGCCGCCGCCTCCCGGCATGGACGAGTAGCGCTCGCGCGCGGAGCGCGGTGCATGTCGGGCGCGCCCCGCCGTGCACCGACCCGTCGGCGGGAGCGTAGCGACACGGACGTCGCATGGTGCGCCTGCGCGACGCCGCGCACGGCGTGCGCGCAAGGATCGGCCTGCGGAGAATTGGGCCCGTTCAGCGACAGGCTCGCAGTCTCCGCGGCGGGCTCGAACCTTGCGTTGATCCGCCTCGTCGTAGGCACCACCGGAAAGGCCGCGGGTAGCGGCGCCTCTCTGGGCGCGTGGTGAATCGTCCCGGTTCGACTCCGGGGCTTACGACCCGAGCCGCCCCCCTCGCGAAAACGCGCGGGGGGCGGCTTGCTATTCGCTCGGGGTGCGATCGTTCGCGACCGCTGGCGCCCCGCCGCCGGGCGCGTCCCCGCCGAGCTGGCGCAGCTGCCACGATTGCAGCGCGAGACGCATGTTCGCGGCGTCGAGCTGATCGCGGAGGCGGGCCAGCAGGAACGACGGGACGATCACGAAGCCGACCGTCGACCAGATCAGCATCGCCAGCGTGCCCTGCGGGCGAAGCTCGGTCGCGCGGGCCAGCAGCACCAGCCGGCCGGCCTCGAAGCGGTACGACGGCGGCACGACGCCGCTCCATTCGAGGAGCAGCGGGACGCTCACCACGGCGAGCGCGATCGCGAAGAGCGCGCGGCGCTCACGCGGGCGAGACTCGCTCACGATCATCATCAGCAGCCCGCTCGCCGCCACCGGGAGCAGCACGAACGGCCCGAGCCACATCGCGAGGCCGCTCACCAGCGACGCGGTGACGACCGCCATCGCGATGCCGCGCGTGGGCTCCACGCGCGGTCGCCGCGCGGCGTCGAAGCAGAGGAGCGTGCCGGCGAGGACCAGGACGGCCATGGCCGCGAACGCCGGCACGCTCCGCACGCCGAGCGCCCACGCCGCCGGCAAGGTCAGCAGCCAGCTCGCCCAGGCCCAGCGCGCCAGGCGCAGCGCGCGGCGTCGTGCGGCGTCGCGATCGGACTCGAGCTCGGCGTGCACCGCGGCGGGGAGCGTCGCAGGGACGTCGGTCAGCAGCTCGACCATCACGCGGCGCGCTTCGACGTGCTCGGGGTCGAGCGCGAGGGCATGCACGACCTCGCGCATCGCGAGGGTGCGCGCCTTTGCGCGATCGGCGGGAGCACCAGGAGCGTCCGGGTCGCGCGGGTCGCGCGGGTCGCGCG
>CAIXWQ010000608.1 GCA_903923175.1 uncultured delta proteobacterium | reverse complement strand
GCGTTCCCGGCGAACGAGTTCGCGGGGCAGGAGCCCGGGACCGAGGCCGAGATCAAGGAGTTCTGCTCGACGAAGTACGAGGTCTCCTTCCCGCTCTTCGCGAAGATCGTCGTGAAGGGCGAGGGGCAGCACCCGCTCTACGCGTCGCTGACGGCCGAGCAGCCCGCCGCCCGCGCGCTCCCCGGCACCGATTTCCGCGCGAAGCTTGTGGGCCACGGCATCACGCCCGGGGCGCCCTCGGAGGTGCTCTGGAACTTCGAGAAGTTCCTGGTCGATCGCGAGGGGAAGGTCGTCGACCGGTTCGCGCCCGACGTCCCGCCGGACGCCGAGCTGCTCGTGTCGGCCATCGAGCGCGCGCTCGGGGCCTGAGCGAACCTGAGCGAAGAGGCGCCCTCCCGCCGCTACGGGAAGCACGCGTCGGGGAGCGCCCGACACGCGCCGCTCACGCACGACGCCGAGCGGCAGTCCAAGGGGCTCGTGCACGCTGCGCCCGGATCGAGCAGGGGGCGGCAGATCTTCGCCACCCCTTCGGCGACGCAGCGACCGGAGGCGCAGGTGCGGCCCGCGCAGTCCTCGCCGAGCAGCGCGGCGCGCACGCAGACGCCGCCGATGCAGGCGCTGCGATAGGCGCAGCGGCGGCTCGCGTCGCACGCGGCCCCCTCGCCGACGATCGCCGGCGCGACGCAGACCGCGCCGGTGCAGCTCGCTCCCAACACGCAGGGCTCGCTCGCGGAGCACGCCTCGCCCACCTGCCGGCGCGCCACGCACGTCGCGCTCACGCACGCGAGCGCGTCCCCGCACGACCCGCCGCCGCCGCACGCCCCGCCCACCGCGGCCGCCGGCTGGCACTTGCCGCACAGATCGAGCCCGACCACGCAGGTGGTGCCCGGCGCACAGGCGAAGCTCTCGACGTCGAGTCCGCACGCCGCGCCCGCCGGCTGGGTGCCGACCCACATGCCGCCGCACGGGCCCATCAGATCGCTGATCTGCCGCTCGCACGCGACGGTCGCGAGGTGCGCGCCGCACGCGTCGACCCCGGCGCTCGAGAGCGAGAGGAGCCCCGCCGCCTCGAGGTCGACGTAGCGAGGCTCGTAGCGCGCGTTGCACGTCTCGAGGAAGGTCGCGCGACACTCGTCCGCCGTCGCCGCGACGATGCGGCCGCAGCGCAGGTAGAAGGCGCAGAAGAAGTCGGCCGTGGCCTCGCAGTAGCCCGAGGCCCGCGGCGCCGGCGCGTCCACGGCAGCTTCGGCGCCGGCTTCCAGGTCGCCACCGTCGCCGGGCGCGACCCCGAGCGCGGAAGCCGAGGACGAGCACGCGACGAGGGCCGCGGCGGCGAGCAGAGCGAAGCGGCGAATCACGGCGCGGGTATGCCGTGGATCGAGGCGCACCGCACGCGGCGGGTTCGCCGCCGCACGGGCGCGCGCCGCCTTGCGTTCACCTGGCCGAGCGTCGCGCGAGCACGGGCGCGCGGCGTCGGGCGCCGCTCCTCACCCACACCCGTCACCCACCCGCATCACCCACCGCCATCACCCACACCCAGACCGCTGCGGAAATCCACGATTGTCCGAACGTGGTCCGCGCGCTATCCACTTCTACCACGATGACCGGCCGCGCCCGCCCGCCGCACGATCGCTGCCGCCAGTGCCGATCGCGGGCGGTCACGGGCTCGGGCTCGGGCTCGGTCGCCAGCGCCGGCGGGTGCCCGGACCACGGCGGCGCGCCCTGCCTCGCCGTCGAGGGGCGCACGCTCATCGAGCGCGAGCTCGAGGGGCGCTACACGCTGCTCGAGGTGATCGCGACGGGTGGAATGGGGACGATCTTCCGCGCCCGCCAGCACGCGACGGGGCGCGACGTCGCCATCAAGCTCCTGCCCACCGTGAAGGTGCGGCGCGAGCACGCGCTGCAGCAGTTCGCGGGGGAGGCGAGCGCGCTCGCGCGCCTGAGCGATCCGCACATCGTCACGCTCCTCGACGCGGCGTGCGCGCAGGCGGAGCTCCCGTACTTCGTGATGGAGCTGCTGCGCGGCACGACGCTCCGCGAGCTCGTCGCGCGCGAGGGGCCGCTCGCGCCGGCGCGGGCGCTCGCGATCACCGCGCAGGTGCTCGACGCGCTCGGCCACGCCCACGCGGCCGGGGTCGTCCACCGCGACGTGAAGCCCGAGAACGTGATGCTCCTCGACGGCTACCGGCACCGCGACTTCGTGAAGGTGCTCGACTTCGGCGTCGCCTGGCTCCGCTCTTCCGCCCCCGAAGCGCAGCCCCGCGACGAGCTCCTGGTCGGCACGCCCAGCTGCATCGCGCCCGAGCAGATCACCGGCGCCGCGATCGATCCGCGCGCGGATCTCTACGCGCTCGGGAGCGTGCTGTTCTACTTGCTGGCCGGGCAGTACCCCTTCGAGGACGCGAGCGCCCACGCGCTCATGCGCGACAAGCTCGGTCGCGCGGCGCCGCGGCTGAGCACCCTGGCCGGCAGCGAGGCGTGGCCCGTCGAGCTCGACGAGCTGGTGGCGTCGCTCCTCGAACGCGCGCCGGACGATCGCCCCGCCGACGCGGACGCCGCGCGCGCCCTGCTGGATGGCGCCATCGCCGCGCTCGATCGGGGCTGCTCCGCGCACGCGACGACGCCGACCCCGGCGCCCGCCAGCGCGTTGCCGAGGCCTGGCCGGCCGGACCGTGATCGCACGACCTTGGACGTAGGCCGTTCGCTGCCGCCGCCGCGCGCCGCGGGCGAGGCCGAAGGGCTCGAGGCGGCCGAGCGCGCGCGACGCGCCTGACGCGCCCGACGCGTCTGACGTGACCGACGCGCCGGGTGCCTCAACCGCCGACCGCGCGCTGCACGCGCCAGAAGCGAACGCCGACGCCGGCCGCGACGACCGCGACGACCGTGAGCAGGAGGAGCAGGTGGGTGCCGAGCGGCACGTGCTCGACGCCGTTGCGGAGCGTGTCGCCGAGGGCCGCGAGCGCGGGGCGGTAGAAGCGATGACTCGGTGACAGCGGCGTGAGGATCGCGGCCTCGACCTCGGCGCCGGTGGGCGGATGACGGGTGGCGGTGAGCGTGAGCTGCCGCTCCTCGTCGCGCGCGCCGAAGAGATCGCAGCGCACGCGCAGATCGCCCACCGGCGCCGCGAACTGCACGTGCTTCAGCACCACGACCTGCGCGGCGCGATCGACCGCCGCGTCGTGCTCCGGAGAGAGCACCAGATCGAGGGTGAGCGTCCGACCGCGCGCCTCGCCGTCGGTGATGACGAAGCGGCGATCGAGCTCCGCGCGCAGCGCCTCGCCGTGGGCCTGGAGCTCTCCGCCGTCGAGCCGGCCGTCGTGGTCGTCGTCGAAGTCGTGCAGCGTCGAGACCGGCACCGAGAGCACCGCGAAGACGGCGTCGTCGACGACGTTGAGCGTCCCCTGCTTCGCGGGCATGAGGTGCGCGCTCGCCGTCCTCGCGACGAAGGTCGCGACGAAGGCGAACGCCACGATCAGCGCCGCGCAGCACGCCCGCCGCGCAGCTCGCTCCGTGGTCTTCCCGCGCGCGATCACGGCTTGCAGATGCCGAGCGAGGCGTCGCAGGTGAGGCCGCTCGGGCACGCCCCGCCGGTGCGACAGTCGGGGACGCACATGCCCGCGCACGATTGCCCCGTCGGGCAGCAGACCTGGTTGGCCGCGCACGCGCCGGCCGACGAGCACGGAGCGCCGGCGCCGTCGAGCATCCCGCCCATGCCCGCGTCGCCGGGCGGCCCGCCGGTCGCGGTGTATTTCCCCTTCAGGCAGCGCTGGATGAAGGGATACGTGTCGGTGACGTAGTAGTGGTACGTCCCCGCGGGGTACTCGGGCGTGACGCCCGTGCGGCCGTTGCACGCGTCGAGATCGCCCGAGCCGGCGACGTACTCGTAGTCCTCGGTGAAGGCGCCCATCGGATACGTCACCGTCGAGGGCCGCCCGGTCGCCGCCGCGGCCTTGAGCCGGTAGCTCCCCCTCATCGGCTTCACCGCGGAGCTCGCGTCGGTCGCCGTGGCGTAGCCGTAGCGCGCGTAGACCGGGAAGCCGTCGAGCGCGTAGCCGACCAGCGTCGGCTTGGTCGCCCCGCCGGCGAGCTTGGCGAGCACCGCCTCGGGCATGCCGTGGTAGTGATACGCGCCGCCCGGCTGGACATGGGCGTTGTCGGCGTCGACGCCGAAATTGAAGCTCGACTGCCCGAGCGCCTCGATGTGCCAGTTGCCGGTATTGCCAATCAGGCTGCACGTCGTGCTGCCGCTCGCATCCGAGCAGGTCCCCGCCGTCGCGGGGTCGAACTTCACCCCATTGAAGGCGTAGCCGACGCCGCCGACGCCTGCGATCGTGGCCGTCGTGGCCTGCGTCGGGGCGAGCGTCATGGTCGCCGACACCGACTGCGCCGCGATGGTGTTGGGGCAGTTCGCGTTGGGGAACGTGCCGACGTCGTGGTCGGGGAGGCCGTTGCCGACCACCGTGCGCGTGGTGGCGGTGCACGTCCACTTCACGATGCTGTTCGCCTTGATCGACGGGCTCGCGTTGTAGGCGTCGTAGGCGTAGCCGCAGCCCAGGTCGACCGCGCCCGCCTCGAGGCTCGCGTCGGCGCCGATCGACGTGTCGGCGGCGGAGTCGGCACCGGCGCCGGAGTCCGCCGCGGCCGTCGCGCCGGGCGACGCCTCGCTTCCGCAGGCCACGAGCAGACACGCACTGGCGAAGACCGAGAATGCTCTCTTCATGGGGGAGGGACCTCGAGCGGGGCGGAGCGAGTGGCGAAATCGACGGGGCCCGCCGCGTCGCGACGGTCGCGGTCGCCCGCGCCGAGACCTGGAGTACCCGTCGGATCTTGCGACGACCTTAAGCCGTCCGCGGCGTCGGCCGCTCGACGGCTCGACGGCTCGAACCGAGCGCGGGCGTCAGGGGAGCGCGACCGGGGCGGCGCAATACCCTTTCACCGCCGTCGCGAACTGGCTGCCATCGGTGGTCACGTCGGTCTGGTTGCCAGCGCCGGTGCCGAACGCCACGCCGACGCCCCCGGCCGCGACGTACTCGGCGACGTGCCGGAAGATGTAGTGCACGCGGTTGTCGCGGTAGTGCCCCGCGGTGCCGCCCGGGGTGCTCGAGGGGACGCCGAGCGGCAGCTGCCACCAGATCATCGGCAGCCCGAGCCCGCCGGTGAGCGCCTTCACGAACGCGAGCTCCTGGTGGAAGTGCGGCAACGCGACGTTGCTCTCGTCCCAGTAGAGCTTGGCTGTCTTCTTCCCCTGGCAGTTCGGGTCGGTCCCGAGCTCGTAGCAGCCCGCGTCGCGATCGATGACGTCGGTCGAGACGAAATCGGCCTGATCGGCGCCGATGGCCTTGAAGTATGCGACCGTCTTCGCGGCCTCGGCGGCCACGTCGAGCGTGGGGCTCGTGTTGCCGTCGACGTCGACCTTGCTCCCCCACCCCGAGGCGTGGAAGCCGATGAGCGCGTTGCTCGCTCGCGCGCGCGAGAGCTTCACGTAGCAGTGCCCGAGCCCGACGAGATCGTCGCTCAGCCCCGCGCACTCGGGCACGCCCGCGGCCGACAGCTTCACCACGACCTTGCTCGCGCCGCCGGCGTCGAGCGCCGCCTGCTCGGAGTAGCCCCAGAAATCGGGCTCGATCAGGATCACCACCGGCGCCTTGGCGGCGGCCACGTCGCCGAGCAGCTGCGCGTAGTCCTGGAACATCGACTTCATGAACGCGGCGTTGCCGATGTTCCCGGCGAGGTTGCCGTCGCCGTTCGTCGCCATCGCGTAGTACACGAACATCGGCACCACGCCGTGCTTCTGCGCCTCGGCGACGCGCTTGCCCGCGTAGTCGGGCGCGCTGTTCCAGGTGGTCCAGCCGCCCGCGTCGTGGGTGCCGACGAGGTAGTGGTAATGCAGGTCGAGCGTGGCGCCGAGGTTGTAGGCGGGGTCGTCGCCGCCGTTGGTGCCGTCGTTGTCGAGCCCGATCAGGAAGTGCGAGGCGTGCGTCGCGCCCAGCTTCGCCGCGAAGCGCGAGGCCGGCGTGCCGCTCGGCGTCGGCGCGTCGGCCGCGACGTCGGCGACGCCGTCGGCACCCTGGGCCGTGTCCGCGCCGTCGGCGGCGCTCGCGTCGTCGCCAGCCGGCGTGGT
>CAIXWQ010000607.1 GCA_903923175.1 uncultured delta proteobacterium | reverse complement strand
GCTGGCGGTCGGTGCGACGGCGCTGGCGGAGGGCGCGATGGGCGCGTTCGGCGCGGGGGCCGTGGTGGGCGTGGGGGCCGCGGCGGACGACGACTGCGAACCGCGCCCGCGCAGCACGAAGAACCCGATCGCCGCGCACGCGACGAGGGCCAGCGCGACGAACGGCACGGTGCGCGAGCGCTTCGGCTGCGGCATCGCCACCGCCGCGACGGCGCTGCGGCGACCCCACTCGCTGACCTGCACGCCGCCCACCGAGTCGCCCATCTGCAGCCCGATGTACTCGGGCGCGATCGCGGGGAAGGCGCCCGTCAGGTGCCCGTTCGACGAGCAGCCTGCGACCACGGCGAGCGTGTCGGCGAGCTCCTTCGCGCTCTGGTAGCGCTCCTCGGGGCTCTTCTTGAAGCCCTTCACCACCCACTCGTCGAACTCGGGCGGCAGATCGGGCGCGAGCGTGGTCGGCGTCGGCGCCTCGGCCGACGTGATGCGCATCGCGAGCTCGTTGAGCGCCCCGGAGCCGAACGGCGCGCGGCCGACGGCCATGCGGTAGACGATCGCGGCGACCGCCCAGAGGTCGGAGCGCGGATCGACCTCGCGATCGCCCGAGATCTGCTCCGGCGACATGTAATTCGGCGTGCCGACCAGCGCGCCGCTGCGGGTCGACTGCTCTTCGTCGTAGTCGACGCCCGCCTTGGCGACGCCGAAGTCGAGGAGCTTCACGCAGAGGTCGCCGTCGTCGGCGGAGTGCGTGAGGAACACGTTCGCGGGCTTGAGATCGCGGTGCACGACGCCGGCTTGGTGGGCGACGTTGAGCGCCTTGCAGAGCTGCGAGGCGATCTTCGCGACGATGGCGATCGGCAGGCGGCGCTCGCGCTTGAGCAGCACCTCGAGCCCCTCGCCGTGGAGGAGCTCCATGACCAGGAAGGGGAGCCCCTCCGCGGTCACGCCGTGATCCATGACCCGCGTGATGTGGCGCGAGGCCTCGCCGAGCCGGGCCGCGACCTTCGCCTCGGTGTCGAAGCGCGCGCGCCTCGGCGGACGCGGCCACCGAGCGGTGCAGGAACTTGATGGCGACGCGGTTGCCGAGCGTGACGTGCTCGGCGCCCCACACGGTGCCCATCGCCCCTTCGCCCTTGGCCTCGACCAGCCGGTACTTGTCGGCGATGACCAGCCCAGCGCGCAGGTGCGCGTGCTCGATCTCGGGTGTCGCCGGTTCGCCCATGAGCGTCTGATCGTCCGCGCGCCGGAGCGGGATGCTCCGGTCGATCGTCGTTTCAGAGTGCACCGAACGGACGCAAATCGCCAGCGTTCGGCGTAATTTTGCAGCGGGTACGGTGATGTCAGTTCGGCTCCGCCTGCCCGCGCGGGCCGCAACGCATTGCGTCTCGCGTCAGCGGGCGAACGGCCGGTGCCTGTTTCGCGGGCGCCGAGCCGAGCGTGCGTCGCATCGGAGGGGCCTCGAGCGCCGCGAGCGCCGCGCGCGGACCGAGGTCGAGCTCGATCGCTGGCGCCCGAGGGCGTTTCTCGATAGGCCACCCGAGGGGCACGGAGGGGGGAGCGGACGTTGCCGAGCGCATTCGTGACGGGCGGGTCGGGGTTCGTAGGGCGCTCGCTCCTCGGAGCGCTGCGGGCGCGAGGCTTCGAGGTCCGCGCGCTCGCGCGCTCGACCGGCGCGATCATGGCCGTGAAGCGCGCGGGGGCGACGCCCGTCGCGGGCGACGTGCTCGATCGCGCCGCGATGGCGAGCGGCATGGAGGGGTGCGAGCTGGTCGTGCACGCGGCCGCCAAGGTCGACGACTGGGGGCCGATGGCCGCGTTTCGCGAGGTGAACGTGCGCGGCACCGAGACGGTGCTCGCGGCGGCCCAGGCGGCGCGCGTGCGGCGGCTGGTGCACGTGAGCAGCGAGGCGGTGCTCGTCGGCTGCGGGCCGCTGGTCGACGTCGACGAGACGGCGCGCCCCGCGTCACGGCTGGCCGGTCCCTACTCGGCGTCCAAGGCCGAGGCGGAGGCGCGCGTGCTCGCGGCGAACGCGTCGGGCGCGGGCGGGCTCGAGACGGTCGTGGTGCGTCCGCGCTTCATCTGGGGGCGCGGCGACACGGTGCTGCTGCCGCGCTTCGTCGAGGCGGTCGAGAGCGGCCGCTTCGCCTGGTTCGACGGCGGTCGCTACCGGACGTCGACCTGCCACGTGCGCAACGTCGTCGAGGGGATCCTCGCCGCCTACGAGCGAGGCCGGCCGGGCGAGGTCTACTTCCTCACGGACGGCGAGCCCTGGACCTTCCGCCGCTTCCTCACCGCGCTCCTCGCCACCCAGGGGGTCGTCCCGAAGGATCGCAGCGTGCCGTTCTGGCTCGCGCACGAGGGCGCGCGCGCGGTCGAGGCGACGTACCAGACGCTCCGCGTGCGCGCGGCGCCTCCGCTCACGCATGGCGCGCTGCACTTGATGGGCGCCGAGATCACGGTGCGCGACGACAAGGCGCGCGCGGAGCTCGGCTACGAGGGGCGCGTGACCCGCGAGCAAGGGCTCGCGGAGCTGCGCGAAGACGCCTCCGCGTGAGCCCGGCGGCGCTACGGCGGCGCTGATCGACGCTCCGCGTCAGCGGCGCTACGCTTCGTTCCCCTTGCTCGACGAGTACCTCCGCCGCGCGCTCCTCTCTCCGGTTTACGACGTCGCCCGCGAGACGCCGCTCGAGCGCGCCCCGCGCCTCTCGGCCCGCCTCGGCGTCGAGGTGCTGGTGAAGCGCGAGGATCTGCAGCCGATCTTCTCGTTCAAGCTGCGCGGCGCCTACCACAAGATGGCGCGCCTCTCGAAGGCCGAGCTCGCGCGCGGCGTGGTCGCGGCGTCGGCGGGCAACCACGCGCAGGGGGTCGCGCTGTCGGCGCAGCGGCTCGGCGCCCGCGCGGTCATCGTGATGCCGGTCACCACCCCCTCGATCAAGGTCGAGGCGGTGCGCGCGTTCGGCGCCGAGGTCGTGCTCCACGGCGACGCGTACGATCAGGCCGCGACGCACGCGCGAGAGCTCGAGGTCGAGCGCGGGCTCACCTTCGTGCACCCGTACGACGACCCCGACGTCATCGCGGGGCAGGGGACCATCGGCATCGAGCTGCTGCGTCAGTGTCAGGGGCGGCTCGACGCCATCTTCGTCCCGGTCGGCGGCGGCGGGCTCATCGCCGGCATCGGCGCGATCGTGAAGGCGCTGCGGCCCGACGTGAAGATCATCGCCGTCGAGCCCGAGGAGGCCGACGCGATGGTGCGCTCGCTGCGCGAGGGGCGTCGCGTGACGCTCGAGCGCGTGGGGCGCTTCGCGGAGGGGGTCGCGGTGCGCGCGCCCGGCGAAGAGAACTACCGCGTCGCGCTGCGCGTCGTCGACGACGGCGTCACGGTCACCAACGACGAGATGTGCGCGGCGATCAAGGACCTCTTCGAGGACCGCCGCGCGGTGCTCGAGCCCTCGGGGGCGCTCGCGTTCGCCGGCATGAAGAAGTGGGTCGCGCAGCACCCCGAGGCCCAGGGGTGGACGATGATCGCGATCGCGTCGGGCGCGAACCTCAACTTCGATCGTCTGCGCACCGTCGCCGAGCGCGCCGAGGTCGGCGAGCGCCGCGAGGCCGTGCTGGCGGTGACCATCCCCGAGGAGCCGGGGAGCTTCCGCCGCTTCTGCGCCGTGATCGGCGCGCGCGCTGTGACCGAGTTCAACTATCGCTACGCCGATCCGGAGCACGCGCACGTGTTCGTGGGGCTGCGCGTCGGCGATCGGCGAGAGGAGGCCGAGGTCGAAAAGGCGCTGCGCGACGGCGGCTACGAGGTGCTCGATCTCACCGACGACGAGATCGCCAAGTCGCACGTGCGGCACATGGTCGGCGGGCGCGCGCCGCACGCCACCGACGAGCGCCTGTTCGCCTTCTGGTTCCCGGAGCGCGCCGGCGCGCTGGCCGACTTCCTCGACGCCATGCGCCACCCGTGGAGCATCAGCCTCTTCCACTACCGCAACCACGGCTCCGATTTCGGGCGCGTGCTGGTCGGGCTCCAGGTGCCGAAGGAGGACGACGCCGAGCTCGCCGCGTTCCTCGAGCGCGTCGGCTTCGAGTGGGCCGACGTCGACGACGATCCGGCGTGCCGGCTGTTCCTGCGTTGACGAACAGGGTGTCGCGCGTGGTGGGGGTCTGCGAGCATGTCGCGATGCGCCGGCTCGCCCTTCCGCTCTCGCTCGCGTCGTCGATCGCGTTCTTCGCCTGCGGCGGCGGCGCGCCGAAGCCCGCGGGCCCCGCGGCCGAACCGGTTGCCCCGGCCGGCACGCCGGCGAGCGCCTCGGCGAGCGCGTCCGCCTCGATCGCGGGCCTCGGGCTCGGCGACCACCCGAACGATTCGTTCGGCCAGGGCGGGCTCGGGATGTCGGGCGTCGGCGAGGGCGCGGGCGGGCAGGGCGACGGCATCGGCCTCGGGAGCGTCGGTCAGCTCGGGAGGTCGGGCGATACGGCCACTTCGTCGGGCGTCGTCGTGACGAGGCCGACGAGGACGATCAAGATGATCGAGGCCGGAACCGACATCTTGGGCCGGCTCCCGCCCGACGTGATCAAGCGGATCGTCCGCGCGAACTACCCGCGATTCCGGACCTGCTACGAGTGGGGGCTGAAGCTCGACCGCACGCTGCACGGCATCGTCGCGGTCGACTTCGCGATCAGCCCCAAAGGCGAGGTCGTGAACGCGCACTCGACGAAGGGGTCGATGCCGAGCGCCAAGGTCGTCGAGTGCGTGGTCTCCGTCTTCGCGACGCTCAGCTTCCCCGAGCCCGAAGGGGGGTCGGTGAAGGTCCACTACCCGATCGATTTCCAGAGCGAAGATTGACCCGCGCCTTGCGTTCGCGCCGGTTTGCCGGCATTTGCGCGCTCCCGTGACCGAGCTCGGCTACCAACGCAAAGTCCACCGCGACGATCCCTACACCGACGCGGCCCACCTCGACGGCCGCTGGGACGAGCCGATCGCGATCGAGTCGCTGTTCGCGCCCGCGGAGAGCCCCTTCGCGATCGAGATCGAGATCGGCGGCGGGCGCGGCCTGTTCGCGTTCGAGCGGCTCGCGTTCGATCCAGAGGTGCGCCTGCTCGGCCTCGAGATCCGCAAGAAGTGGGCGACCATCGTCGACCGCAAGCTGCGCGCGACGGGGCTCGGCGGCCGTAGCCGCTGCTACGCCGAGGACGCGCGCGTGGCGTTGCCGCGCCTGCAGCCGGGCGGGCGCGTGCGCGCGGTGTTCCTGCATTTCCCCGATCCGTGGTGGAAGAAGCGGCACGAGAAGCGGCTGGTGCTCGGCGACGTCGTGCAGTCGAACATCGAGCGGCTGCTGATGCCCGGCGGCGAGCTCTTCGTGCAGACCGACGTCGAGCACCGCGCCGCGCAGTACCGCGCGTTCCTCGACGAGCGCGCCGCGCTCGAGCCCAAGGGCGACGCGCCTGGCGATCCGCTGCTGGCCGAGAACCCGTACGGCGCGCGCAGCCCGCGTGAGAAGCGCGCGATCGCCGACGGGCTGCCGATCTACCGCCTGCGCTACGCGAAGCGCGCGTGAGTCACGCGGCCGCGCGGCCCGCGCCGTAGGTCGCCTGCGCCCACGCCGCGGTCGCGCCGATCGCCTCGTCCCACGGGGTCGGCGCGAGGCCGAACGCGGCGCGGATCTTGGCGTCGTCGACCACGAACGGCTGACGAAACTGGTAGGTCATCTCGACGACCTCGCGGATCATCGGGCTGAAGAGCCCCATCGCGCGCAGGAGCCAGCCCGGCACGGTCGAGACGCCGATCGGCCGTCCGAGGGCGGCGGCGAAGCGCCCGATGACCGCGCGGGTGCTCTCGGCCGGCTGCACCGGCAGCATCCAGACGCCGCGCGCGTGGCCTCCCGCAGGCAGCGGGCGCGTGCCGAGCGCGACGAGGCCGTCGGCGACGTCGGGCGTGTACGAGTACGCGTGCGGCATGTCCGGATCGCCGAGGCACTCGCCCGACTTGCCGGCGAGCACGCGCGCGAAGAACCGATCGCCGAACGCGCCGGTGTTGGTCGCGCCCGGGCCGAAGAAGTCGGCGGCGCGGCCGATCGCCACCGCGAGGTCGCCGCGCGCGTCGGCCTCGAGCATCGCGCGCGCGGCCTCGGCGCGCAGCGCGCCCTTCTTCGACACCGGCGCGACCTTCGTCGCCTCGTTCATGCACGCGGTGTCGCCGTACATGTAGAGGTTGTCGAGCGCGACCAGGCGCGCCCGGGCGCGCGCCGTCCCCTCGACGATCCCGCGCGTCATCGGGAGCAGGAGCTCGGGCCACTGGTGATAGAGCGGGTTCACGCAGTGGTAGACGACGGCCGCCCCCTCCGCGGCCTTCGCCACCGCGGCGGGATCGCGCACGTCGAGCGTGACGGTCTCGACGCCGGCGAGGCGCGAAGGCGCGGCGCTCCTGCGCGCGATGCGGACACGCAGGCCGCGGGCGAGCAGGCGCTGGGCGACGAGCGGGCCGATCTGACCGGCGCCGAGGACGAGGTGGAGCGGGGCGTTCGACATGGGGCGATCCTCCTGGGACGCCTCCAAGGTGCGACTTGCGTTCGCGCAGTGCAATTTGCACATTTGCCGTGGCGTGTTGCGCAGGTGCAAGATGCCGGAATGCCCCCCCGCGCCGCCCGTCCGCCTGGTGCTCGCGTCGCCGCCGCGCCGCTGCTCGTCGACTGGGAGCAGATCCGCCTCTTCCTCGCGGTGATGCGCGAGGGGTCGCTCGCGGCCGCGGGGGCGCGGCTCTCGCTCGACGTCTCCACCGTGAGCCGCAGGCTCGATCGCCTCGAGGAGCGCCTCGGCGCCGCGCTCTTCGATCGCACGCGCGAGGGGACGTCGCCGACGCTGGTGGCGGAGCAGATGCTCGCGCACGCCGAGGAGATGGAGCTCTCGGCCACGCGCTTCGCCGCGGCCGGCGCGCAGGTCGAGACCGCGGTCGAAGGGACGGTGCGGCTGACGGTGATGCCGGGCATCGCCGACGTGTTCGTGGCGCCCCGGCTCGCCGAGCTGCACCGGCGAAACCCGAAGCTCGTGGTGGAGCTCGATGCCAGCGTCTCGTACGCGGACCTCACGCGCCGCGAGGCCGACGTGGCGATCCGCGCCACGCGCCCGACCAGCGGCGAGCTCGTGTCGGTGAAGCTCGTCACGACGCGCGCGGTGCCGATGACGTCGCCCGCGTACGCGCGCGAGCTCGGCCGGCTGAAGCGCCTCGAGGACGCGCGCTGGATCGCCTGGGGGCCCGAGCTCGCGCACATCCCGATCGGCCGCTGGCTCAGGGAGCGCTCGCCCGCGCTCGCCCCGGTGTTTCGCACGAGCCACTTCGCGAGTCAGCTCGCCGCGGCCCGCGCCGGGCTCGGCGTGCTGCTCGCGTCCGAGCCGTTCGTGCACACCGGGCTCGTCGCCGTTGCGCACGGCAAGGGGCTCGACGAGGCGTGGGCCGCGCTCCCGGTCGAGAGCCTCTGGCTCGTCGGGCACCGGGCGCTGCGGCACGTCCCGCGCGTCGCCGCCGTGTGGGACTTCGTGATCGAGTCGCTGGGCGAGGAGGCCGCGCGGCGGCTCTCGGCGACCGCTTCGAGGTGAGCGCCGGTCAGCCCTGCCGACGCCGCCGTCGCGCGACCGCCGCGGCGAGCCCGAGCGCCCCGAGCCACCCGAGCGACCCGAGCTTCGCCCCCGCGCCGCCGGGCGTGGCGTCGACGCTGCAGCCGCCGCTCGCGTTGGTGTCGACCGGCGCCGACTGGCAGACGCCGCCGCTGCACGAGCTCCCCGCGGCGCAGTCGTCGGTGCTCGTGCAGCTCGGGAAGCAGTCGCCCGAGGACGGGTTGCAGCGGTACGCGCCGCACGGCTTCGGCGGCTGGCTCGCGTCGGCCGGGATCGAGCTCGTGCCGTCGGCGCTGCAGGTGGCCGAGATCGCCTTGCACTTGTGGTCGGCGCCGTCGCACGTGTAGCCGCTCACGCAGTCGGCGCTCGTCGCGCAGGCGGTCTTGCACTTGGTCGCGCCGTCGCACGCGAGGTTGCCGGGGCAGACGGAGGCGGAGAGGCAGCTGCCGGCGCCGTCGCAGGCCTGGTGCCGCGCGTCCACGCAGCCGGTGCCGCAGCTCTGATCGGCGGTCGCGTAGGCGCACGCCGCGATGTTGGTGCCGTCGCACTGCCCGCCGCAGGTCGTGCCGCTCCCCGCGCAGTCCGTACGCGGCGTGCGCGGCTTGCCCTTCACGGCGATGCACGTGCCGGCGCTCGAGGGCTCGCCGCACGCCTGGCACTGCCCGGTGCAGGCCTGGTCGCAGCAGACGCCGTCGGCGCAGTAGCCGCTGCCGCACTCGCGCGCGTCGGCGCAGGTCGCCGCGCGCGCCTTCTTGCCGACGCAGGTGCCGTCGGCGGCGCAGTAGCCGGTCGCGCCGCAGTCGCCGTCGACCTTGCAGGCCTTCGCGCAGATCGAGCCGCTGGCGTCGCAGGCGTAGGGCGCGCAGGAGCTCGTGCTCGGGCGGCACTTTCCGGTGCCGTCGCACACGTTGCTGGTGAGCGTGGTGCCGGTGCACGAGGCGCCGGGGCAGTCGGCGTGCACGTCCTTGCCGTCGTTGACCGGTCCGCAGGTGCCGTTGGGCTGGCCGGTCGCGCTCTGCACGCACGCCTGGCAGGTGCCCGCGCAGGCCGTGTTGCAGCAGACGCCGTCGACGCAGGCGCCGCTCTGGCACTGGTCGGCCGCGGTGCAGGCCGCCCCTTGCGCGCTGCGGCCGGTGCACGTCGTCCCCTTGCAGTAGGCGGTCGCGTCGCAGTCGGCGTCGGTCGAGCAGCTCGGCTTGCACGCGCTCGCGCCGCAGGCGAACGGCGCGCAGGCGCTGGTGCTCGTCGACCGGCAGCTCCCGCTGCCGTTGCAGACGTGGCCGTTCTCCTGCGTCGAGCCGCTGCAGGTCTGGCCGGGGCACTCCTTGTCGGGATCGATCCCGTCGACGACCGGGCCGCAGGTGCCGTCGGCGCCCGCGCCCTTCTTCGCGTTGCTGCAGGCCTGGCAGAGCCCGTTGCACGCCGCGTCGCAGCAGACGCCGTCGACGCAGTCGCCCGAGGTGCACTCGTCGCCCGCGCCGCAGGCGAGCCCCTTGCTCTTCTTCGCGGTGCACGCGCCGGCCGCGCAGTAGCTGGTCGCGCTGCAGTCGCCGTCGACGCTGCACGTCTTCGCGCAGGCCGTCCCCGCCGCGTTGCACGTGAAGGGGGCGCACGTGACGCTGTTCGCGCGGCACGCGCCGGCGCCGTTGCACACGTTGTTGGTGTACGTCGCCGCGGTGCACGAGCCGCCAGGGCAGTCGCCGTGGAAGTCGGTGCCGTCGGTCACCGGCGCGCACGTGCCGTCGCTCTTGCCGGTCGCGCTCGCGACGCAGGCCTGGCACGCGCCGACGCACGCGCTCGAGCAGCAGACGCCGTCGACGCACGCGCCGCTCTGGCACTGGTTCTTGCCGGTGCACGTGGCGCCCTGCGAGAGCTTCGGCGCGCAGGCCATGCCGCGACAGTAGCTGTTGCCGTCGCAGTCGACGTCGGTCGTGCAGCTCGGCTTGCACGCGCTGCCGCTGCACGCGTACGGCGCGCAGGCGGTGCTGCTGGTCACGCGGCAGGCGCCGGTGCCGTTGCAGACATGGCCGTTCTCCTGCGTCGCGCCGTTGCAGGTCTGGCCGGAGCACTCCTTGTCCGGATCGACGCCGTCGGCGATCGCGCCGCAGGTGCCGTCCGCGCCGACCCCCTTCTTCGCGTTGCTGCACGCGAGGCAGAGGCCGGTGCACGCGCCGTCGCAGCAGACGCCGTCGACGCAGAACGCCGAGACGCACTCGTGGTTCGAGGCGCAGACGAGCCCCTTGCTCTTCTTCGGCGTGCACGTCGTGCCGAGGCAGAAGCTCCCCGCGGAGCAGCCGCCGTCGACGCTGCAGCTGCCGGCGCAGGCGGTGCCGGCCGCGTTGCACACGAACGGCGCGCACGACAGCGTGTTGGCGCGACACGCGCCGATGCCGTTGCAGACGTTGTTCGTGTAGGTGCTCCCGGTGCACGAGCCGCCGGGGCAATCGCCCCGGAGGTCCTTGCCGTCCTGCACGCTGGCGCAGGTGCCGTTGGGCTGGCCGGTCGCGACGGCCGCGCAGGCCTGGCAGGTGCCGACGCACGCGGCGTTGCAGCAGTAGCCGTCGACGCAGTTGCCGGTCAGGCACTGGTTGGTGGCGCTGCACGTCCCGCCCTGTGCGGTCTTCGGCACGCAGGTCGTGCCGCTGCACCACGCGGTCGAGACGCAGTCGCCGTCGGTCGCGCAGGTCGCCTTGCACGCGGTCGCGCCGCACAGGTACGGCGAGCAGTTCACGTTGGTCGTGGCGCGGCAGGCGCCGGCGCCGTTGCAGACGAACGCGTTGGCCTGCGTCGAGCCGCTGCACGCCTGGGGCGCGCACTCCTTGTCCGGGTCCGCGCCGTCCGCGATGGTGCCGCACGCGCCGTCCGCGCCGCTCCCCTTCTTCACCGCCGAGCACGCCTGGCACGCGCCGGCGCACGCGGCGTCACAGCAGACGCCGTCGACGCAGAAGCCCGAGACGCAGTCGCTCGAGAGCGCGCACGCGTCGCCGTTGCCATGCGCGTACGCGAAGGCGTAGGCCTCGCCGTTGCCGGCGTACGCGTTCCTCGCGCCGATCAGGAACTGGGTCGGGGTGTTGATCCCGACCGTGCTGCCGAATTCGTCGTTGGCGGCGCCCGTCACGTGCGTGAGCTTCGTGAGCTGGGACCACGTGGTGCCGCTCCGCGTGAACGCGTAGGCGGCCCCCTTGTACGAGGCCTGGCCGTCGGCGCCGACGATCGCGGTGTCGCCGGTCAGCGCCACGCTGACGCCGAGATCGTCGCCCGAGCTGGAGTCGAGCCCGGTGAGCTCGGCCTGCAGCGTCGCGCTGGTCGCGCCGAGGAGATACACGTACGCGGCGCTCTTGCCGGGCGCGCCGATCAGCGCCGTCGTGCCGCTGACGGCGAGCGAGCCGCCGAAGCGGTGGTTGGCGAGCCCGTCGGCCGCGAGGAGCTTCGCGCGCTGCGTCCACGTCCCGGTGGCGTCGCGCGTGAAGTAGTAGACCGCGCCCTGCTGCGCGTTGGCGCCGTTGGCCTTCTGGCTCGCGCCGACGAGCGCCACGTCGACGCCGACGGCGACGCTGTTGCCGAACTGGTCGGAGATCGCGGGGTCGCTCGCCACCAGCTTCGCCTGCCGCGTCCACGTCCCTGCCGAGCGGACGAAGACGTGCGCGGCCCCCTGCAGGCCGCCCGGCATGGCGGCGGTGCCGGTGCCGTACGCGCCGATGACGGCGGTGTTGCCGTCGGGGCTCATCGAGATCGCCGAGCCGAAGTCGTTGCCACCGGCGATCTCGGCCGTCGGCAGCTCGAGGACCTGCAGCTGCGTCCAGACGCCCGCGCTTCGCCCGAAGGCGTACGTGACGCCGGCCGAGACCCCGCCGGTCGACCCCTGCTGCCCGGGCGCGCCGATGAGCGCGGTGTCTCCGACCAGCGCGAGCCCGCCGCCGAAGTAGTCCTGCTTGTTCGTGTATTTGGTCGGCGCGCCGTGCAGCGTCTGCTGGGTCGGCCAGCTCGCGCCGTTGCGTACGTACACGACCGCGTGCCCGCCGGTCGTGCCGCCGACCGGCACGTAGGGGGCGGCGATGATGGCCGTGTCCGACGCGACCGCGAGCCTCGTGCCGAAGTCGGCGCCGGAGAAGGGCGAGGCGAAGACGAACTGCTCGCCCCAGAGCAGCGGATCGACGGCGAGCGGATAGCGGGCGGCCGCGTCGCGCACGCGGATCACGATCGTCGAGGCCTCGACGCCGAACGACGCGGGCACGGCGCGCCCGTCGGCGTCCTTCACCGCGAGCTCGCCGTACGAGAGCGCCACGCGCCCGGCGTCGTCGCGCAGATCGACGCGCGCGCCGTGCTCCACCAGCAGCGGCGAGAGCCCCGCGGTCGCGATCTCGAGCCGCAGCTCGCCCTCGCCCGGCGGGCGGTTCGCGAGGTCGAAGCCGTGCTCGAGGCCGCGCGCGTCGTGCTCGAACCACTCGGTCGCGCCTCCGCGCTCGAGCTCGACGCGCCCTACGCGTGCCCGCGGCGTCGCCGTCGCTGCGTCGCCCAGCGCGCGCGCGCGCCCCGTCCGCGCGAGCCGAAGATCGAGCGACCACGCCGCGCCCGACGCGGCCACGTGCGCCCCCTTCGCGTCGATGACCGTGTCGAAGCGCTGCCCGGCGTTGTGAGCGGCGAACTGGCCGTCGCGCGTGCGGGTGAGCGAGGGCGCGGCGCTCGCCGAGCGCGCTCGGTCGGGCGTCGTCGCCACGACCGTCGCGGGGGCGTCGGCCGCGAGCGCGGACACCGAGGCATCGCCTGCGCCCACCGCCACGTCACCACTCGAGCATGACACCGAAGCGAGCCCGCAGAGCGCGAGCGCCAGCCACGTACGGAACGTCGTCATCCTCGCCCTCCCCCGTCACACCGTCACACCGTCACACCGTCACGCCGTCACGCCGTCACGAAGTCGATCGTCGCGCGTCAGACGCGGCGTCCGCTGCGCACACGAGCCGCGAAGCTCTCACGCACCGACCTCGAGGGAAAGGGCTTGCGCGAGCGCGGCCGTGCGCGGAGCGGCCTCGAGAGACGTCCCCTCGCGCCGCGCTCACGCGCGCTCGCGCCGTCGGTCTGCAGATCCTCCGGGCGAGCGCGTGCGCCGATTCACCGAGTTGCTCGCTCGCTGCGAACGCTGGTTCCTCGGCGCCGTCCGGCTCGTGGCTCGCCACGGCCGTGCTACGCAAGGCCGCGGAGGTGCCCATGTCGGTCGTGCTGTTCCATCACCCGTTTTCCCGCGCCGCGAACGTCGTCTGGATGCTCGAGGAGGTCGCGGTCGAGCACGAGCTCCGGTTCGTCGACATCCTCGCGGGGGCGCAGAAGCAGCCCGAGATCCTCGCGCTCAACGCGATGGGCAAGCTGCCGATCCTCGTCGACGGCGGCGCGGTCGTGACCGAGTCGGCCGCCATCGGCCTCTACCTCGCCGACCGCTACTCGCTCGGGAAGCTCGCCCCCGCGTTCGACGATCCGGCGCGCGGCACCTACCTGCGCTGGTCGCTCTTCGCGCCGTCGGTGATCGAGCCGGGCGCGATGGCGAAGCTCGCGGGCTGGCAGTTCAAGCCGGGGCAGGCGGGGTGGGGGAGCTACGAGAGCATGATCGGCGCGATGGAGAGCGCGATCGCGGGCCGCGACTACGTGCTCGGCGATCGCTTCTCGATGGCCGACGTCATCTTCGGCGGCACGCTGCGCTACATGCTGCGCTTCAAGATGATCGAGCCGACGCCGACGTTCGCGGCCTACGCCGAGCGGCTCGGCGCGCGCCCGGCGCTGCAGCGGGCCGAGGCGCGCAACGTCGCCATCGCGAAGGAGCACGGGCTGCCGATGGGGTGAGCGCCCGCGCGAAATGACCGAGGCCGGCCGTCCCACGCGCGGGACGCCGGCCTCGTTCGTCGGGAGCGAGCCTCAGAGCTCGTGGCGGACGTACTCGAACTCGATGGCCTTGCCCTTGATCCCGCGGGCCGGCGGCGCGAGCCAGTTCGCCATCTTGCCAGCCTCGTAGACGGGCTTGGTCATGAGGCTCTGCACGTAGGCCTCGTCGGCCGCGTCGGGGAGCCACTCGCCGCGACGGCGCGTGAACTCCTCCTTGCCGATCAGCTCGCCGGTGGGCGTGGCGCTCACGTCGGCGTAGAGCCCGATGTGGCGGTGGAAGCGGCGGCTCGGGAGCTTGAGGCGATACTCGATGCCCGCGGCCTCGAGCACGCGGTTCCACTTGTCGACGCCGCGCTGGCAGTCGGCGACGTACGAGTCGCGGAGGATCTCGTTCATCGCGTTGCGCATCGGCACGTCCTCGCGGGCGAGCTTGCCGTCGCGGGGCACGTCGATCGCGTGGAAGCCCTCGAGCGCGACGTGATCGTCGAACTCCTTCTCTTCGTGCGCGCGCCCCTTGAGACCGTGGGCGAAGAACGCTGCCGCGTTCGACGAGATCTCGCCGCCGAACAGGTCGAGCGAGAGCGTGAACCAGAGGTTGAGGTACTTCTGGATGGTGGGCAGGTCGATGCCGCCGAGCTTGCGCACGTCGCCCGAGAAGCCGGCTTCCTTCATGAGCTGCGCGGTGCGCTCGATCACGCGCATCACGCCGGTCTCGCCCACGAACATGTGGTGCGCTTCTTCGGTGAGCATGAAGCGCGTGGTGCGCGAGAGCGGGTCGAAGCCAGACTCGGCGAGCGCGAGCAGCTGGTACTTGCCGTCACGGTCGGTGAAGAACGTGAACATGAAGAACGAGAGCCAGTTCTGGCAGGGCTCGTTGAACGCGCCGAGGATGCGCGGCTTGTCGGGGTTGCCGCTGCGGCGCTCGAGGAGCCCCTCTGCCTCTTCGCGGCCGTCGCGCCCGAAGTGCGAGTGGAGCAGGTAGACCATCGCCCAGAGGTGGCGCCCCTCCTCGACGTTGACCTGGAAGAGGTTGCGCAGGTCGTAGAGGCTCGGGCAGGTCTGGCCGAGGAGGCGCTGCTGCTCGACCGAGGCCGGCTCGGTGTCGCCCTGGGTGACGATGAGGCGGCGCAGGGTGTTGCGGTGCTCGCCCGGCACCTCCTGCCACACCGGCTGGCCGAGGTTGTCGCCGAAGCCGATCTTGCGGTTCGGCACCTGGTCCGCGAGGAAGATCCCCCAGCGGTACTCGGGCATCTTCACGTAGTCGAAGTGCGCCCAGCCGTCGCTCTCGACGCTGATCGCGGTGCGCAGCCAGACGTCGTCCTTCTGGAACCCCTCCGGGCCCATCTCGACCCACCAGTCGACGAACTTGGGCTGCCACTGCTCGAGGGCGCGCTGGAGCTTCTTGTCGCTCGCGAGGTCGACGTTGTTCGGGATTCGCGTGTCGTTGACGACGTTGCTCATGGGGACTCCGTGCGGGGCGAGAACCTCACCCCCCTGGCCCCCTCTCCGTTCCGGAGAGGGGGAAGTTCGCGACGCGAAGGAAAGCTGGGCGTGAGGTCTACGCCCTGCGCATGTCGAAGGTCGGGCTCTCGGGCTTGCCGTACATCGTGAGCGCGCCCTTCTCGCCGGTGGCGTTGGGGCGCGTGAAGATCCAGTTCTGCCAGGCCGAGAGGCGCCCGAAGATCTTGGTCTCGAGCGTCTCGGGGCCGCCCCAGCGGAGCGAGGCCTCCATGCCGGTCATCGCGTCGGGGCTCATCGACGCGCGCTCCTCGATCGCGACGCGCAGCTCGTCGTCCCAATCGATCGCGTCCGGCGCGATCGTGACGAGCCCGGCCTTCGACGCTTGCCCAGTCGTGAGCGTGCCCATCGGCGCCGTCTGCTCGCGCAGCTTGCCGACCTGGTCGGGCGTGCGGAGGAACCGCGACTCGAGGCGCGTGAGCCCGTTGCCCATCGGCATCGGCCCGAAGTTCGCCGACGACAGCGCCACGCGGATCTCGTCCTCGTGGTCCTCGTCGTCCTTCATGTAGACCCGGTCGCTCGCCAGCGCGAGCTCGAGCAGCGAGCCGGCGAAGCACGAGCCCTCGTCGATCAGCGCGAAGAGCGAGCGCGACGTGACGTCGACGCGCTTGAGCACGCGCTTCTGCAGGAGCTGGATCTCGCGGGCGAGCCAGTCGCCGGACTTCACGAGCGCGGCGAGCGCCTCGTCGGCCTCGCGCACCTTCTCGAGATCGCCGCGCGTCTTGATCACGAGCAGCCCCACGTCGAGGTGGTTGAAGCGCAGATCCAGGATGGCGTCGTCGAGCTCGCGCCACGCGCGCAGCGCCCAGTTCGCCGTGGAGCCGAGCTTGCGGAGCTCCTCGCCCGTCCTCGGCGGCGCGTGATCGGGGCCGCGCACGACGACCTCGGCGACGCGCGCCTTCGGATCGATCGAGAGCGTGACGTACCTGTATGTCGAGACGAGCTTGCCCCCCTCGCTCGAGCGGGTGAGCTCGTGCGGGGCGAGCGCGATGCCCGCCCCCTTCGCCTGCGCGCGCGGCGACGCGGCCGCGAGCGACTCGGCGCGCTTGGTCGTCGTCTCGACGAACTTGCTGCGCGCGACGACGTCGTCGACCAGGGCCCACTCCTTCGCGCGCTTGCCGCGGATCCCCTCGGCGAGCGTGCTGAACACGTCGGCGTGGTCGCGGCGGATCTTGCGCTTGTCGACCAGGCGCGTGAGGCCGCCGGTGCCCGGGAGCACGCCGAGCAGCGGGCACTCGGGGAGGCTCACGGCGCTGTTGCCGTCCTCCTGCAGGTAGATCTCGTCGCACGCGAGCGCGAGCTCGTAGCCGCCGCCCGACGCGATGCCGTTGAGCGCGGCGATGGCCTTGATGCCGCTCTCGGCGCTCGCCTCCTCGAGGTAGAGGCGCGTCTCGTTGGTGAACTTGCAGAAGTTCACCTTGAACGCGTGGGTCGAGCTGCCGAGCATGTAGATGTTCGCGCCCGAGCTGAAGATGCGGTCCTTGCCGCTCGTGAACACGATCGAGCAGACCTCGGGGTGCTCGAAGCGCAGGCGCTGGACGGCGTCCGCGAGCTCGAGGTCGACCCCGAGGTCGTACGAGTTCAGCTTGAGCACGTAGCCGGGGCGCAGGCCCCCCTCCTCCTGGATGTCGAGCACCAGGCGGGCGACGCCCGTCTTCTCGGCGGCGGAGAGGTCGAGCTTCCAGTGCTTGTACGCGGCAGGCAGGGTCTCGAAGCGGACGGGATCCATGGGCGGGGAGGGTACCGCGGCGCCGTCGATTGGCAAGCATTATAGTGCTAGCGAACTTCTATTCGTGCGCAGTATATTGCTCTCATGAGCGCGCGAGGGTCCAACCGTGCCCACGAATCCCTGCTTTCCGGGCTCGGGAAGGCCGTGCGGGCGCGCCGGACGGCGCACGCGCTCACGTTGCGCGAGCTCGCCGAGGTCGGCGGGCTGAGCGAGCGCTTCCTCGCCGAGCTCGAGGCGGGGCGCGGCAACATCTCGATCGCGCGCCTGCACGACGTCGCCGTCGCGCTCGGCACCACCGCCTCGGCGCTGCTCGCCGACGTCGAGGCGGAGGCGCCGCTCAAGACGGTCATCGCGCTGCTCGGCCTGCGCGGCGCGGGCAAGAGCACCATCGGCGCGCGGCTCGCCAAGAAGCTCGGCGTGCCGTTCTTCGAGCTCGACGAGCTGGTCGAGGCGGCCGCGGGCGTCAGCCTCGGCGAGCTCTTCGAGCTGCACGGCGAGGCGTTTTATCGGCGGCTCGAGCGCGAGGAGCTCAAGCGCATCCTCGCGGCGCACGCGGCGCCGGCGAAGGGGGCCGCCGGCGCGGTGATCGCCACGGGCGGCAGCATCGTGAACGACGAGGACACCATGGCCCTGCTGCGCGCCAACGCGCGCACGGTGTGGCTGCAGGCGTCGCCGGAGTCGCACTGGGCGCGCGTGGTGGCGCAGGGGGATCGACGCCCGATGGCGAACCGGGCCGACGCCGAGAGCGAGCTGCGCGCCATCCTGCGCCAGCGATCCGAGCGCTACGCCCGCGCGGATCTCGCGGTCGACACCGACGCCGTCGACGTCGAGGGGGCCGTTCGAACGATCACGCGCGCCGCGAGAGCCCCGCGGCGCGCGTCGTGAGCGGCGATCGCTGCTCGGAGCGACCGCTCAGAACCAGCCGAGGAGCCCGACCGTCAGTCCGATGTTGGTGACGCCGAGGCCGAGCGAGTCGGTCCGCGTGCCGCCGTTGCCGAGGTAGGTCGTGGTCTTCTCCGAGCCGCCGAGCGGCAGGTCGGCGACGAGCCCCACGGTGAAGCCGAAGTGCTCGACCGGCGAGATGACCAGCTGCGGCTCGAGGTTGATCGAGAACCCGCTGTAGCCGTAGTTGCTGACCGTCCCGATGTTGGTGTTGCCCGGGTGCGGATCGACCGACATGTTGAAGTAGGTGAAGCCGCCGCGGAGCCAGAGCCCGAAGTTCGGCGTGAACCCGAGCACGTAGCCGACGCGCGGCGCGAACGCGAAGGCGGTGACGCTCTCCTGGTCCTGCGACGTGATCACGCCGGTGTTCGGGTTGGTGTTCTCGGTGCCGTGCGACTGGCTGTAGAAGCCGATCGAGCCGCCGAGCGTCAGGTTCGGGATGATGGTGTAGTCGACCCCGGCGCGCGGGATGTTGTACGGGCTCGCGAGGCCGGCGCCGGTCCCGACGGGGCCGCTCCAGAGGAGCCCGAAGGACGTGAACTTGTCCTTGCTCTTGGCGGGATCGTCGACCGAGCTCTGCGTCCACGTCGCGCCGAACAGGCGGTCCGCGGAGATCGTCAGCGTGCCCTTCTCGGCGATCCCGATCGACTCGCCGCTCGCGGTCGCGCGCGCCGCGCTGGCGCCGGTCGCCGCCGTCATCGCCGCCGTCAGCACCCCGAACAGAACGACCTTACGCATCGTACGCATCGTCGCGCCTCCTGTGATTGAGCGGTGGCGACCCTAGCAGAACGGTCGCGGCGCAGCGTGCCGCCGCCGCCCATTTCGATGTCGTGACGGCGCGTCCCCGGCGGCGCGTGCGCGTGGTAGACCGCGCGCAATGCCGGACGCGGAGCTCGAGCTGGTCTCGTTGCCGGATCTCTTGCGCGAGCTCATCGCGAGCGCGCCGGATCGCGCCGCGGCGGCGCGCCTCGTGCTGCAGGCGCTCACGCATCGTACGTGGGTCAACGAGCACGCGCGCGCGACCGACAACCAGCGCCTCGAGCTGCTCGGCGACGCGGTGCTGGGGCTGGTGGTCACCGAGTCGCTGTACGCGGCGCTGCCGCGCGCCGACGAGGGGCTGCTGTCGCGGGCGCGCTCGGCGTCGGTGAACGAGGCGGCGCTCGCCGAGGCCGCGCGCGGGATCGGGCTCGGCGCGGCGCTGCGGCTCGGACGCG